>NZ_JBVJGW010000006.1:0-382492 GCF_055587105.1 Streptomyces sp. NPDC048461 | reverse complement strand
GCCATCGCGTAGCGACGCGACCGCAGGGAGCGCCCTTGAGGGGACGGCCCGACCCGGAGAGACGATGAGACTGACGGGAAACCCCCACCACCTCGCGCTCCGGCCCGACACGAGTACCGCCCCCGGCACCCCCGGCTACGCCTCGAACGCATCCTCGGGGTGTGGGGGCGGTTACCCGGGCCTCGCGTGCCGCGTTGCCCGGGCATGACCATGGTTGAGACAACCGCGCCACGGACGGGACGACGTCGGCGGGCGACACCGCCCGGCTACGAAGAATCGGTTCAGCAGGGGCAGGGACAGGGACAGGGACAGGGGCAGGGGCAGGGGTTCAGGCCCCGGCACCCCGATCCGCCCATCTACAGCGCCATGATCGCCCGCTGGGCCGCCGACGGCCGGACCGTGCCCGGGCGTCGGGACGCCGAATGGGCACGGGTCGCTTCCTCGCCGATCTGGCCGAGCGGACCCCTCTTCGAAGGCTGATCTTGGGAGGCTGACCCGCGCAACGGTCCAGCCCCGGACCGTCCCGCTCCCCCGATCCGCCCTAGCGGGTTTCCGGGCCCGCCAGGTGGCGGGCGATGACCATGCGCTGGATCTGGTTGGTGCCTTCCACGATCTGGAGCACCTTCGCCTCCCGCATCAGGCGCTCCACCGGGAAGTCCGCCGTGTAGCCGTAGCCGCCGAGGACCTGCACGGCGTCCGTGGTGACGGACATCGCCGAGTCGGTGCAGAACAGCTTGGCCATCGCCGCCTGGCGGGAGAACGGCTTGCCCGCGTCGCGCAGCCGCGCCGCCGCGAGGTACAGCGCCCGGCCCGCCTCGATCTTGGTGGCCATGTCGGCCAGCATGAAGCGCAGCCCCTGGAAGTCCGCGATGGGGTGCCCGAACTGCTTGCGGTCCAGCGCGTACGCCAGGGCCTCGTCCAGCGCCGCCTGCGCGACGCCGATGGCACAGGCCGCGATGCCCAGGCGGCCCGCGTCCAGCGCGGCCAGGGCGATGGTGAAGCCCTGGCCCTCTTCGCCGATGCGGCGCGCGTCCGGCACCCGTACGCCGTCGAAGTGCAGCTGGGCGGTGGGCGAGCCCTTCATGCCCATCTTCTTCTCGGGCACGGCCGCGGTGAGGCCCTCCGCGTCGCCGGGGACCAGGAAGGCCGTGATGCCCTTGGGGCCCGGGGCGCCGGTGCGGGCGAGGACCGTGTAGAAGTCGGCTTCTCCGCCGTGGGTGATCCAGGCCTTGGTGCCGGTGATGATCCAGTCGTCACCGTCGCGCACGGCCTTGGTGGACAGCGAGGCGGCGTCCGAGCCGGCGGCCGGCTCGGAGAGGCAGTAGGCGCCGAGCAGCCCGCCGCCGAGCATCGGGGGCAGGTGGGCGGCCTGCTGTTCCTTGGTGCCGTAGCCGGCGAGGCCGTGGCAGGCCAGCGAGTGCACGCTGACGCCGAGGCCGACGGTCAGGCGGGCCGCGGCCAGCTCCTCCAGGACCTGGAGGTAGACCTCGTACGGCTGCTCGCCGCCGCCGAATTCCCCGGCGTACGGGAGGCCGAGCAGGCCCGCCTCGGAGAGCAGGGTGAAGACCTCGCGCGGGAAGCGCCCGGAGTCCTCCTCCTCGGCGGCCCGGGGGCGGATCTCACGCTGGGCGATCTCGCGTACGAGCGCGAGGAGGTCCCGGGACTCCTCGGTGGGCAGCTGACGGTCCACCGGCTGCGGGGCGCGGTCGGTCATGGCGGCGCTCTCCTCCCTCGTCGGGCACGGCGGCGACGCGTGAGGTGTGTGACGCGACGCCGGGTCTCGGTTCTCTACAGCCGATGCTGCCCCTCCCGGATCGCGGAAGGGGCTGTTCAGAGGCTGCGGCGGGTTGAGTATGCCCGATCAGGGGCTTCCCGTCACCGGTGCAAGATCGACTCGATGGGCGGCCGGGCCGTCGGGAACGGGCGGAGCGGGGCACTCCGGGACGAACTCCTCGATCACCGTGAGGGTGGCCCGCAGCTGTCGGACGAGGAGTGCGCCCAGCTCGGCGCGGCCGGGCTGACCCGCCACCGGGGCGGCGCCACCCGGGCTGCCGGAACCGCCGGGGGCACCCGGCCCGCCGAGGCCGCCGATCCATTCCAGGGTGATCCCCTCGACCCCCGAGAGCCAGCCCACGAGGGCGAGCCGGGCGATCGGCGGGACCGCGCGGTGGCCGTAGGCGCCCTCGGCGATGGTCGCGACCAGCTCCTCGCGGACCGCGTCGCGGATCGCGAGGACCTCGGCGTCGGAGCCGACGCCTCCGGTGACGATCGTGCGGTAGGCGGCGTGGTGGTGCTCGGCGTAGTGCAGGTAGCCGTCGATGGTCCGGCGGACCCGCTCCGCGTCGGGGAGGTCGGTCTCGCCGCCGGCGCGGGCCACGAGCTCGGCGACCGAGTCCTCGACGATGGCGAGGTAGTAGCCGCGCTTGCTCTTGAAGTAGTAGTAGATCAACCCCTTGGCGACCCCGGCCTGTTTGGCGATGTCGTCCATGGAGAGCGCGTCGTACGAGGTGTCCGCGAACAACTTGCGTCCGGTTGCTATGAGTTCGACCCTGCGAACCTGCGAACGTCCGGTCGTTCCGCGCTGTTGACTATTATTCAAATTCAGCCCTAGCCTCGAACTGCCACAGGATGCCCGCAGTATGGCAGACCTGTGTGCCGAGCTCGCTCCGCACTTCCCTGCGCACCTGACGACGTACGGGAGGAACATCATGGGTACCGGCAAGAGCACGCAGCGCCCGCAGCGCATGCAGCGCATGCAGTGGCCCACCGAGGGCCGGGTCCGCTGGAAGAAGACGGCCGCCGTCGCGATGCCCGCGCTCGTCGCGGTCGGGGCGCTGGCCATGGTCATGGCGCAGGGCGCGCTCGCCGCCTCCTTCGCCGTATCGGGGACCAGTTTCCAGGTCTCCTCTTCGAAATTGAGCAGCAAGGGCCTGGCCTCCTACGTGCAGACGGACCGCTCCGTCGACGGCAAGGGCCATCCGGTGGCGCTGCTGGGCATCGGCGAGGCCACCCTCAGCGACATCTGCCAGTCCGCCGAGGTGGACACTCCGCTCGGGACGGTGGTCTTCAAACTGACGGCCGGCGGCCCGGCCGGGGAGGTCACGGCCGGCAACCTGGTGATCGACGGGGAGGACCTCGTCGGCGACGCCACCTTCGGTACGGCCGAGATCGGCCGGGACGCCTCGACGCTGGACCGGGTGGGCGGGGTCCGGGGCGAGCCCGGCGCGTTCGGCCTCCAGGCCGGGAACGTCGAGGTGCTGGGCGTGCGGTCGCACGCCTGGTCCGCGACCGGCGGCAACTTCAAGCTCAAGGGCATGCGGCTGAACGTCAGCCTGGACGGCACGAAGTGCTTCTAGGCGTACGCGGGTCACGCGGCTCCCGCCCCGCGCGTGACCGGCGCGATCCGGGGGACGAGGGCACCCCTCGCGGAAGGTGGCCGTCGCGGCGGCTGCCGTACCCGCAGCAGCGGGAGCGGCTGCGGGTCTGGCGCCGGACCCGGCCGTTCTGGGGCGGTCTGCTGGTGCTGCTGGGCGGGATCGAGCTGGTGCTGGTCCCGCTCTCCCCGCTGACGGTGCTGGTGAGCCTCGGTCTCGGCGGGATCGCGGCCATCGGGATCGGCGTCGCGCTGGTCCTGGCCGGGCTGTTCCTGTGGTTCCTCCCCCAGGCCCGGGCCTACGTCTCCCTGCACGCCCTGCTGCTCTCGGTGCTGTCGTTCGTCGCCACCAACCTGGGCGGTTTCCTCGTCGGCATGCTGCTCGGGATCGCGGGGAGCGCGATGGCCTTCGGCTGGACCCCGCTGCCCGCACCGGGGGACGCCGGAGGGAATGGCGGGGAACAAGAGGCGGCCAGGGAACAGGAGGCAGGTGGAGATCGAGGGACCGACGGGGAACGGGAGGCGGGCTGTCGTAAGCACGCCCCGCGTCCGGACGGCAGCGGTCCGCGGACGCTCGCCGCCGCGCTGCCCGTGGTGCTGCTCGGCGCCCTGGTGGCGGGCGCCCCGCAGGCGAGGGCCGCACCGGCCGCCGGGCCGCCGACGGCCGCGCGGACCCCGCCGACGGTGACCACCTCGCTCTTCGCCCCCGAGGGGTTCGCGCTGGCGGGGGTCACCCAGGTGCCCACGGTGGACGGGCCGCTGAAGGTGCTGGTGCTGAAGATGCGGGCGGCCTCGCTGCGCGACTACCGGCTGCGCACGCGGGACGGGCGCCAGGAGTACGGGCTCTCGGCCGCCTCCCTCGAACTGCGGGGTGACGTCACCCTCTACCTCACCCGGTTCAGCGGCTGCATCGAGGGCCTGCTGTGCGTGACCTTCAGCCCCGAGGGGCTGCCCGCTCCCCCGGTCATCCCCCCGTTCGTCTTCATGACCCGGGTCAGCGCCGAGCAGGCGCTGGTGACCTCCGACGTGATCGTCACCGACGGGCTGCGGCTGGAGGCCTCGTGATCCCGGCGCGGGCGGGACCCGGCGGGGCTGCCCGGCCCGGCCGGGTCAGCCGGTGGTGACGCGGATCTTCGACTGGCCGTGTCCGAGCCGCTCCCAGTCGTCCATGAAGCGGGCGGTGAGCCCGTGCCGGGCGGCGAGGTCGATCAGGGTCCCGGTGCGGTAGTAGAAGTCCTCGCGCAGGACCTGGTGTTCGGCGCCCTCGGTGCGGTCGAAGGTGAAGTCGAACCACCCGCCCGGCGCCAGGACGCGCTCCACGTGCGCCAGGCACTCGTCGATGATCTCGATCGGCGAGTGGGAGAAGACGCTGTGCGCGTGGACCACGTCGAAGTGGCGGTCGGGGAGGAAGTCCAGGGTGAGGTCCTGGGTGATGGTCAGGTGCGGCAGCTTGTCCTGCAGGCCGCGCGTCGTGAGGGTCTGCTTCGCCGCGATGAGGATGTCGGGCGAGATGTCGATGCCGTAGTAGTGGCCGGCGTCGAGGTGTTCGATGAAGCGCCAGCCGGCGCGCAGGTTGCCGCAGCCTATGTCGAGCATGCGGTGGCCGGGCGTGAGGCCGTGCTCCGCCAGGTAGTCGAACTGCATCTTGCCCAGCGCCAGCCAGCGGTCGTGGGTCTGGCTGCCGACGGCCGCCTCGGGGTTGCGGCCGGTGTCGGAGGCCATCACCGCGCGGTAGTAGCCGACGTGGTCGGGGTGCTTGTGGCGCAGCCAGGTGTCGCGCGCGGCGCGCTTCACGTACGGGGCGATGCGGGTCGGGTTGCTCAGCGCGTAGCGGACCTTGTGGGCGACGCTGGCGCGGTCGGCCTGGAGGTTCTTCTTGGTTGCCATGAGGGGTCCCCCCGGGTGGGTCGTGTGCGGTGGTCGGTCAGACGCCGGCGGTCGCCGTGGTGGCGGCCGGGGTGCTGCGGTCGGTGGAGCGGGCGGTGGCGGAGTTCCCCGCGGGGCGGCGCAGGACGAACAGGATCAGCGCGATCAGGGCCGCGGCCGCGCCGAGGTACAGCACGGTCTCGATCCACTGGAAGACCCAGAAGTCGCTGCTGGGATAGACCTTGTGGTAGCGGGCGACGAAGCCGTGCTCGGCCATGCACCGCTTGAGCGGTTCGCCGGAGGTCTGGCAGTACTCGTCGATGGAGTGCTCGCGGCCGTCGGGGGTGAGGTACCCGTACCCCTTGGACCAGGCGCTGCCGATCAGTTCCTTGGGGGTCGTGCCGGGGGTGACCCGCGTCTCGGGCTCGACCCAGCTGCGCCGGAAGTACGTGGTGAAGACGAACACGGTGCCGAGCGCGACGGCCGTCACCGCCATGGCGGGCAGGACCCGGCGTACGAGCAGGCCCGCCGCGGTGCCGGTGGTCAGGCCGAGCAGGGCGCAGGCCACGGAGGCGGGGCCGGTGGCGTTGTAGACGGCGACGTCGTGCCAGTAGAGGCCGTAGAGGGTGTTGGAGACGGGCGCCCACCACCAGGCGACGAGGGCCGCGATGACGGCGGCGGCGGTCACGGTGCACAGGGCGGCGAGGCCGAAGCGGGCGGCGAACCAGCTGCGGGGGCCGATGCCCTGGGTGAGGACGAGCTTGACGGTGCCGCTCTCGATCTCCCGGCCGAGGAGGGGCGCACCCCAGAACACGCCGATGAGGGCGGGGAGCGCGAAGCCGAGGAGGCCCAGGGCCCTGATGGACCCGGTGCTGCCGTCGAGGATGAGGTAGGTGCCGAGGTTCCCGCAGTCGCCGTTCCAGCCCTTGCAGGGGACGAAGCCGTAGGCGTCGATCAGCGTCATCATCTCGGAGCGCATGTGGACGACCCAGGCGGTGAGGGCCAGGAGCAGCACGGCGCCGGTGATGATCTGGAGTCGCTGCTGGCGCCAGGCCAGCCAGAGGGCGCCGGTCATGCGGCTGCCTCCGTACGGTCGGGGCGCGGGGCGCGCAGGTGGGCGAGGAGGACGGCTTCCAGCGAGGGGGTCTCGCCGATCCAGCGGGGGTCGCCGGCGGGGGCGCCGGAGGTGGACGGCGTGCCGGGCGGGGTGCGGACGAGGGCGGTGACCTGGCGTCCGGCGGTGGTGGTGTGGACGACGGTCGAGCGGTCGAACGTGTGGGGCAGGCCGTCGGTCTCGATCGGGTCGGCCCGGCCGGTGAGCAGGGTGTGCGCGTCGCGGATCTCGTCGGTATCGCCGGCGAGCCGGACGGATCCGTCCTTGAGGAGCAGGACGTGGTCGCACACGTCCTCCAGTTCGGCCAGGACGTGGGAGGACATGACGATGCCGACGCCGTGTTCGGCCGCCTGGTACATGAGGAGGCCGGTGATCTCGTGGCGGGCGACCGGGTCGAGGTCGGCCAGGGGCTCGTCCAGCAGGAGGAGTTCGGCGCGCTTGCCGAGGGCGACGGCGAGGGCGACGCGGGTGCGGTTGCCTCCCGAGAGGCCTCCGACGCGCGCGGTGAGCGGGATGCCGCCCGCCCTGACGAGGCTCTCGGCCAGGTCCTGGTCCCAGCGGCGGTTGAGCTTGCGGCCCAGGCGCAGGGTGTCGGCGACGGTGAACCGGGGGTGCAGCGGCTTCTCCTGGGCGAGGAAGGCGGTGGTCTCGCGGGCCTCGCGGGTGCCGGGGGTGCGGCCGTGGACGCGTACGAGTCCGGCGGTGGGGCGCAGGAGTCCGGCGGCCAGCTGGAGCAGGGTGCTCTTGCCGGCGCCGTTGGGGCCGACGAGCGCGGTGACGCGGCCGGCGGGGAGGTCGACGTCGCAGTCGCGCAGGGCCCAGCGCCCCCGGAACTCCCTTCCGAGTCGCGTTGCCTGGAGCGCCGTGGCGACGGTCGGGTCACTCACGCGGGTTCCTCTCTGCTGGGGCGTCCGGATGTGATCCGGACGCGGTGAAGCCGGCGTCCACGACGGCGGCGATGAGCGCGGAGACGTCCTCGCGCTCCAGTCCCGCCGCGCGGGCCCGGGCCACCCAGGCCGCCAGGTCGAGACCCAGGGGCGAGTCGGCCGCGGCCTCGGGCCGGGAGAGGGAGCGGCGTACGAAGGTGCCCGCGCCGGGACGCGGTTCGACGAGCCCTTCGCGTTCCAGCTCCCGGTAGGCCTTCAGCACGGTGTTCGGGTTGATCGCGGTGGCCGCGACGACTTCCCGGGCCGTGGGCAGCTGGTCGCCTGGTTCCAGGACGCCGAGCCGCAGCGCCTGTTTGACCTGGTTGACGAGCTGCAGATAGGTGGCGACGCCGCTGCGCCGGTCGACGCGGAACTCCATGCCCTCCACCTCATTCCACTAACTGGTTAGTGGAATAGTGCAGACTTGATCTCCAGCCGTCAAACGGGGCCCCCGGCTCCGGGGCATGCCGAAGGGCCGGCCGCGCGAGCGCGGTCGGTCGGCCGGGGCGGAGAGGGCGGGGGTGCGTACGGGCGGACGGGCCCGGGGAGTTGCGGACGTACGGGGTTCAGGCGCGGCGCGGCGGACGGGGTCCGGCGGCGGGCCCGGAACGGCGCGCCCGGACGGCGGCGCGGCGCGGGCCCCGGGGGCAGCCCCCGGGCAGGTCCGGGCCGGTCACGTGCGGCGCGGGCCGGTCACGTGCGATGCATGCCGGGGCGACGGCCGCGGAGGCGGCACCGGCCGCGCCGGAAGCGGTGGGGCCGGGGCGGCTGCGACGGAGGGACGGCTTCGGCGGCGCGGAAACGCTTCGGAAGCGGTTACAGCCAGCCGATCTGGGTGACGAACATGGCGATGACCACCACGAGGGTCCAGCCGAGCATGTGCTCCAGCCAGGCGGAGTCCTCCTTGGGACCCCCGGTGCCGACGAGGTCCCGGGCGTGGGCGGCGGGGGCCGCGGTGTTCGCGTTCATGCCGTCCAATGTGCCAGCGTTCGGGGCGTTCGCGGGAGAGACGATCGTCACGGGTGGCGCGCGTCACGCCGCCGGACCCCGGCCTGCGCGGCCGGGGTCCGGCGGGGGGCCCGTTGGTCCCGTGACTGTCCCGTGACGTTCCGCTCGTACGGGCCGTCAGGTCAGCGGGAGCCTTAGAGGACTCCGACGGCCCGCAGCGCCGCGACCTGCGCCGCGCTCGGCGCGGCCGGGGCGTACAGGTAGCAGACGCCTCCGGTCCCCGAGACGACCTTGCCGGCGGCGTTGTGCCGCTTGGTGCGGAGCCAGATGTTCTCCCACTCCCGACGCCTGTAGACCCGGCGGACCGAGGGGTTGTCGGGCGAGTTCGGGTCGTTGGCGACCACGTCGCCCGCCGCGGTGAAGCCGACGACCGTCATGAGGTGGCCGGCCGTGCCGTAGCCCGCGCCGGTGAGTTCGCCGGGCAGGAACGACTGGGAGGTGATGGCCGGGATGCCCGCCCGGACCAGGGTCTCCAGTTCCGCGAGCGAACCGAGCCGGGTGACGACGCCCGCCAGGCCCCGGTAGGTGGCGGCGTAGGCGGCGTTGAAGGGCCAGTTGCCGCAGCCCTTGTAGGCCGCGTCGTACGTGGAGCGGGCGGCGTGGCAGACCTGCGGGTCGGAGTACCCGGGGTCGACCCAGTTCAGCGCGGAGGCGCTGGCCCGGCCGCCCCAGTACTCGATGATCATCTGCGAGGAGGTGGGACTGCACCAGGCCTCGCCGCCGTTGTCGTACTGGGGGTACCGCCCGGTGTGGGTCTCCTGCGAGTAGCGCGGGACCTTCAGTTCGTGGGCCCGGCCGGAGGGGGCCGCCGCGGGGACGGTGAAGCGGTCCGGGACGTCGGAGACCATGGCGCCGGCCAGCCAGACCATGGGTCCCCGGTCGGCGCCGGGCGTGCGGTACAGGGTCAGGCGCAGCCGCCAGTCGCTGATGCGCAGCCCGCTCGCGGGGGCGTCGACGGCGAGGGTGTCGGTCCAGACGGTGGACCTGCCGTCGGTCTGGCCGTCGACCGAGGTGCGGCGGATGTCGCGTTCGCCGGAGGCCCAGCGGCCCATGACGTACCAGGGGGTGGCGGTGCCGTCGGTGTAGGTGCCGCGCAGCTCGATCCGGATCCAGGTGCCGGCGGGGGTGCGGGCGTTCCAGGACGCGATGGCCTCGGTGGCGGGGACCGTCGAGCGGTGCACCGGGGAGGTCCAGGTCGCGTACTCCCAGGTGCTCTTCCTCCCGGTGTGCGGGTCGGCGTATTCGGTCCGGCCGGCCGGCGCCTCGATCTCCAGGCCCGGGCGGGCGCCGCCGACGGCGGCGGTCCCCTGGTGGATGCCGGCCCGCCAGTGCTCGTACGAGTGCCAGAACCGGTTGTCGACCGTGCGGCCCGTTCCGCGGGGGGCCCGCGCGGCGGCCGCCGAGGCGCTGCCTCCGGAGACGGTGGCGGCGGTGGCCGCGGTGGCGACCGCCAGTGCGGCGACGAGTACGGCCCTGCGCGGTGTGGGTGCGGTCATCGCGGGGTTCCCCCAGGGGTGGTCGGGCTTCGGTGGCTCCACCCTTCCAGTTCCCGGTGGCCCCGCGCCGAAGCCGCGTCCCCGTGTCGGGAGGGACGACCGGTCCGGCCGTAGGCTGGACTCCGTGGAGCCCTCCCCGTCGTGTCCGTCCCTCGAACCGCTCGCGCGGGAGCTCGCCGCGCTGCCGCCGTCCCTCGGTCCGGTGCGGCTCGTCGGGATCGACGGGCACGCCGGCTCCGGCAAGAGCACCTTCGCCGGGCGGCTGGCCGCCGCGCTGGGGGGTGCGCCCGTGCTGCACCTGGACGATGTGGCCACCCACGAGGAGCTGTTCGGCTGGGAGGACCGGCTGCGGGCGCAGGTGCTGGAACCGCTCGCCGCCGGACGGCCCGCGCGCTGGGCCCCGTACGACTGGACGGCGCGGGCCTTCGGTCCGCTCCGGGTGCTGGAGCCGGCGCCGGTGCTGCTCGTCGAGGGGGTCGGGGCCGGGCGGCGGGCGCTGCGCCCGTGTCTGGCGCGGCTGCTGTGGATGGAGACGCCCCGTGCGCAGGCCTGGGGGCGCGGGCGGAACCGGGACGGTGGCGAACTGTCCGACTTCTGGGACGGATGGGAGCGCGCGGAGCTCGCGCACTTCTCGGACGATCCTTCGCGCCCCTTCGCCGGGACCCTGGTACGCCAGTGCGGTACGGGATATGAGTGGTCTTCCGGGGCCCCTGCGATCGCACGAACGCCCCCTTCCCTCACCGAGGGTGACGGGCTCCCCCGGGCCTGAGCCGCCCGGGAACCGCGCCGCGCGGCGGCCGTCACGGACCGGCTTGACCCGGATACCGCACCGGCCTTACGTTCTCCGTGCGGGGCCCTCGCGGGCCTCCGCGGACACGGAGCCCCCGATCGTTCCCCCGTGATCGGGGGCTTCGCCGCGCCCGCGTCCGTGCCGGGCGCCGCTGTCGCGCCGGGCGGCCGCCCCGCACTTCCTCACCCTGAGTCACCGCGTACGCCCGGGGCGTACGCGGGAACCGGGTTCGCCGCACCCTACGTATGGTGCGCGAGCGCAGGTACGATGCAGCCCTGATTTCATCGGCGCAACAGGCAACTCACGTGCAGTACGCGAGGGTTGCCGCGCACCACGGGGGCAGGCTTGTGGGGGACCTGATGGATTTCGGCACGCCGGGCACGCACGCCCCGGCCGAACTCGCCTGGCTGCGCGGGGTCGACGCCTGCACCATGGGCGCGTACCCGCAGGCCGAGGAGGAGTTCCGGGCGGCCGTACGCCTCGATCCCGCGATGGCCGACGCCTGGCTGGGCCTGCACGCGCTGCGGGTGGACACCACCAACGCGTTATTGCGCATGTACGCGCACCGGGACCGGTTCGGGGAACAGCGCGCCCGGCACCGCCGGACGCTGAACTCCTGGTACTGGCTGGGCTGGTGGGTTCAGCCCGTATTGGAGAGCCGGCGGGACCTGCTGCTGGCCCACGCCTCGCACTGGCTGGACGGCCGGCACGTACCCGAGCTCGACCAGGCGCTCGCCGCCTTGCCGCCCGTGGACACCGACGCGCAGGTGCGCTTCCTGCACGCCTGCCGGGCCTACCTGGTCAAGGACTGGGAGCAGCTGGTGCGGCACACGGAACCGCTGGTGGACGATCCGCTGCTGGGCATCGAGGCGGGCCTGTTCGGCGGGATGGCCCGGGTCCGCCTGGAGATGTACGGGCAGGCCGAGCCGATGCTGTCGGCGGCGCTGATGCGGTGCCGCAGCGAGCAGCCCCAGCGCAAGGAGCTGCGGTACTGGCTGGCGCGGGCGCACGAGGGCACCGGGCGCAGCGCGGCGGCGCTGCCGCTGTACCGGGCGGTGCACCGGGTCGACCCCTCGTTCATGGACACGGCGGCCCGGCTGACGGCGATCGAGGACGGCGACGACTCCGACGGCATGGCCGGCCTGGCGGGACTCGCGGGCCACTCGGGTTACGGGGGCTACGCGGGACACGGCCCCTCCCCCGCCGGCGGGGACTACGCGGCGGTGGCCCTCGGCGGCGGCGGTCCCGTCCAGGACGTCGCCCCGGGCGACCAGGCCGAGCCCGGACCGCTCGTACCGCCGGGACCGCTGGTGCCCCCCGGGCCGCCCCCGGGGCGGGCGGAGGGCGCGCGGCGCAAGGGGCCGGTGCCGCCGCAGGGTGTGCCCGAAGGGCTGCCGGCGGGGCCCTCCGACCCGGCGGCGCTGGCCGAGGCGCTGGCGGAGCTGGAGCGGATGGTGGGCCTGGAGCCGGTGAAGCGGCAGGTGAAGGCGCTCTCCGCGCAGCTGCACATGGCGCGTCTGCGGGCCGGCCAGGGGCTGCCGGTGCAGCCGCCCAAGCGGCACTTCGTCTTCTCGGGTCCGTCCGGCACGGGCAAGACGACGGTGGCGCGGATCCTCGGCCGGGTGTTCTACGCGCTCGGGCTGCTCGGCGGGGACCACCTGGTGGAGGCCCAGCGGGCCGATCTGGTGGGCGAGTTCCTGGGGCAGACCGCGGTGAAGGCGAACGAGCTGATCGATTCCGCGATCGGCGGGGTGCTGTTCGTCGACGAGGCGTACAGCCTCTCCAACTCGGGCTACAGCAAGGGCGACGCGTACGGGGACGAGGCCCTCCAGGTGCTGCTGAAGCGGGCCGAGGACAACCGCGACCACCTGGTGGTGATCCTCGCGGGCTATCCGGCCGGAATGGACCGGCTGCTGTCGGCCAATCCGGGGCTGTCCTCGCGGTTCACGACCCGGGTCGACTTCCCGAGCTACCGGCCGCCGGAACTGACCGCGATCGGCGGGGTGCTGGCGGACGCGAACGGGGACCGCTGGGACGACGAGGCCCTGGAGGAGCTGCGCAGCATCAGCGGACACGTGGTCGAACAGGGGTGGATCGACGAACTCGGGAACGGCCGCTTCCTGCGCACCCTGTACGAGAAGAGCTGCGCCTACCGGGACCTGCGGCTGGCGGGCTTCGCGGGCGACCCTTCGCGCGACGACCTGTCGACGCTGCGGCTCCCGGACCTGATGCAGGCGTACGGGGAGGTCCTCTCCGGCCGCGGCCCCCAGGACCGCCCGGACCCGCTGTAGCCCTCGCGGCGCGAGGCGCTCTCCGTACGGGCCGCGGCCCCGCACGGAGCGCGGCCCGGGTCCGGCCCCCGCGCAGGGGGCCGGACCCGGGCCGGTGTCAGCTCGCCGGGCCGGTGTCAGCTCGCCGGGCCGGTGTCAGCTCGCCAGGGCCTCCTCGCGGCGGGCGCCGCGGCGGGCGGGCGGGGCCGGGCGGTGCGCGGGGTCGCGCACCTCTCCGACCAGCATCTCCAGTACGTCCTCCATGGCGACCAGCCCCAGCACGCGGCCGCCCGGGTCGGCGACCTGGGCCAGGTGGGTGGCGTCCCGCCGCATGACGCTGAGGACGTCGTCCAGCGGGAGGGTGGAGCACACGGTGGTCATCCTGCGCCACACCCGCTGCGGGACGGCCCGTTCCCGGTCCTCCAGGTCCAGCACGTCCTTGACGTGCAGGTAGCCCATGAAGGCGCCGCTGTCGGAGCGGACGGGGAAGCGGGAGTACCCGGTGCGCACCGTCAGCTGCTCGATCTGGCGCGGGGTCACCGTCGGGGCGACGGTGACGATCCGCTCCCGCGCGAGGAGGACGTCGGCGACGGGGCGGCTGCCCAGTTCCAGCGCGTCCTCCAGGCGCTCCTGCTCGCCGGGGTCGAGGAGCCCGGCCTGCCGGGAGTCCTCGACGAGCCGGCCGAGCTGGGCCCGGGTGTAGACGGCCTCGACCTCGTCCTTGGGCTCGACCTTGAAGAGCCGCAGGACGAGCGTGGAGCAGGCGCCGAGCGCGGTGGTGACCGGACCGCACAGGCGGGCGAAGGCCACCAGGCCCGGGCTGAACCACAGGGCGGTCCGCTCCGGCGCGGCCATGGCGAGGTTCTTGGGGACCATCTCGCCGATGACCAGGTGCAGGAACACCACGGCCGCGAGCGCCAGCACGTAGCCGAGGGGGTGGATCAGCCCCTCGGGCACGTGGACGGCGTGGAAGACCGGCTCCAGCAGCCTGGCCACGGTCGGCTCCGCGACCGCGCCGAGGGTGAGCGAGCACATGGTGATGCCGAACTGCGCGGCGGCCATCATGCGCGGCAGGTTCTCCAGGCCGTACAGCACCTGGCGGGCCCGCGTGGAGCCGGCCGCGAGCGGTTCGATCTGGCTGCGCCGTACGGAGACGAGCGCGAACTCGGCGCCGACGAAGAAGCCGTTCGCGAGCACCAGCAGCAGCGCGAAGAGCAGTTGGAGGGCGTTCACCGGGCGGCGCCTTCCAGCTCGGCGGTCTGCTGCGGGGCCGGGGCGTCGCACCGGCCGGGACCGGCGCCGGACGCGGCGCCCGCCGACCGGGCGGCGGCGCGCCGGGTCCCGCCCGGCGGGGCCCCGGACGGGGCGCCCGGCGGGCCGGACGCGGGGACGGCGGTGAGCCGGACCAGCCGGACCCGCTCGGCGCGGTTGCGGCGGACCCGGCGGACGGACAGCCGCCAGCCCGGGAGCTCCGCGCGGTCCCCGGGGGCGGGGATCCGGCCGAGCAGGTCGGCGACGAGGCCGGCGACGGTCTCGTACGGGCCCTCGGGCACCTCCAGGCCTATCCGGCGCAGGGCCTGCACCCGGCAGCTGCCGTCGGCCTCCCACGCGGGACGGCCGTCCTCGGCGGGTACGGCGGTCAGCTCGGGGCTGTCGTCCTCCGCGAGGTCGTGCTCGTCGCGGACCTCGCCGACGAGTTCCTCCACGATGTCCTCCAGGGTGACCACACCGGCCGTGCCGCCGTACTCGTCGACGACCACGGCCATGGGCTGCTCGTTGCGCAGCCGCTCCAGCAAGGGCTGCACCGGCAGGGAGCCGGGCACCAGCAGCGGGGCGACGCAGATCCGGCTCACGGAGGTGCGTCCGCGCTCGGCCTCGGGCACGGCGAGGGCGTCCTTGAGGTGGACCACGCCGGTGATCTCGTCGATGCGGTCCCGGTAGACCGGGAAGCGGGACAGACCGGTGGCGCGGGTCAGGTTGAGTACGTCGGCGGCGGTCGCCGTGTGCTGGAGGGCGCTGACCTTCACCCGGGGGGTCATGACGTGCTGGGCCGTGAGCCCGCCCAGGGAGAGGGTCCGTACGAAGAGGTCGGCGGTGTCCTGTTCCAGGGCGCCGGCCTGGGCCGAATGGCGGACCAGGGAGACCAGTTCGCCGGGGGTGCGGGCCGAGGCCATCTCGTCGGTCGGCTCCACGCCGAGCGCGCGCACCAGGTGGTTCGCGACGGCGTTGAGGCCCGCGATGACGGGCCGGAAGACGCGGGAGAAGGCGTGCTGCGGGCCGGCGACGAAGCGGGCCACCTGGAGCGGCCGGGAGACCGCCCAGTTCTTCGGTACGAGCTCGCCGACGACCATCTGGACGGCGGAGGCGAGCAGCATGCCGATGACGACGGCGACGCCGGAGACGGCTCCCGCGGGCAGGCCGGTCGCGGCGAGCGGCCCGGCCAGCAGTGCGGCGAGGGCGGGCTCGGCGAGCATGCCGACCACGAGGGAGGTGATGGTGATGCCGAGCTGGGTCCCGGAGAGCTGGAAGGACAGCTCCCGCAGGGCTGTGACGACCGTGCGGGCACGGCGGTCACCTTCGGCTGCGGCGCGTTCGGCCTCGGGCTTCTCGACGGTGACGAGGCCGAACTCGGCCGCCACGAAGAAACCGTTCGCGAGGATCAGAACGAAAGCCGCCACGAGCAGGAGTAGCGGGATGGTCATGCCGCCGCCTCCGGGGGGAGGGCGGCGCGTGTACTACCGGACGATCCGTCCATTGCTGGAGGGAGTCACTCCTCAAGTCGCAGGTGCCCGCGGGCCACGGGGTCCGGGGCCGGTGGGAGGGCGCACGGCTGCGCCCCGCCAACCAGGGTAGTCATTGAGATCGCGGCCGCAACGGTACGCGGCCACGAGCTTGGGCGGGCTCAGCGGTCGGCCGCGCCGGTTCCGCGGGTCTCCACGAGGGCGCGCAGGGCGCGTGCGTCGCCGATCGCCTGCGCCTTGGCGACCCCGGGCTGGATGCCGAGGACCGGGAGGCTGGTGCCGTCGCTGAGGTCCAGGAACACCCACGGGTCGCCGGGGCGGAGGTTGACGCGCAGGATCTGCGCCCAGTCGAGGCGGCGGGTGGTGGTGAGGTTGACCACGGTGACCCCGGACTCGTCCGCGACGACCTTGGGCCGGCTGAGCAGGACCAGGACGGAGGTCAGCAGGACCGCGGTGAAGACGAAGCTGAGCCGCTCCCCCGGGCCGAGGTTCTCCAGGAGCAGGGCGATCGCCGTGATGGTGGCGAACATGACGAGCCCGACGCCCAGCAGGACGGCCCGGGTGCGGGTCGGCCGGAAGGTCACCGGCAGGGCGGGCGTGACGGGCTGGGCGGCGGACTCGGCCATGGTGGCGGTGCTCGGTTCTGGGAGGAGGATCGCGGCGGGGACGGAGGGCGTCAGAGCCGGCAGGCGTGGATCGAGGTGGTGAGGATCGCGCGCGCGCCGAGCTCGTACAGGTCGTCCATGATCCGCTGGGCTTCCTTGGCGGGGACCATCGCGCGGACGGCGACCCAGCCCTCGTTGTGCAGCGGAGAGATCGTGGGCGACTCCAGACCCGGGGTGAGGGCGACGGCGCGCTCCAGGTGCTCGGCGCGGCAGTCGTAGTCCATCATCACGTAGCTGCGGGCCACCAGGACGCCCTGCAGGCGGCGCAGGAACTGCGAGACCTTCGGGTCGTCGGTGGCGGCGCCGGTGCGCCGGATGACGGTGGCCTCGGACTTCAGGATCGGCTCGCCGATGACCTCCAGGCCCGCGTTGCGCAGGCTGGTGCCGGTCTCGACGACGTCCGCGATGATCTCGGCGACGCCCAGTTCGATGGCGGTCTCGACCGCGCCGTCCAGGTGGACGACGGAGGCCTCGACGCCGAGTTCGGCGAGGTGCTTGCCGACGATTCCCTCGTACGAGGTCGCGATCGTCATGCCGCCGAAGTCCTCGGGGCCCTTCGCGGTGCCGGGCTTGGTGGCGTAGCGGAAGGTGGAGCGGCCGAAGTTCAGCGGCAGGATCTCCTCGGCGTTGGCGCCGGAGTCGAGCAGCAGGTCGCGTCCGGTGATGCCGATGTCGAGCTTGCCCGAGGCGACGTAGATCGCGATGTCCTTCGGGCGGAGGTAGAAGAACTCGACCTCGTTGTCCGGGTCGACCGTGACGAGTTCCTTGGACTCCTTGCGCTGGCGGTAGCCGGCCTCATGGAGCATCGCCGACGCCGGTCCGGAGAGGGAACCCTTGTTGGGGACGGCGATGCGCAGCATGGGTCTTCCTTTGGTGCGTAGGTGCGTGAGGGTGTGCGGCGGCGCGGTGCGTGGGCCCGCGCCGCGTGCTCCGGCCTAGAGGTGCGCGTAGACGTCGTCGAGGGAGATCCCGCGCGCCACCATCATCACCTGGACGTGGTAGAGCAGCTGGGAGATCTCCTCGGCGGCGGCTTCCTTGCTCTCGTACTCGGCGGCCATCCAGACCTCGGCGGCCTCTTCGACGACCTTCTTGCCGATGGCATGGACGCCCTGGCCGACGAGCTCGGCGGTGCGGGACGTGCCGGGGTCGCCGGTGGCTGCCTTGAGCTGGAGCTCGGTGAAGAGCTCTTCGAAGCTCTTGGGGGATGTGTTCGCCATGATGGTCCTCAGAATAAGGGGTCCCGCGCTGCCTACTGGCGCCAGGGTTCGCTGACGGTGCGCAGGGTCATGGCGGTGGAGACGGCGGCGGTGACCGCTTCGTGCCCCTTGTCCTCGTTCGACCCCTCGAGTCCGGCACGGTCCAGTGCCTGCTCGTCGTTGTCGCAGGTCAGCACGCCGAAGCCGACGGGGACTCCGGTGTCGATCGACACCTGTACCAGGCCCTGGGTGACGCCCTGGCAGACGTAGTCGAAGTGCGGGGTGCCGCCGCGGATGACCACGCCGAGGGCGACGATGGCATCGTATCCGCGACCGGCCAGTACCTTCGCCACGACCGGGAGCTCGAAGCTGCCGGGGACGCGCAGGAGCGTGGGCTCGTCGATGCCCAGCTCGTGCAGGGCGCGCAGGGCGCCGTCGACCAGTCCGTCCATGACCTTCTCGTGCCACTGGGCCGCGATCACGGCGACTCGGAGGTCTCCGCAGTTCTTCACGCTCAGTTCGGGTGCGCCCTTGCCGCTCACAGCTCTGCTCCTCGGTGGTTCGTGGGGTGGGGTGGGGTGGTGCCGGCGTACGGGTGTACGGGGTGTGGGGTGCGGGGCTACTGGCTGCCGCAGGCGGACGTGGCCGTGGCCTGCTCCAGCCAGGGCAGGTCGTGGCCCATCCGGTCGCGCTTGGTGCGCAGGTAGCGCAGGTTGTGCTCGCCGGCCTCGGTCGGCATCGGCTCGCGGGCCGAGACCGCGATGCCGTGGCGCACGAGGGCGGCGGACTTCTCGGGGTTGTTGGTCAGCAGGCGGACGCTGTGCACCCCGAGGTCGGTGAGGATCTGCGCGCCGGCCGCGTAGTCGCGGGCGTCGGCGGGCAGGCCCAGCTCCAGGTTGGCGTCGAGGGTGTCGCGGCCGCGTTCCTGGAGCTCGTACGCGCGGAGCTTGGACAGCAGTCCGATGCCGCGGCCCTCGTGGCCGCGGAGGTAGACGACCACGCCGCGGCCCTCGTTCCTGATGCGCTCCATCGAGGCGTGCAGCTGGGGGCCGCAGTCGCAGCGCTGGGACTGGAAGATATCGCCGGTGAGGCATTCGGAGTGCATCCGGACCACGACGTCCCGGCCGTCGCCGATGTCGCCGTGCACGAGGGCGATGTGCTCGACGCCGTCGACGGTGGAGCGGTATCCGTACGCCGTGAACTCGCCGAAGGCGGTCGGCAGGCTGACCTCGGCCTCGCGGCGCACGGTCGGCTCGGCGGAGCGGCGGTAGGCGATCAGGTCCTCGATGGAGATGATCGTCAGGCCGTGCTTGCGGGCGAACGGGATCAGCTCGGGCAGGCGCAGCATGACGCCGTCCTCGCCGGCGATCTCCACGATGGCGCCGGCGGGGCGCAGGCCCGCGAGGCGGGCGAGGTCGACGGCGGCCTCGGTGTGGCCGTTGCGGACCAGGACGCCGCCGGGCTTGGCGCGCAGCGGGAACACGTGCCCGGGGCGGACGAAGTCGGCGGGGCCGCTGACGCCGTCGGCGAGGAGGCGCAGCGTGGTGGCGCGGTCGGCGGCGGAGATGCCGGTGGTGACGCCGTGGGCGCCGCTCGCGTCGACGGAGACGGTGAAGGCGGTCTGCATCGACTCGGTGTTGTGCAGGACCATCTGCGGCAGTTCGAGCCGGTCCAGTTCGGGGCCCTCCATCGGGGCGCAGATCAGGCCGCGGCACTCGCTCATCATGAAGGCGATGATCTCGGGGGTCGCCTTCTCGGCGGCGATGACGAGGTCGCCCTCGTTCTCCCGGTCCTCGTCGTCGACGACGACGATCGGCCGGCCGGCCGCGATGTCGCGGATGGCCTGCTCGACGGGGTCCAGGCGGAAGGACTCTTCCGGGACGTCGGGCACGGGCTTGAGCGGGGTCTTGACGGCGTTCATGCCGTTGCTCCTTCCAGGGCCGGGGCGGGGGTGGTGCGCGAGCGCTGGTACCAGTCGTAGGCGCCCCACAGCACGAGGGCGAAGTAGACGACGTAGACGAGGCCGGAGAAGGCCAGGCCGTTGTTGAAGGCGAGGGGGACGCCGACGAGGTCGACGAGGAGCCAGGCGAACCAGAACTCGACCAGGCCGCGGGCCTGGGCGACCATCGCGACGATGGTGCCGACGAAGATGTAGGCGTCGGCCCAGGGGCTCCAGGACAGGTGCGGGAAGAGCGTGAACAGGCCGCCGACGGCGAGGGTGCCGAGGACCGCGCCGGCGAGGAGCAGTCCGCGCTCCTTCCAGGTGGCGGTGCGTACGGCGATGGAGCCGTCCTGGGCCTGCTGCCTGCCGCGCTGCCAGGCGCGCCAGCCCCAGACGGCCACGCCGATGACGAGGAGCTGCTTGCCGACGCCGCCGGCGAGGTGGGCGGAGGCGTAGGCCGCGATGAGGATGAGGCCGGAGAGGAGCTGGGCGGGCCAGGTCCATATGGAGCGCCGCCAGCCGAGGGCGAGGGCGGCCAGGCCCATCAGGTTGCCGATCATGTCGGACCAGATGACCTTCTGGCCGAAGACCTCGAAGGCCTCGGCGTTGAGCCAGGTCAGGGCGCTCACTGGTCGGTCCCCCGGGCGGTCAGCGGGTCGACGCCGGCGGCCAGCAGGCGTTCGACGTACTTGGCGAGGACGTCGACCTCCAGGTTGACCGGGTCGCCGGGCTTCTTGATGCCGAGGGTGGTCAGCGCGAGGGTGGTGGGGATGAGGCTGATCGTGAACCAGTCGGCGGCGGCCTCGACCACGGTGAGGCTGACGCCGTCGACCGTGATGGAGCCCTTCTCCACGACGTAGCGCGCGAGGTGCGCGGGCAGGGCGACCTTGACGATCTCCCAGTGCTCGGAGGGGGTGCGGGAGAGGATCTCCCCGGTGCCGTCCACGTGCCCCTGGACCAGGTGGCCGCCGAGCCGTCCGCCGAGGGTCATCGGGCGCTCCAGGTTGACCCGGGAGCCGGGGGCGAGGGCGCCGAGGCCGGAGCGGTTGAGGGTCTCCTGCATGACGTCGGCGGTGAACTCCCCGTCGGCGCTCTCCACGACCGTCAGGCAGACGCCGTTGACGGCGATGGAGTCGCCGTGCTTGGCGTCCTCGGTGACGACGGGGCCGCGCAGGCGGAAGCGGGAGGCCTCCGTGAGCTGCTCGACGGCGGTGACCTCGCCCAGTTCTTCGACGATTCCGGTGAACACTCAGTGCTCCTTGGGGGCTGTGGGGACGGACGCGGCCGCGGGGACGGCGGTGATGCGGAGGTCGGTGCCGATGCGCGCGGTGTCGGTGATGCGCAGGCGCAGCGCTTCGGTGAGGGTGCCGATGCCGGCGTCGGCGAGGGCGGCGGGGCCCGCGCCGAGGAGGACGGGGGCGAGGTAGCCGACGACCTGGTCGACGGCGCCCGCGGCGACGAAGGCGCCGGCCAGGGTCGGGCCGCCTTCGAGGAGGACGGAGCGGACGCCGCGCCGGTGCAGCTCGCCGAGGAGGGCGCCGACGGCGAGGCCGCCCTTGCCGCTCCGGTCGCCCTCGCCGCCCCCGTCGTACGGGAGCCGCGCCACCTCGACGCCGTCGAGGTGGCGCGTGTCGGCGTCCTCGGAGACGGCGATCAGGGTCGGGGCGGCCCCGTCCAGGACGCGGGCGCCGGGCCGGACGGTGGCGTGGGTGTCGAGGACGACGCGCAGGGGCTGGACGGCGCCCTCGACGCCGCGGACGGCGAGGTGCGGGTCGTCGGCGCGCAGGGTGCCGGAGCCGACGACGACGGCGTCGGCCTCGGCGCGCAGCCGGTGGACGTCGGCGCGGGACTCGGCCGAGCTGATCCAGCGGCTGGTGCCGTCGGCGGCGGCGATGCGGCCGTCGAGCGTGGCGGCGTACTTCCACAGGACGTACGGGCGGCCCAGGCGTACGGAGGTCAGCCAGGCGGCGTTGCCCGCCTCGGCCTCGTCGCGCAGCAGACCGCCCTCGGTGGCGACGCCTGCGTCGCGCAGGGTGGCTGCACCGCCGCTGGCCTGCGGGTTCGGGTCCGGGACGGCGTAGACGACGCGGGCGATGCCGGCGTCGGCGAGGGCGCGGGCGCAGGGGCCGGTGCGGCCGGTGTGGTTGCAGGGTTCGAGGGTGACGTAGGCGGTGGCGCCGCGGGCGGCGTCGCCGGCCGCGCGCAGCGCGTGGACCTCGGCGTGCGGGCCGCCGGCCCGCTGGTGCCAGCCCTCGCCGACGATCGTGCCCGCGGCGTCGGTGATGACGCAGCCGACGACGGGGTTGGGGCTGGTGGAGCCGAGTCCGCGGGCGGCGAGCTCGACGGCTCGGCGCATGGCGCGGCTGTCCGCATCGGGTGCTGCGTGCGCGGCGTGTGTCGCCACCGGGTCCTCCTGCCACGTCGGGCACGGACTCCGGGGCCTGTCGGGATACGACAGATGAAGCGGTACAGCACACGCGGGGACGCCGAGGCCGGAAATACGGTCCGCTCGGACGCATCCGCAGGGATGCGCCGACGAACCGCCGACGGCGGCGTACCGGTGACTGGCCCGCCGCGCACTGCCTCCCATCCGGACTTTAACCGTCGGTCCAGGAATCTCACCTGGTCAACCGGCCGCTGGCTGCGGACGGGTCGCGGACTATAACCGCCGGTTCGGAATTACACCGACCCCGGAGTGCGCTGCTACTGGTACTGAAGCCAGTCTGCCACGGGTGATCCTCGGCCATGCGGGTGACGGGGTGTGGCCTGGATCACACGGGGAGTGGCGGGGATGGGTGCACTCCCCACGGACCCGTAGTTGGTCCAGACCTATTGACGGGGTGGTCTAGTCCTCTTAACGTTCCCTTCATCTTCCCCGGGAACAGCCCGTCAGATGTGCGCACGTCACGGGCCAACACGCTTCGATCCTGTCCCAGTTGATTCATGCCGTGTCCTGCCATCCTCCCCTCCCCAGGAGGCACCATGCTGTCCCCCACACGTACGAGAGCGATGCTCCTGGCATCCGGCGCCGCAATCGCCGGGCTGTTGGTAGCCGGGCTCTCGACGGGCGTGTCGCACGCCGCAGACAACGAGAGCTGTCGCCCCGACGGGCTGTACAAGACGGCCGGCGTCGACGTCCCGTACTGCTCGGTCTACGACGCCGAGGGCCGCGAGAAGATGGGCGCCGACCACCAGCGCCGCGTCATCGGATACTTCACCGGCTGGCGCACCGGCAAGGACGGCACCCCCGCCTACCTCGCCAACAACATCCCCTGGTCGAAGATCACCCACATCAACTACGCCTTCGCGCACGTCGGTTCCGACAACAAGATCTCCGTCGGCGCGGACAACGCGAACAACGCGGCCACCGGGATGACCTGGCCGGGCGTGGCGGGTGCCGAGATGGACCCGGCGCTCCCCTACAAGGGCCACTTCAACCAGCTGACGAAGTTCAAGAAGCAGCACCCGAACGTCAAGACGCTGATCTCGGTCGGCGGCTGGGCGGAGACCGGCGGCTACTTCGGCGACGACGGCAACCGCGTCGCCTCCGGCGGCTTCTACTCGATGGCCACCAACGCCGACGGCTCGGTCAACCAGGCCGGCATCAACACCTTCGCGGACTCCTCGGTCGAGTTCATCCGCAAGTACGGGTTCAACGGCGTCGACATCGACTACGAGTACCCGACCACGATGAAGGACGCGGGCAACCCGCTCGACTGGCAGCTGGCCAACGCCCGCCGCGCCGGCCTCGTCAAGGGTTACGACATCCTGATGAAGAGCCTGCGCGAGAAGCTGGACCGGGCCGGCGCCGCCGACGGCAAGCACTACCTGCTCACCGTCGCCGCCCCCTCCTCCGGGTACCTGCTGCGCGGCATGGAGACGTTCCAGATGCAGAAGTACCTGGACTACGTCAACATCATGTCCTACGACCTGCACGGCGCCTGGAACGAGTACGTCGGCCCCAACGCCTCGCTCTTCGACGACGGCAAGGACGCCGAGCTGGCCGCCGCGAACGTCTACGGCAGCTCCCAGTACGGCGGAGTCGGCTACCTCAACACCGACTGGGCCTACCACTACTTCCGCGGCTCCATGCCGGCCGGCCGCATCAACATCGGCCTGCCGTACTACACCCGCGGCCACAAGAACGTGCAGGGCGGCACCGACGGCCTCTGGGGCAAGGCGGCCGCGACCACCTGCCCGGCCGGAGCCGGCCTGACCAAGTGCGGTGACGGCGCCGTCGGCATCGACAACCTGTGGCACGACAAGGACACCAACGGCGTCGAGTCGCCGGCCGGTTCCAACCCGATGTGGCACGCGAAGAACCTCGAGAAGGGGGTCGTCGGCGACTACGTCACCAAGTACGGCTTCCCGGCGAACACCTCCCTGACCGGCACCTACGCCCGCAAGTACGACTCGACGCTGGTCGCGCCGTGGCTGTGGAACGCGCAGAAGAAGGTCTTCCTCTCCACCGAGGACGAGCAGTCCGTGGCGGCCAAGGCCGACTACGTGGTGAACCGCGGCATCGGCGGCACCATGGTCTGGGAGATGGCCGGCGACTACGGCTGGAACGCCGCCAAGGGTCAGTACGAGATGGGCGACACGCTCACCACGCTGATGTACGACAAGTTCAAGGCCGCCGCCCCGTACGGCGCGAAGAAGTCCACCAAGGCCCTGCCGACGCAGGCCGTGGACATCAAGACGGAGTTCACCGAGTTCAAGCTGGGCGACTCCAACTACCCGATCACCCCGAAGATCAAGATCACCAACAACACCCAGTCGACCCTCCCGGGCGGCACCGAGTTCCAGTTCGACTACGCGACCTCGGCGCCGGGCAACGCCTCGGACCAGTCCGGCTTCGGCACCAAGGTGATCAGCAGCGACCACACCGGAAGCAACGTGGGCGGCCTGAAGGGCGACTTCCACCGGGTCTCCCTGAAGCTCCCGGCCTGGCAGACGCTGGCCCCGGGCGCCTCGGTCGACCTGGCGTTCAACTACTACCTGCCGGTCACCACGCCGTCCAACTGGACCGTGAACATCTCCGGCACGACCTACGCGCTCGCCGGTGACCTGGCGCGCGGCACCACGGTGGTGCAGCCGGGCGGCACCACGCCTCCCACGACGCCGCCGACCACGCCGCCCACCACCCCGCCGACGACTCCCCCGACCACGCCGCCGACGACGCCTCCGGGCGGTACGTGCACCAGCCCGGCGTACGTGGCGGGTCAGGTCTACAACAGCGGCAGTCTCGTCTCCCACCAGGGCCGCACCTGGAAGGCCCAGTGGTGGACGCAGAACGAGGCCCCCGGCACCACCGGTGAGTGGGGCGTCTGGAAGGACCAGGGCGCCTGCTGACCACCCCCGGGTGACGGCAACGACCGAACGTGAGGACCCGGTGGCCCGGCGGCCACCGGGTCCTCCCGCGTTCCGGCCCGGGCACGGGGTCCGGGCCCTCAGCCGCCGCTCGCGCGAGCACCCGGCCGACCTGCGCGACGGCCGCGGGCTGGACGGGTGGTGCCGCCGCCGAACGGCGTACGGGTGCAGCCGATCGCGGCCGGGGAGGTCCCGCTCCCGATGGCGGGCAGGGCGTACGCGGGCTTCCGCCGGGGCGGCAACCTGGCCCCGGGGCACGCGGTGGGCCGGGTGACGTTCGCGGAGTTCCTGCGGGACCGCGGGGCGTAGGGGGCGGGAGACGGGGGGCGGTGCGGGGCGGCCGGCGGGCGGTCCGGCCGCCTACAGGGCGTCGGCGGCGGCCCGGTCCATGAACCGCTGGAGCGCGGCCAGCTGCTGCCGTACCGCTTCGGCGAACGCGGCGCCGGTCTTCCGGGCGTCGACGCCGTCGGGGCCCTCGAGGTACCGCTCCGTCGCCAGCTCCCCCACGCGGGCCGAGCGGGCGTCGATCTCCTCCAGGTCGCGCCGGCCCTCGGGCGTCGTCACGAGGCGCACGGTCGTGACGGCCCGCGAGAGGTCCGTGTTGGCCGGTGCGTACTTGTCCTCGAACTGGCGTCGCCGCTGCTCCTCGGTCCGGGCGGGGTCGAGGCGCGCGGTGAGCAGCTGGGTGGCCTGCTGGACGTACTTGTTGGTGCTCGCGGCGAGCTCGACGTAGGCGGAGCGCCGGATGTCGGCCCGGCGGGCGCCGGCCTCCTCCCGGTGGGCGTCCTTGGCCTCGAAGTAGGCGAGGGTGCTGCCCGTGAGGCCCGCCAGGGCCCCGATCAGTGCTCCGGCGAGCGCGGCGTAGGCGGTTCCCCGCTGCTGCGCGGGGCGCGCGCCGGCCCCGTCGCCGGCCTTGTCCTGCTTCTGCGTCATGGACTACCCGTACCGCGCCGGCGGGGCCCCGGCATCCGCAACCACCTGGAGGCGGCAACGCGGCGTACGCCCCCGTGCTCGTGGGTGACCCCTCGATCACCGTGGCGATCACCGTGTCGATCGCCGTGCGCTTCAGCCCGAAGCGGCGTCGGCCTTCGCGCTGCCGTACCGCCTGAGCCACGTCCACACCACGTGTGCCACCAGAGCCGCGGCGACGAGGACGGCGAGGACGCGAAGCGCGCTCCAGGTGAGTGCGGCGACCCGCCCGGCGGAGTCCGCTTCACCCCCGAGACGGGCGGAGGTCTCGATCCAGACGATCAGCGGAACGAGCAGGCGGAACGGAAGGCCGCCGATCCCGGGGATCCGCGCCAGATTCCCGAAGAGCCCCAGCGGGGCGCCGAAGAGGAAGGCGGCTGCTCCCCAGACGACGATTCCCGCCAGGTTGACTTCGCTGTGGATCACCTCCGAGGCCTCCATTCCGATCGGTGCGGCGGGCCGGAGGGCCTTGAGTCCGTAGTAGACGATCACGCCGAGGGCCAGCGACGAAGAGGCCAGCAGGGCCGACGCGGCCTTCGACCGCCGGGTGTATCCGACGAGGAAACCGAAGCAGGCCCACGACCACCCCCCGGCGAACACGAGGCTCCCGACCTGAGCGACCGGCCCGTCGAACGTGCCCGCGAGCGCACCGGTCGCGCCCAGCACGGCGCCCGCGGCCGGCACGGCGCCCGCGCCGAGGACGGCCGGCACGGAGGTGAAGCGGCTGCGCGGAGGATTCACCTCACGCTCCCTGTCCGGCGACCGGTCGACCGTATCGTCTCAACAGCCCGTCCACGTAGGCCTCCAGCCGTTCGGCCAGCACCGCGGACGTCAGATCGCCCCGCCCCAGGTCACGCCACGGACCGGCCAGGTTCGACGCGTCGGGGCAGTAGTGCAGCGCGTCGAGCAGCCGCCAGTACAGGTGGTCGGGGCCGTCGGCGAGGTCGCGCCCCCCGTGCGCCTCGTACCGCTCGCGGAACTCCAGCCCGCGCTCCGGGCCGTGCAGCAGTGCGAGCGCGGTCGAGCAGTGCGCCACGTCCAGGTCGGCGGGCCCCCACGAGGTCTCGACCCAGTCCACCACGCCGGTGATCCGCAGCGCGGAGCCGGATCCGGCGAAGAGCACGTTCCCGGGGTGGAAGTCGCGGTGCAGGAAGCAGCCTTCGTACGACGGCGGGTCGCGGCGGATCACGTCCACGGCCCGCTCCCACAGGGGGCCGTCCGGGGCGCGGACGTCCTTCGGGGAGGTCCACGCCTCGTAGGGGCGCGGCCTTCCCTCCGGTACGACGGCGTGCACCCGGACGAGCTGGGCGGCCAGCAGGTCCACGCGCCGGTCGAGGTCCTCCTCGTCCACGCGGACGCGGCCCGGCAGCGCGGTCATCAGCAGGGTCGGGTGGTCGCAGTGTTCGGCCGTGGCGTCGACGGCGACGAATCCGGGCGCGGGGATGTCCTGGTGCCCGGCGAGCAGCCTCAGAACGGACGCCTCGCGGGCCAGCAGCCCGGGTGCGTGACGGCGGAAGAACGGCTTCACGAAGGTCCGTTGCACCACGTCCGCGCCGTCGTCGAGCGACAGCCGGCGCATGTGGGAGCTCCAGCCGCCGTGGAGGAGCCGCGCGTCGGTGACCGGGCGGTCGTGGCCGAGCTGCTCGGCCACCCATGCGCGCGTGGCCGTCCAGCCGCGGTCGCCGAGGCCGGTCAGTACCGCGTCGACGAACGCGCTCCGGTCGTCGCCGTGCTCGCGGAACCAGTCGCCCAGCCGGTGCTGCGCCTGCGGAACGTCGAACCGCGTGTACTGCGCGCGCGTCGCCAGCGCGTCCTGTACCGCCTCGGTCACCGCGGGCGGGATGACCGCGTCCGTGCCCGGTACGGCGAGCACCGCCCGGCCCTCGTAGGACCGCAGCGCCTGGAGGGCGGGCGCCTCCCGCCAGCTGTCGGGACGCCGGATGATCCGGCTGAACGGGCCGTTCCCGTCCCCGAAGGGCACGTCCCACGCCTCGGCCGCGTACACGGCGGGCGCGCACAGCCCCAGCGCCGCCACGCGCTCCCCGTAGTGCCGGACGAGGTCCGCCACGGTCTGCCCGCTCATGCTGAACCCGGCCAGGACGAGCGGCCCGTCCGTCCCGGCGTACGCGTCGATCACCGCCACGGCCTGTTCGAACCGTCACCGCAGGCTCAACTCGGCCAGCCTGCCGCTGCTTTCGCCGTGCCCGGAGAAGTCGAAGGCGAGGGCGCGGACGCCACGGGCCGCGAACTCCCGGACCAGGGGGCGCAGTCGCTCCGCGCTGCCGGTGCCCGCGCCGTGCAGCACCACGGCGGTGGCCCCGGACGGATCGCCGGCGTACGCGCCGCGCAGGCGCTCGCCGTCGTGGACGTGGGTGAAGTCGGTGAACATGCCCCCCATTCACGCACGCCGCAGCCCTCGGCATCGGGGCCGGGACGGCGCTCAGCCGCCGAACAGGACGTCCTGGGCCGCCTCCCGGGCCGCCAGCCTGGCCCCCGCCAGGACCGCCGGGCCGCCCAGGGAGGTGGCGCGGACCTCCGTCGGGAGGGGGGTCAGCGTCGCGAGGCGGCGGGCCACCCTTGCCGCCAGGGACGGGCCGCCCGCGAGGCCCAGTTCACCGCCCAGGACCACGCAGCCCGGGTCCAGGACGGCCGCGACCGCGGCGGCGCCCAGGGCGAGCCGTTCGGCCAGGGCGTCGAGGAACGCCTCCCCGGCCGCCCCGGCGACGGCCTCCTCCGCCGGGCCGCCGTAGCCGTGGGCGCGGGCGAGGGCGGTGACCGCGTCCCGGCCCGCCAGGGCGTGGAAGCCGCCGCCGCAGTCGGTGGCGGAGGGCAGGCCGCCGGTGCCGGGTACGGGGAGGAAGCCGATCTCCCCGGCCCCGCCGGAGGCGCCCCGGCGCAGCCGGCCGTCCAGGACCACGGCCGCGCCGACGCCGGCGCCGAGCCACAGCAGGACGAAGGAGTCCAGGTCGCGGGCGGCGCCGAGGCGCTGCTCGGCGAGGGCGGCCAGGTTGGTCTCGTTCTCCACGACGACCACGGCGGGCAGGCTCCGCTGGAGGGCCGTCACCAGGTCCCGGTGCCAGGCGGGCAGGCCGCTGGAGTCGCGGAGTTCACCGGTGCCCGGCGCGACCAGGCCGGGGGCCCCGACGACGACGGTGTGCAGGTCGGCGGCTCCGGCGCCGCGGGCGGTGCGCAGGAGGGCGTCGACCGCGTCGCCGGGGGCGCCGACGGGCAGGGCGGCCTCGGCGAGGGGGTGGCCGAGCAGGTCGGTGACCACGGCGGTGACGCTGTCGGTGCGCACGTCGAGGGCGGCGAGGTGGGCGCGGTGGGCGACGATCCCGTACAGCTTCGCGTTGGGGCCGCGGCGCTGCTCTCCGGACTCGCCGGCCACCTCGATCAGCCCGGCTCCGGTGAGGCGTTCGACGAGGTCGGCGACCGAGGGGCGGGAGAGGCCGGTACGGGCCTTGAGCTGGTTGGCCGTCAGCGGCCCGGCCTCCTGGAGGAGCCGCAGGGCCAGGCGGTCGTTGATGGCGCGCGCCGTGCTCGGCGAGGCGGGGGTCGGCGCCGGCGCGGGGGCCGCGACCGGAGGGGGGGTGGGGGCCGGGGCGGGAGCAGGAGTCACGGCGCCCATCCTAGGGATTCACGGCCACTAACTATCAGGCAGGGTCCCTGATAGTTTATCGCCCATGACCGGGGAAACCGACCTCAGCCCGGCGCGCCTGCGCCATGCCCGCTTCGCGATCGCCGCCGTGTTCTGCGCGCACGGCGCCGTCACCGGCTCCTTCGCCACCCGCATCCCCTGGATCCAGGACCACGCCCAGCTGAGCGCGGGCACCCTGGGCCTGGCGCTCGCCTTCCCCGCCCTCGGCGCGGCCCTGGCGATGCCGCTGGCCGGCCGGATCAACCACCGCTTCGGGGCCCGCTCCGCGCTGCGCGCACTGCTGGCGATGTGGACCCTGTCCCTGATCCTCCCGAGCCTCGCCCCGAACCTGCCGACCCTCTGCTTCGCGCTCTTCGTCTACGGCGCCACCTCGGGCATGTCGGACGTGGCGATGAACGCGCTGGGCGTGGAGACCGAGAACCGGCTCGGCCGCTCGATCATGTCCTCCCTGCACGGCATGTGGAGCCTGGGCGCCCTCTTCGGCTCCGCCGCCGGTACGGTCGCCGCGCACACCGGCGCGGACGCCCGGCTGCACCACCTGATCGCGGCGGTCGCGCTGACCGCGGCCGGGCTGGTCGCCGTCCAGGGCGTACTGGACCTGAGGAGCGATCAGGAGGCCGAGGCCCCGCCGCACTTCGCCCTGCCCCCGAAGTCGGCCCTGCTGATCGGCGCCGTCGGCTTCTGCGCGGTCTTCGCGGAGGGCGCGAGCCTGGACTGGTCGGCGGTGTACCTGCGGGACGTGCTGCACACGGACGCGGGGCTGGCCGCCGCCTCCACCACCGCCTTCGCGCTCACCATGGCCGTCGCCCGCCTCGTCGGCGACCGCGTGGTGGACCGGTTCGGGCCGGTGCGCACGGTCCGGGCCGGCGGCGTGCTGGCCACCGTGGGCGGGCTGCTCGTGGTCCTCGTCCGGCATCCCGGGGCGGCGCTGGCCGGCTTCGGGCTGATCGGCCTCGGCATCGCGGTCGTGGTGCCGCTGGCCTTCGCGGCCGCGGCGCGCAGCGGGCCTGCCCCGGCGCAGGCCATCGCCGGCGTCGCGACGATCACGTACACCTCGGGGTTGATCGCCCCGTCCGCGATCGGCGCCGTCGCGGACGCCACCTCGCTCGTCGTCTCCTTCGGCCTGGTCACCCTGCTGGCGTTCGCGCTGATCGCGGGCGCCGCCGTACTGCGGCCGAAGCCGGTGGCGCAGGAAGCCGCGCGGGGCGACCGGGACGAACCTGCGGATATACGGCCGTAATATATCGCTGGCCGCCGAGGCCCTCTCGTCGACGCGGCGCCGGTGGGGCGTCGTTCCGGCGCCGGGGCCCCACGGCCTGGACGCTCGATCGGCCGGCGGAAACGGAAGTGGTGGAACATGGGCCTCGGCGTGCGCTGGACCCTGCACGGAGACGGGCGGACCCCCGCCCCGGGCGCGGTGGTCCGGCCGGACGAGCGGCTGTCGTGGCCGCGTACCGCCGGGCTGGGCGCCCAGCACGTGGTGGCGATGTTCGGCGCGAGCTTCGTCGCCCCGGTCCTGATGGGCCTGGACCCCAACCTCGCCATCATGATGTCCGGCGTCGCCACGGCCATCTTCCTGCTCGCCACGCGCGGGCGGGTCCCCTCGTACCTGGGCTGCTCCCTCTCCTTCGTCGGGGTCGCCGCGGCGATCAGGGCGGGCGGCGGGGACAGCGCGGTGGTCACCGGCGCGGTCTTCGTCGTCGGGGTGGCGCTCTTCCTCTCCGGGCTCGCGGTGCGGCACTTCGGTGCCCGGATCATCCACGCGGCGATGCCGCCGGTGGTGACGGGCGCGGTCGTCATGCTGATCGGCTTCAACCTGGCGCCGGTCACGGCCTCGACGTACTGGCCGCAGGACCAGTGGACGGCGCTGCTGGTCATGGTGTTCACCGGGGTGGCCGTGGTGTGCCTGCCCGGGTTCTGGTCGCGCATCGCGATCTTCCTCGGGCTGGTCTTCGGGTACGCGATCTCCTGGGTCTTCGACCTCGTCTTCGGGAAGATCAACTCGCCGGTGGGCGGCGGCGAGGCCGTGGACCACTGGCGCCTCGACCTGTCCGGGGTCGGCAAGGCCGACTGGATCGGGCTGCCCGCCTTCCACGCCCCGGCCTTCGAGTGGTCGGCCATCCTGATCGCCCTGCCCGTGGTGATCGCGCTGATCGCCGAGAACGCCGGGCACATCAAGGCCGTCGGCGAGATGACGGGCGACCCGCTCGACGACGAGCTGGGCACCGCCATCGCCGCCGACGGCGCCGCGTCCATGCTCTCCACCGCGGTCGGCGGCCCGCCGAACACCACCTACTCCGAGAACATCGGCGTCATGGCGGCCACCCGCGTCTACTCCACGGCGGCGTACTGGGCCGCGGCCGCCTTCGCCCTGCTCTTCGGCCTGTGCCCGAAGTTCGGCGCGGTCGTCGCCGCGATCCCGGGCGGGGTGCTCGGCGGCATCACCGTCATCCTGTACGGCATGATCGGCCTGCTCGGCGCGCAGATCTGGCTGAACGCCCGGGTGGACCTGCGCAATCCGCTGAACCTGGTGCCGGCCGCGGCGGGCATCATCATCGGCATCGGCGGGGTCCGGCTCCAGATCACCGACACCTTCGAACTCGGCGGCATCGCGCTCGGCACGATCGTGGTGGTCGGCGGCTACCACGCCCTGCGGTACTTCGCCCCCGCGCACCTCAAGCAGCAGGAGCCGCTCCTCGACTCCGGCACCTCCACCTACGACGACCCGGACGGCGGAGGCGCCCAGGACGGCGGAGGCGGCCCGGGCAAGCCCCGTTGACGCGTTTTCGCCCGAACCGGCGAAGCGTACGGCCAAGTTCCCCGCATCCGGGCCGGCGCCTGCGACCCTGCCTCCCATGGAAGCGGTGCTGGCGCGGATGCGCGCCCTGGACGAGCGGCTCCCGCCGCAGGACGGTGTCGCCGTCTTCAACCGGGTCTACCTGACGGTGACGGAGACCCTGCACCGGCGCATCGGGCTCGGGGACTTCCCCGCGCCCCGACGGGCGCAGACCCTCGGCGTACGGTTCGCCGAGCACTACCTGGCGGCGGTGGAGGCGGACCGGGCCCCGGCCTGCTGGCGTCCGCTGCTCCAGCACCGGCGCCATCCGGGGGTCCGCCCCCTGCAGCACGCCCTGGCCGGGATCAACGCGCACATCGGCCACGACCTGGCGGTGGCCGTCGTGGCGACCTGCGTCGCCCTGGACTGCGAACCGGCCGCGCTGGAAGCGGACTTCGACCGGGTCGGCGACACCCTGGTGGCGCTGGAGGAGCACATCCGCGAGGAGCTGATGCCGGGCCCCGACCTCCTGGAGATCGCCGACCCGCTGACCCACCTGGTCGGCTCCTGGAGCCTGGACCGCGCCCGCGCGGGCGCCTGGGCGGCGGCCCGGCTGCTGTGGGCCCTGCGCCGCACGCCCGACCTGGCGGAGGAGTTCCGCGAGTCCCTGGACGCGGGCGTCGGCCTGGTCGGCCGCTGTCTGCTGACCCCCGTCGCGGTGCCGTGCCCCGCCCGCCCCTCGGGGCATCGCGCCGTGACGGGCCTGCTCGGCGGGCACTGACGGCGCGCGGCGCAGGAACGTGGAAACGGGCCGCCCCGCGCTGCTCGCGCGGGGACGGCCCGTCGTTGCGGTACCGGGGACTCAGTCCTCCGGGAGTTCCACCGGGGCGATGTCGTCGTAGCGGTCGCCCGGGCCCGGGTTGGAGGCGTCGGTGGAGCCGCCGAGGTGGTGCATGACGCCCCAGACCGCGTTCAGCGCGGTCTGCACGGCGCCCTCGGCCCAGCCCGCCGTCCAGGAGATGTCGTCCCCCGCGAGGAAGATGCCGCGCTTGTCCTCGGGGAGGCGGTCCTGCATGAAGTGGGTGAACAGGCGCCGCTGGTAGCGGTAGTGGCCCGGCAGATTGGCCTTGAACGCGCCCATGAAGTAGGGCTCGTTCTCCCAGGACACGGTGACCGGGTTGCCGATGACGTGGCGGCGGATGTCGACGTTCGGGTAGATCTCGCCCAGGGACTTCAGCATGACCTCCATCCGCTCGTTCGCGGAGAGCGGCAGCCACTTCAGGCTGTCGTCGCACCACGTGTACGAGAGGCAGATGACGGCGGGCTTGTCCGGGCCGTTGTCGAGCAGGTAGGTGCCGCGGGTCATGCGGTCGGTGAGGGTCATCGACATGACGTCGCGGCCCGTCGGGTTCCCCGCTCCGTCGACGGCCTTGTCCAGCCAGAACGGCCGGTCCACCGGCACGAAGAGCTTGCTCGACTCCATGTAGTGCGTGCGCTCGATCGCCGTCCAGTGGTCGATCGGGAACAGCGTGTCGTCGCACTCGATCTTCGACAGGAGCATCCACGACTGGGCCGTGAAGATCGCGGCGCGGTAGGTGCGGATGTCGCCGGAGGAGTCCGTGACCGTGATGCGGTTGCCCGCCGTGCGGTGCAGGCGGGTGACCGCCGGGCGCGGGGTGCCGCCGTGCAGGGAGGACAGCGAGGTCCCCTGGGCCCAGTGCACGATCTTCTCGGGCTCGCGCTCCCACAGGCGCAGCGGGAGCTGCTGCGAGCCGCCCACGATGCCGCGGTGGTGGTCGTCGGCCTCGGTGTAGACGACGCGCAGGATCTCCAGGATGGAGTTCGGGAAGTCGGTGTCCCAGCCGCCCGTGCCGAAGCCGACCTGGCCGAAGATCTCGCGCTTGCGGAAGGACTGGAAGGCCTCGGACTTGCAGAGGAACCCGTAGAAGGTCTCGTCGTCGAGCTTCTCGACGAGCTTGGCCCAGATCTCGCGGATGCGCGGGACGTCCCGCTCGCGCATCGCGGTGTTCATGTCGGAGAAGTCGGCGCCCTCGTCGAGGCACTCGTTCCACGCGGCGGCGACGTCGCGGTAGACCTGCGGGAGGTCGGCGATGGTCTCGGCGTAGTGGGACTCGCCCTTGAGGTCCACGACGGTGGAGGGGGTGGCCTCGGACAGCGGGTTCGGGAAGGGCTCGGTGACCAGGCCGACGAGGTCGATGTAGTGCTGCAGGGCCGTGGAGGACGGCGGGAAGCGCATGGCGCCCATCTCCGCGGTCAGCCCCTCGGTGCCGGCGCCCTCGAAGCCGACGGTCCGCAGCCGGCCGCCGATCTGGTCGGCCTCGTAGACGACGGGCTTCAGGCCCATCTTCATCAGCTCGTAGGCCGAGATGATGCCGGAGAGGCCGCCGCCGATCACGGCGACCTCGGTGCCGAGCTCGGTGGCCGGGAGCTGGCCCAGGCCCGCCGGGTGGGCGAGGAAGTCGTCGTACGCGTACGGGAAGTCCGGGCCGAACATGGTGATCGGCGGCCGTCCGTCGCTGTGCGGGACGGCGGTGGTGGGCACCGTGGACGTCATGGGGTACGGCTCCTTGCGGGCGGCAGGCTGGGGGAAGTGGTCTCAGACGAGGGAGGCGTAGAGCCCCGGGCGGCGGTCGCGCAGGTACGGGTTGGTCCTGCGCGAGGCGCTCAGCAGCTCGGGATCGGCCTCGCCGAACACCAGCTCCTCGCCGCGTCCGGCCCGGGTCCGGGTGACCCCGTCGGGGCTCGCCAGGCAGCTGAGTCCGACGAACTCGAACTCGCCCTCCGGGCCGGTGCGGTTGACGTACGCGATGTACATCTGGTTCTCGAAGGCCCGTACGGGGACGAGCTGTTCGGCGACGAACTGGAAGGGGTGCATCTGCGCGGTCGGCACCAGGAGGAGGTCGGTGCCGGCGAGCGCGTGGGCCCGGACGTTCTCCGGGAACTCCACGTCGTAGCAGATCATGATGCCGACCCGCAGCCCCCCGAGGTCGGCCTGGACGACGGGGGTGTCGCCGGGGGTGAAGGCGTCCTGCTCGAAGGAGCCGAAGAGGTGGGTCTTGCGGTAGTTCGCGAGCGGGGCGCCGTCGGCGCCGATGAGCTGCGCCGCGTTGAAGACGGCGCCTCCCGCGCGCTCGGGGTAGCCGTACAGGACGGCCACCCCGTGGCGCCGGGCGATCTCGCCGATGGCGACGGCGGACGGGCCGTCGGCCGGTTCGGCGAGGGCGGCGACGTCCTCGACCTCCAGGGCGTACCCGGTGAGGAACATCTCCGAGGTCACGAGGAGCCCGGCCCCGCTCCGCGCGGCGCGCGCGGCGGCCCCGTCGAGCTCCTTGAGGTTCTCGGCGGTGTCGCCGAGCCGTCCGGAGCTCTGGAGGAGGGCGGTGCGCAGCGGGGGCATGGACTACCTCTGTGGCAGGAGGGGTGTGGGGGTCATACGACGGTACGTTCGCGCGTTCGACGCGGACAAGCCGTGACCGTTGCGCGCTGCGCATCGATTCGTTGCGCATTGCACGGCCCGCCCGGCGATTCGTTGCGCGGCGCCCCTCCGGGACCCCCAGGGACCCTCGAATGCCCCCTGCGGTGCCCCGTCAGCGGGCCGTGCGGAAGGCCGGGTGGGCCGCCAGGAGCCGCAGGTCGTCGAGGATGTCGGGGGCGTGGTCGGAGACGACGCGGCCGCTCCAGGTGTCGCAGAGCGCGGGGACGTCCGCGGGGCCGGCGTAGTGGTGCCCGGCGGCCTCGTAGGCCAGGCGCAGGGCGGTGTGGCCGGGCGCGTCGGGGTCGCGGCCGAGGACGGTGACGGCGACGGAGTCCGTCAGGCCCAGCCGGGCGAGGGCCTCGGCCACCTGCGCGGAGCGGGGACAGCCTGCGTACAGGTACAGGTGGTAGCGGTGCGGGACCGGCGAGAAGCCGGCGCCGATGCGGCCGCGCAGGGCGGGGGCCGGACCGGTGCGGGGCAGGACGGTGGGCGACATGGCACTCCTGGGACTGGCGCGGGGGTCGCCGGGGCGCGGCGGGGCCGGGGCGCGGTGGGGCGCGCGGCCGGGCCGTCGGTCAACACGGCGTACCGGGTACGGGTGTGGCGCGTACGGGCCCGCCCGGTGGGGTCGGGGCGGCCTCGTACGGGCCGTTGGAGTACGGGGTCCGGAGCTCAGGCGCGGGGGCCGAAGGCGCTGCAGACGCGCAGGAGGTCGATGTGCAGGCGCCGGGTCAGCCACCAGCGCCGGGGGGTCCGCGTCCGGGTGTGCTCCGTGGGGTCCGTCCGCACCGCTCGCACCCCCGTTCCCGTCGTCGGCGGCCCGTCCTGCGGTGGCTAGGCTTCCCGCGGCGGGCACCGGCCGTCACGGCCGTCCCCCGCAGTCTCCCGGCGGGCGCCGGGAGCCGTCAAGAAGGCGGTGGGCACCGATCGCGCCGCCGCGCCGAGGAGCGCGCAGGAGCGCCGAGGAGAAGGAGCCCGTACGCATGTCCCCCGAGGCACTCGACAATCCGGTCTGGGCCGCGCTGGCCGGACCGCACCGGAGCTTCGCCGAGCACGGGCCGGTCGGCCTGGCGGCGCGCTACCGCGCGGACGCGACCCCGTTCGCGGCCCTCGCGGACCCGGACGATCCCCGCGCCTGGGCGGACCTGGCCGCGCTGGCGGGGCCCGGGGAGGACGTGTGGGTGACGGGGCTGGTGACCCCGCCGGCGGGGTGGCACACCGTGGTGTCCGTACCGGGCGTGCAGCTGGACGGCCGGGCGGTGCGGTCCGAGCCCGCCCCTGAGGCGGTCCCGCTGGGGCTCGCGGACGTGCCGGAGATGCTGGAGCTGGTGGGGCTGACGAAGCCGGGGCCGTTCCTGGACCGCACGGTCGAGCTGGGCACGTACCTGGGCGTCCGGGACGGGGGCCGGCTGGTCGCGATGGCCGGGGAGCGGATGCGGCCGGCGGGATGGTCGGAGATCAGCGCGGTGTGCACGCACCCCGGGCACCGGGGCAGGGGGCTGGCCGGGCGCCTGGTCCGCGCGGTGGCCGCGGCGGTACGCGAGCGGGGTGACAGCCCGTTCCTGCACGTGGCGCAGGAGAACGCGGGGGCGCTGCGGCTGTACGGGTCGATGGGGTTCGTTCCGCGGCGCCGGCCGCTCTTCCTGGGGCTCCGCACGCCGTCCGGGGCGTCCTGACCGGACGCGGGTGGCTCCCGGCGGGGTTTCGCGGGCGGTCCAGTGGTCACACGCGGGGACAACCCACGGAGAGGAACTGACATGTCCGACGTCGCACGCCAGCCCGGTTCCGCGCAGCGCTCCTGGCAGTGGCAGTCCCGCGCCGCCTGCCGGGACCTGGGGTCCGGGCGGTTCTTCCACCCCGCCGGAGAGCGGGGCGACGACCGGGAGGAGCGGGACGCGGCGGCCAAGCGGATCTGCGCGGGCTGCCCGGTCCGCAGCGCCTGCCTGGCGCACGCGCTGCACACCCGCGAGCCGTTCGGCGTCTGGGGCGGCCTGACGGAGGAGGAGCGCCGCGCGCTGCTGGAGGGGCGCGAGCCAGCCCTGCCGGGCCGCGCCCGGCGGTAGGCGGGCGCGCCGCGACGCCGGGCGGGCCGCGCGGGGCGGGCCGGCCTAGGCCGGCGCTCCCGAGGTGAAGCGGCGCAGCAGCGGCGAGAGCACCAGGACGGACTTCGTCCGTTCCACGAACGGTTCCCCGGCGATCCGCTCCAGCACCCGTTCGAAGTGCCGCATGTCGGAGGCGAACACCTGGACGAGGGCGTCCGCGTCGCCGGTGACGGTCGACGCGGACACCACCTCGGGGTACCGCTCCAGACCCCGCCGGATGTCGTCCGGCGAGGTGTTGTGGCGACAGTAGATCTCGATGAAGCCCTCGGTCTCCCAGCCCATCGCGGCGGGGTCCACGCGGACGGTGAAGCCCGTGATGGCGCCTTCCGCGCGGAGCCGGTCCACGCGCCGTTTCACGGCGGGGGCGGAGAGCCCGACCTCGGAGCCGATGTCCGCGTAGGAACGGCGGGCGTCCTCGGCGAGGGCGTGCACGATGCGTTCGTCGAGATCGTTCAGTCGCACAGAGGGTGGATCACTTCTCTTCAGCGGCCTCCGCGGCCGGGGTGACCTCGGAGGCGACAGTGGCCAGGCTGGAGCGGCGCATGCCGTAGAAGAAGTAGAGCACGAGCCCGACCGCCATCCAGCCACCGAACACGGCCCAGGTGAGCCCCGACAGCTGGGTCATCAGGTAGCCGCAGCAGAGGAAGCCCAGGATGGGCGTGACGGGGAAGAGCATCACCTTGAAGGTGCGGTTCATCTCGGGGCGGGTGTAGCGCAGGATGACGACCGCGATGTTGACGAGGCCGAAGGCGAAGAGCGTGCCGATGCTGGTGGCGTTCGCCAGCTCGCCGAGCGGGATGGTGGCGGCCAGGATCCCGCAGAAGAGGCAGACGATGATCGTGTTGACGCGCGGGGTGCCGGTCTTCGGGTCGACCTTCGCGAAGGCCTTCGGGATCAGGCCGTCGCGGGACATCGCGAAGAGGATGCGGGTCTGGCCGTAGAGGACGGCGAAGACGACGCTGGCGATGGCGACGACCGCGCCCGTCGCGAGGACGACGCTCCAGAAGGCGTGTCCGGTGACGTTCTCCATGATCTTGGCCAGGGCTGCCTCGCTGCCCTCGAACTCCTGCCACGGCATGGCGCCGACCGCGACCAGGGCGACGAGGCAGTACAGGGCGGTGACGATGCCCAGCGAGAGCATGATCGCGCGCGGCAGGTCGCGCTTCGGGTTCTTGGCCTCTTCACCGGCGGTGGAGGCGGCGTCGAAGCCGATGTACGAGAAGAAGAGCATCGCGGCGGCGGTGCTGATCGCGGTGACGCCGAGCGGGGCCAGCGGGGTGTAGTTGCCCGCCTTGATGCCCATGAAGCCGATGACGCAGAAGAGCACCAGCGTGACGATCTTGATCCCGACCATGATCGAGTTGATCCGGGCGCTCTCCTTGGCGCCGCGGAGCAGGAAGACCATGCACAGCAGGACCACGACCAGGGCCGGCAGGTTGATGTAGCCGTTCTCGCCGAGCGGGGCGGAGAAGGCCTCGGGGATGGTCAGGCCGAGCGTCCCGTCGAGGAGCTCGTTGAGGTACTGGCCCCAGCCGACGGCGACGGCCGCGACCGAGACGCCGTACTCCAGGATCAGGCACCAGCCGCAGACCCAGGCGACGAGCTCGCCCATGGTGGCGTAGGCGTACGAGTACGAGGAGCCCGAGACCGGTATGGAGCCCGCCAGCTCGGCGTAGGAGAGGGCGGAGAACAGGGCGGTCAGGCCCGCGACGATGAAGGCGATGAAGACGGCCGGGCCGGCGATCGGAGTGGCCTCGCCGAGCACGACGAAGATGCCGGTGCCCAGGGTGGCGCCGATGCTGATCATGGTCAGCTGCCACATGGTGAGCGAGCGGCGGAGCGCTCCGCCCTCACCCTGGCCGCCCTCGGCGACCAGCTGCTCGACGGGCTTGCGGCGCAGCAGCGGGTGGGCGGGCCTGCGGGGCTCGGACGAGAGCGGTGGCGCCTGGCCGTGATCGAGCACGAGGGGACTCCTTGGTTGCTGCGGGTGGGGGTTGCGAGGCATCGACCGCAGCGGTCCGGAGCAGGAGCAGGCAGAGCCTGGGCATGGGGGACCGCCGAGCAGGCGGTCCACGCCACTCCACGTACAGCGAGTGAGCCTACGAGCTGAGTGATACCGCCCGTAATGCACCATCCTTGCACATTGGCGGACGATCGTTGCGCGGATCCGTTCTCCATGGTCCTTTGTTGCGCACGGATGATCGATCGCTGCGCAGACGACCTCGACCCCCTTTCTTGACACCTCGTCAGATCTGCCGCACCGTGCCGCCTGGACCCGCAGGTCCGCACGGATCGGCGCACCCCGGCGGCGGTGGAACCGGGTCCTGCGGGGTACGGGTGAACGCGGCGGCTCCGGGGTGGGCGGGGCGGCCGGAGGAGAGAGGGGTGGACCCCGTGGGCACGGACATGGGTACGGGCATGGGCACAGGAACGGATACGCATACGGAGACGAACGCGGACACGAGCGCGGACACGGGCACGGGTACCGGCACCGGCGGGGGGTGGCAGGACCCCGGACCGTTCCTGCGCGGCGTCGCCTGGCTGGACGGGGGCCGCCCGGTGCGCGCCGACCCGGCGGACACCATGCGGCTGCCCTGGGACACCGGCGAGCGCGCCGGCCTGCCCATCGGGGTCCGGCTGGAGTTCACCACCGCGACGGCCCGGGCGGTGGAGATCCACTACCGGGCGACCCTGCCCGGCCCCACCGACGCGCTGCACGACCTCGCGCACGGCTTCGCCCTGTGGGACCGCCACGGGGTGGTCTCGGAGGCGTTCACCGAACCGGCGGCGGAATCCGTGGTCCGCATCGAACTGGGCGGAGGCACCGGCCCGTTCACGATCCACCCGCCCGAGACGCAGTCCCCGCTGGTGCTCGGGCTGCGCGGGATCGGCGGCGGCCTCGCCCCGGCGCCGTCCGCCCCGCGCTGGGTGGTGCACGGCGACTCCATCACCGAGGGCTGGTGGTCCACCCGCCCGGCCCACGGCTGGCCCGCGGTCGCCGGCCGCGCCCTGGGGTGGGACACCGTCAACCTCGGCTACGCGGGGGCCGCGCGCGGCGAACTCGCCACGGCCGAGCAGCTCGCCGGACTCCCCGCCGACGTCCTCACGCTCGCGTTCGGCACCAACTGCTGGTCCCGGGTGCCGTTCTCGGCTCCGCTGCTGTACGAAACCACGCGCGCCTTCCTCGAACTGGTCCGCCAGGGGCACCCCCGGACCCCGCTGCTGCTGGTCTCGCCGCTCCTGCGGCCCGACGCCGAGCGCACCCCGAACCGGCTCGGCGCCACCCTGGGCGCCCTGCGCGACGCGATGGAGCGCGCGACCCGCGACCGGATCGCGGCCGGGGACGACCGCCTCGCCGTGCTCCCGGGCCGTGACCTGCTCGGACCCGAGCACCTGGCGGACGGACTGCACCCCAACGACGCGGGGCACCAGGTCCTCGGCCTCGCTGTGGTCACGGCCCTGCGGCGGGCCGGGTTCGACGCGGGGTGAGTGAAAGAGACCACACCGGCCGCCTTGAACGGATCGCGCCCACCACCCCGTGTCCTGGGCACAGTTGCCGCCGCTCCGGCGGAGACAACATGACGGACACACACGTGGGAGAACGACATGGGCATGAAGCGCGGAACCACCCTTGCAGCGGCAGCGATCGTCGTCGCCCTGGCGGCCACGGCCTGTGGCCCCTCGGACGACAAGGCCGCCGACACGACCCAGCCCGCCGGTGCCGCCTCCGCCCAGGACCCCTACGGCGCTCCGGTGGCGGACGCGGCCGCCGGGGCCGGAGCCAAGCCCGCCGGCCAGCTCGCGGCGGCCGCCAACGAGCAGCTGGGGCAGGTCCTCACCGACGGCGCCGGGCTCACCCTCTACCGCTTCGACAAGGACGTCGCCAAGCCGCCGAAGTCCAACTGCGAGGGCGACTGCGAGAAGACCTGGCCGGTGGTCTCGGCGGGCGACGTGACCGCCGCCGCCGGAATGGACCCGGCCCTGCTGGGCGAGGTCGAGCGCACCGACGGCAGCAAGCAGCTGACGGTGGCCGGCTGGCCCGCGTACCGCTTCAACAAGGACACCAAGGCGGGCGACGTCAACGGTCAGGGCGTCGGCGGCGTGTGGTTCGCCTTCGGCCCGGACGGCAAGAAGGCGGCCAAGGCCGCCGCGGCAGCGCCGGCTCCGGCGCCCGAGGCGGGCGGAGCGGGTGCCGGTGCGGGCGGCGCGGCCGAGGCGGAAGGGGCGCTCACCGTCGCCAACGACCCCAAGCTCGGCGATCACATCGTCGACGGGAAGGGCATGACCGTCTACCGCTTCAAGCCCGACACGCAGTGGCCGATGGTCTCCAAGTGCGAGGGCGCCTGCCTGGAGAAGTGGCCGGCCGTGCCCCCGGTGGACAAGGCGAACGCCAAGGGGATCATCGAGAAGAACTACCGGGTCCTGGACCGTCCGGACGGCAAGAAGCAGCAGAGCATCGACTGCTGGCCCGTCTACACCTTCTCCGGCGACAAGAAGGCCGGTGACACCAACGGCCAGGGCGTCGGCGGCACCTGGTACGCCGTGTCCCCCGAGGGCAAGCTGATCACCGTCAAGTAGCCGCGGGCCTCCTCCCCCGCCCGCCTCCCCCCACGGCTCCCTCCCCCCACCGACCGGACCGCGCGGCCCCCGCCCCCCTCCCCCCGGGCGGGGGCCGCGCACCGTTCCGCCCCGGCGCGGCCGTGCCTACACTCGGCCGCATGCTGCGCGTACTGGCCGTCGACGACGAGAAGCCGCTCCTGGAGGAACTCCTCTTCCTGCTGCGCTCCGACCCCCGGGTCCACCGCGCGGAGGGCGCCTCGGACGCCACCGGGGCCCTGCGCCTGATCACCCGGGCCCTGGAGGGCGGGCCGGACGGGGACGACGGCATCGACGTGGTCTTCCTCGACATCCACATGGCCGGGCTGACGGGCCTGGACATCGCCCGCCTGCTGGCCGGGTTCGCGCGGCCGCCGCTGATCGTGTTCGTCACGGCCCACGAGGGCTTCGCCGTACAGGCCTTCGACCTCAAGGCCGTGGACTACGTGCTGAAGCCCGTGCGCCCCGAGCGCCTGGCCGAGGCCGTCCGCCGCGCGTGCGCGCAGCTGGGCCGCACCGGGGAGGTCCCGCCCGGTACGGGAAGCATGCCCGCCGCGCCCGCCGGACCGGCCCCGGCGCCGCCCGCGTCCGTACCGGGTCCGCGCCGGCCCGCCGGCGGGCTGCCCGCCGCCGAGCGCGCCCCGGACCAGATCGCCGTGGAACTCGGCGGGGTCGTCCGGTTCGTGGCCATCGCCGACATCGCGTACGTGGAGGCCCAGGGCGACTACGCCCGGCTGCACACCGACGACGGCAGCCACCTGGTCCGCATCCCCCTGTCGACGCTGGAGGAGCGCTGGGCGGCCCGCGGGTTCGTCCGGATCCACCGCCGCCACCTGGTGGCGCTGGGCCGGATCGACGAGCTCCGGCTGGACGCGGGCACCACCAGCGTGCGGGTCGGGGCGGCGGAGCTGCAGGTCAGCCGCCGGCACGCGCGGGAGCTGCGGGACCTGCTGATGCGCCACGCGACGGGCTGAGTCCGGCCGCCGGGACCGGGGCACGGGCAGGGCCGCCCCGAACCGGCGGACCGACCGCCCGGACCGACCTCGGTGCCGACCACCCATGCCGACCCCGGTGCCGACCGCCCGGCGCCCCCGGACGCCGCTCGTCGCACGAGCGCGGGCGTACGGCGACGCGGCGCGACCGTCGGCCGCACGGCGGGGATGACGCGCCGGGCGCCGTTGACGCCCCCGCGTATCGTGGATCTTCCGGGGCGGGAGGAGCGAGATGTCCGAGATCCACGCGCTGCTCGACGCCCTGGCCGGGCTGCCCCGCACCCGGCCGGCCGGTCCCGCCGAGGCCGCGGTGCTGCTGGCCCGCCTGCGCAGCGCCGCCGCCCGCTGGGCGGACCTCCTGTACGAGGCCGGCGAGGGGGTCCGGGACCAGGTCCCGCCCCGCGCGGAAGCCGCCCTGACGCTGGCCTTCCGGCGCGCGGAGGAGTCGTACGTCGAGCTGGAGATCGCCCTGCGCGACTGTGCCGAGCACCGCGACCCGGCCCGCTGACCGGGGCGCGGACCGCGCCGCCGACGAGCTCCCGGGCCCGGGTGCGGGCCGGTTCACGCCTGTTGCCCCCTCCGGGGCCGTGCATAGACTCCGGTCACCCTCCTCCAGCCGAAGGACCGACCGGTGAACCAGACGTACGCGCTGACCGCGGTCGCCGTCGTCGTCCTCGTCACGGTCCTGGTCGGCGCGCTGGGCCTGCGGATATCCCGGACCACCTCCGACTTCTACGTCGCCTCGCGCACCGTGGGCCCCCGGCTGAACGCGGCCGCCATCAGCGGGGAGTACCTCTCCGCCGCCTCCTTCCTCGGGGTGGCCGGGCTGGTGCTGCTCCAGGGCCCCGAGATGCTCTGGTACCCGGTGGGCTACACGGCCGGCTACCTGGTGCTCCTCGTGCTGGTCGCGGCCCCGCTGCGCCGCTCGGGCGCGTACACGCTGCCGGACTTCGCGGAGGCCCGGCTGGAGTCGCAGGCCGTGCGCCGGATCGCGGTGCTGTTCGTGGTCGGCGTCGGCTGGCTGTACCTGCTGCCGCAGCTCCAGGGCGCCGGGCTGACCCTGGAGATCCTCACCGGGGCACCGCACTGGGTGGGCGGGGTGGTCGTCGCCGTCGTGGTCGGCGCCGCCGTGGCCGCCGGCGGGATGCGCAGCATCACCTTCGTGCAGGCCTTCCAGTACTGGCTCAAGCTCACCGCGCTGCTGGTCCCGGCGTTCTTCCTGGTGGCCGCCTGGGCCGGGGACGGCGCCCCGCGCGCCTCCTTCGACGCCCCGGCCGTGTTCGGCCGGCACACCGCCGTCACCGTCGCCGAGGACGTACGGCTCGCGGTGGAGGCGCCCCTCGCCGTGACGGTCACCGGCCAGGTGGACGGCCGGGCGTACGAGGCGGTCCCGCTGGTCCTCGCCGCCGGGGAGCACTCCGTACGGGCGCACGCGCGGCTGGAGTTCACCCCCGGCACCCCCGTCCCGGGGACCCGGACGGAGGCCGGGCTCGGCGTGTCCAGCTGGTCGGAGCCGCTGTCGGGCGACGAGCGCGGGTACCGGCTGTACGCGACGTACGGGCTGATCCTCGCCACCTTCCTCGGCACGATGGGGCTGCCGCACGTGGCGGTGCGCTTCTACACCAGCCCCAACGGGCGGGCCGCGCGCCGCACCACGCTGGTCGTGCTCGGGCTGGTCGGCGTCTTCTACCTGCTGCCGCCGGTGTACGGGGCGCTGGGCCGGATCTACGCCCCCGAACTGGCCCTGACCGGCGACGCGGACGCGGCCGTGCTGGTCCTGCCGGAGCGGATGCTGGGCGGACTGCTCGGGGAGCTGCTGGGGGCGCTGCTGGCCGGGGGCGCCTTCGCCGCGTTCCTGTCGACGGCCTCGGGGCTGACCATGGCGGTGGCCGGGGTGCTGCACCAGGACGTGCTGCCGTCGCGCGGGGTGCGCAGCTTCCGCTGGGCGGTGCTCGTCGCGGTCCTGGTGCCGCTGGCCGGGAGCGTGGCGGCCCGGGACGTGCCGGTGGCGGACGCGGTGGGGCTGGCGTTCGCCGTGTCGGCCTCGTCGTTCTGCCCGCTGCTGGTGCTGGGGATCTGGTGGCGCGGGCTGACCCCGCCGGGTGCGGTGGCCGGGCTGGTCACCGGGGGCGGGGCGGCGCTGAGCGCGGTGCTGGCGACCCGGGCGGGGCTGGCTCCGGCGGGGTGGGCGCACACGCTGCTGGCGTGGCCGGCGGTCTGGTCGGTGCCGCTGGGGTTCCTGACGATGGTCCTGGTGTCGCTGGGCACCCGTGCGCGCGTCCCGGCCGGTACGGCGGCCACCCTGGCCCGGCTGCACCTGCCGGAGGGCGTGGCCGGCGACCGGGTGGGGGGCGCCCGGTGACCGGGGCGGTGACCGTCCTCCTCGCGGTGGCGGCGGCGGCCCTGCTGCTGGCGGCGGGCTGGGCGGCGGGGCGGCTGCACGCCCGGCACGACGGCCGGGCGGCGGTGGACCTGGGGACGCCGGTGGAGCGGGCCACCTTCCACACCCTGCACACGGCCTCGCTGGCGGCTCCGCCGCTGCGCGCCGGGCTGACCGAGGACGCGGCCCGCAAGGCGGCGCGGCGGCTGCGGTCGCTGCTGGGCACGGAGGCCCTGTGCCTGACCGACCGGGAGTCGGTGCTGGCCTGGGACGGACCGGGCGCCGACCACCACGGGCGGGGGGCGATGGACCGGGTCGCGCAGACGCTGGACTCGGGGCGCAGCCAGAGCGTGCGCACCGGGTGCGAGCGGCCCGACTGCCCGCTGAAGTGGGCGGTGGTGGCCCCCCTCACCGGTGAGGACGGGATGCTGGGTGCGCTGGTGGCGTACGGGTCGCGGGAGTCGGCGGTGCTGGTGCGGGCGGCGACCGAGGTCGCGCGGTGGGTCTCCGTACAGCTGGAGCTCTCCGAGCTGGACCGGTCGCGGACGCGGCTGATGGAGGCGGAGATCAAGGCGCTGCGGGCGCAGATCTCCCCGCACTTCGTCTTCAACTCCCTCGCGGCGATCGCCTCGTTCGTGAGGACCGATCCGGAGCGGGCCCGGGACCTGCTGCTGGAGTTCGCGGACTTCACCCGCTACTCCTTCCGCCGGCACGGGGAGTTCACCGCGCTGGCCGACGAGTTGCGCTCCATCGAGCAGTACCTGGCGCTGGCCGGCGCCCGGTTCGGGGACCGGCTGAAGGTGACCCTGCGGGTGGCGCCCGAGGTGCTGCCGGTGGCCCTGCCGTTCCTCTGCCTCCAGCCGCTGGTGGAGAACGCCGTCAAGCACGGGCTGGAGGACTCCACCGCGGAGTGCCGGATCACCATCGCGGCGCGGGACGCGGGCCCGGAGGCGGTGATCACGGTGGAGGACAACGGGGTGGGGATGGAACCGGACCTGCTGCGCCGGATCCTGGCCGGGGAGCGGGGCGGCTCGTCCTCGGGGGTCGGCCTGCCCAACGTCGACGAGCGGCTCCGGCAGGTGTACGGGGACGCGTACGGGCTGGTGGTCGAGACCGGGGTCGGCGCGGGCATGAAGGTGACGGTACGGATTCCGAAGTACCGGGCGGGCGTGCACAGTTCACCGCCGGACAGCGGCCGCGCCGGGACCTGACGCGCACGGCGGCCGCGGCGCGCACCCGGGCCCGGGAACGCCCGTGGCCCCGGCCGTCCTGGAAGGACGTCCGGGGCCACGGGGAAGCACCGCGGGGACTAGCTCCAGCTGGCGTGCAGCGGCTTGCCCTCGGCGTAGCCGGCGGCGGACTGGATGCCGATCACGGCCTTCTCCTCGAACTCCGCGAGGGAGCCGGCACCGGCGTAGGTGCAGGAGGAGCGGACGCCCGCGATGATCGAGTCGATCAGGTCCTCGACGCCCGGGCGGGACGGGTCGAGGAACATGCGCGAGGTGGAGATGCCCTCCTCGAACAGCGCCTTGCGGGCACGGTCGTAGGCGGACTCCTCGGAGGTGCGGTTGCGGACCGCGCGGGCCGAGGCCATGCCGAAGGACTCCTTGTAGAAGCGCCCGTCGGCGGACTGCTGGAGGTCGCCCGGGGACTCGTAGGTCCCGGCGAACCAGGAGCCGATCATGACGTTGGAGGCGCCGGCGGCCAGCGCCATCGCCACGTCGCGGGGGTGGCGGACGCCGCCGTCGGCCCATACGTGCTTGCCGTACTTCTTGGCCTCGGCGGCGCACTCCAGCACCGCGGAGAACTGCGGGCGGCCCACGCCGGTCATCATGCGGGTGGTGCACATGGCGCCGGGGCCCACACCGACCTTGATGATGTCGGCGCCGGCCTCGATGAGGTCCTTGACGCCCTCGGCGGCGACGATGTTGCCGGCGACGATCGGGACCTGCGGGTCCAGGGCGCGGACGGCCTTGATCGCGGTGATCATCGACTCCTGGTGCCCGTGGGCCGTGTCGATGACGATCGTGTCGACGCCCGCGTCGAGGAGCTGCTTGGCCTTGGCCGCGAAGTCGCCGTTGATGCCGACGGCGGCCGCGATGCGCAGCTTGCCGTTCGCGTCGGTGGCGGGGGTGTAGAGCGTCGCCCGCAGGGCGCCCTTGCGGGTCAGGATGCCGACGAGCCTGCCGTCCTCGTCGACGGCCGGGGCCAGCTTGCGGTGGCCGGCGTCGAGCTTGTTGAAGGCCTCGCGGGGGTCGATGTCGGCGTCGATGAGCAGCAGCTCCTTCGACATGACCTCGGAGAGCTGGGTGAAGCGGTCGACGCCCGTCAGGTCGTGGTCGGTGACGACGCCGAGCGGGCGGCCCTCGCCGTCCACGACGACGCCGGCGCCGTGGGCCCGCTTGGGCAGCAGGGACAGCGCGTCCGCGACGGTCTGGGTCGGCGCCAGCGTGATCGGGGTGTCGAGCACGAGGTGGCGGGTCTTCACCCAGGAGATGACGTCGGTGACGACTTCGATCGGAATGTCCTGCGGGATGACGACGATGCCGCCGCGGCGCGCGACGGTCTCGGCCATCCGGCGTCCCGCGATGGCGGTCATGTTCGCCACGACCAGCGGAATGGTGGTGCCGGTGCCGTCGGGCGCGGACAGGTCGACGCCCTGGCGGGAACCGACCGCGGAGCGGCTCGGCACCATGAACACATCGTCGTACGTCAGGTCGTACGGCGGCTTCAGGTCATTGAGGAAACGCACGTGCTGAACATCCCAGTCGATCGAAGGATCCTTCTAGATGGCTGACAGGGCAGCCGAGGAAACGCACGTACTTCATCCTCCCACGTCCTGGCGTGCGCGCCGCCCGGGCCGATCGTCCAGGACATTCCGGGCCGCCTGGTCGGTTCCTACGGGACCTTGGTCCCGCCGGCACGGGACCGCCCCGGAATCAGGGGCCCCGGGACGAGGGGCCGCGGTGCGCCGGCCGCCGCCCCCGCGCGGGCGGGGCCGCTGCGGCCGTCGGACGGGCGGCCGCGGCCGGCCAGGAGCGTCGCCGCGTGGGCCACGCTCGCCAGCGTGGCGTGGTGGTGCCAGCCGCGGAAGGAGCGCCCCTCGAAGTCGCGGATGCCCACGGACTCGCAGGTCTCCGTGAAGTCGAGGGAGACCCGGTCGGCGAGCTTGGCCAGCAGGAACACCTGCGCGAGGGGCCGGTCGCCGATGTTGGTGATCCAGAACTCGGACGGCGGCGCGGCGGCTTCGGTCCAGGCCCCGACCAGCAGCAGCGGGCCGGTCGGCGCGGGCGCGGGCCGGTCCCCGCAGGGGGCGGCGAGGACCGGGGCCGCGGCCAGCAGGGTCAGCGCGTCCGCGGCGCCACCGGGCGGGGCCCATTCGACGGCGCGGCGCTGGGAGCGCAGCGAATCGGCGAGCTCCCGGGCGGACGCGGTGTGCGGTCCGGGCTTGTGCCGCCCGGCGCCGCCGAAGGAGACGGGCAGGGAGCCGTCGACCTTGAGGACGAAGGGGATGTCCTGGAGGGCGAACGACTCGACGCTCCGCGCCAGGTCCGCGTTGGCCACCTCCATCACCACGGGCCTGCGCTGGAGTTGCCAGGTGGCGGCCATCCGCTGCACGGCGAGCACGGCGTCCTCGGCCGGGCTGAGGGAGCGCGCGGTCTCGGGGATGCCGGCCCGCCGCCGGAGCACGGGTTCGCCGGTCCAGGGCCCGGGAAGGGTGAGGGTCCACTCGACCGGGAAGCCGGCGTCGCTGGAGGCGAGCCAGACGCCGCTCGCCTGCTGGCAGTTGGCGGTGCGGCCGAGCTGCGGGACGAACTGGCGGCCGACGCCCACGGAGCGGTCGCCGGCCTTCTCGATGACCAGGGGCCGGAGCACCCAGGCCAGGGGGCGCCGGGCGGTCTGTTCGAGGTACCGGGCGAGGGAGCGCCGTACCGGTGTCCACTCCCACGGGGACTTGCTGATGAACTGCTGGAGGCTCTGCTCCACGGGGCCGACCCCGGTTCCGGCGATCGTGCGGATCGTCTTCTTCCCCGTGGCCCGCACGAGTCCGTTCAGGTAGACGCGGGCCCAGTTCCGCTGGTCCCGCCGGGGTAACGACTCGAAGAGCGAAGGGATCAGGGCGTCGATCAGCTCGGAGACTTCCTTCGTGGAATCCTCCGGCAGGACTGCGCGAGCCATCCGGGCCTCCCCCGCGACCAGCTGGATCCGATGGCTGCGTGACCGAGAGGAACCGTCGTCGGCCCCGCGGCGCGGGGCGCCGCAACCCGTGCGCCGGGCGGCCGATCGCCGCCCACCGGCGCCCCCGCACACGCTACCCAGATTTCGGCGCCCGGCAGCGGGTTCCGCCGGGCCGGGCCCGGATTCGGCCATCGCGGAGCCCGGGAATCCCGAACGCGCGTTCCGGACGCGCGTCCCGGTTCGCCGTCCGCCCCGTTCCCACCCGCACCGCCCCCCTTGTGATCAAGGCGGCATCGGATGCAACGTTGATTACATGATTACAACCGAGCAGGTCGAGCAGCTGCGCGCATGGTTCGCCGAGCGTCTGCCCGCGGACGTCTTCGCGTCCCTCGTCTCCGTCACGGCCGACCGCGAGGAGATCACCGTCGTCGGCACCGTCCCGGCGGGCGAGTCCGTCGGGGAGTTCCGCGAACGCACCCGCGACCGGCGCGTGGAGGTGGCCCGCGAAGCCGAGGAGCTCTACCGCCGCAAGGTCTCCTGGGGCGTGCGGTCGGGCGGGGAGACCACGCTCTTCACCCACCTCGCGGTCCCCGTGATGAGCCGCCTGCGGCAGTCCGAGCGCCAGGTCCTGGACACCCTCGTCGCCGGCGGCGTGGCCCGCAGCCGCGCCGACGCCCTGGCCTGGTGCGTACGCCTCGTCGGGAGCAACACCGACGCCTGGCTGGCGGACCTGCGCGGCTCCCTGGACGCGGTCCACCGGGTCCGCGCCCAGGGTCCGGACATGGCCGGCGGTGCGGACTCCGCACCGTCGGAGCCGGAATCGTGACCGCCGGCCGGATCCCGACGAGCACACGGGGACGCGGACGGATCTGATCCGCCCGGGCGCCCACCCGCCCCGCCGGACGGGGACGCGGCGCTCAGCCGTCCTGGCGCCGTCCCCGCGCCCGCGGCGCGGCCGCCTCGGCCAGCAGCACCGTCAGCGGCGGCGCTCCCTCCGTCTCCGGCCGCTCCCGCCAGAAGTCGACCGCCTCCTCCAGGACCTCCCGCAGGGTCTCCCAGTCGGCCGGCCGCGCCGCGGCGAACGACCGCCAGGAGGTCACCGCCACCAGGCGCCCCGCAGCCTCCGGCAGCCACGACAGGTCCCGCAGCGCGTCCGCCAGCGCGTCCCAGTTCCCCCCGAACCAGTCCGGCACGTCCAGTGCGGCCCCGGCCCGGCGCATCAGTGCGGCCTTGGTCCGTACGCCGTCCAGGTCGAGCCGTACGGTCGTCCAGCCCGCCTCCTCGGCGGCGGCGAGCGCGGGGGCGAGGGGTTGCGGGTCCAGGGTCATCGGATGACCGCCTTGAAGGTCTCGTAGTGGTCGTCCGTGTAGAAGAACTCCCCGCCCTCGCCCGTCACGATCCGCCGGGCCCCGCGGTCCCGCTCCCCCGGCGTCCTCACGGTGAACTCGTGGTAGTAGCCGCGCTTCTGCCGGGGAAGGACCTTCTCGAAGTTCCCGAAAACGGTCCCGTCCTGCCGGTAGGGGTACGGCCCGCCCTCGTCGATGAGCACGAGGACGTCACGGGCCTGCCGGGGCAGGGCGCCGACGCGCACCGTCGCCATCCCCTTCGCCCATCCGGGGGCGGCGGCACTCGACGCGCCGCCGGGCACGTCACCGGGGGCGGTCCTCGCACCGGAACTCGTTCCGGGACTCGCGCTGGTGCCGGAGGCGGTAGGCGCGGGTTTCGACCCGCCGCAGCCCACCGCACCGACCAGCGCGGCGCAGAGGAACACGGCCCCCAGGAGACGCAGCAACGATCGGGGCACGTTCCTGAAGATCATGCACCGATCGTGCCAAATATCCGATTCGCTCGCGAATCGCCCCGTGGCCTCAGAGCGCGGCCATCTTGGTGTACGGACTCAGGATTCGTTTCTGGACCGACCCGAAGTCGACGAGAACGGCGATCCCCTCCTCGATTCCGACGACACGGCCGAGGCCGTGCTCGTCGTGAGTGACCCGGTCGCCGACGCTGAACTGCCGGAGCGGCGGTTCCACGGGGGCCTTGAACGGGCTGGACGGCAAATGGCGGCGAGGTACTGCGGACTTTGTCATTGGAACCAGTATGCGCCCAGCAGGCCGCCGCGCGGTCCGCCGTTCGGATCTCAATTCCGGCACCATCCGCCCCGGGGAGGCCGCGACGGGGCAGCGGAAGGGGCCGGAAGGGCCGCTTTCGCCAAGGGCTGCCCCGTAATCCCCGGTGGATCAGCGCGCGGCGTCAGATGCGGTACATCGCAAGGCGGAGGAGCGTCCGGATACTGGACGTATCCGGACGTTCCGACAACGCGGCGAGGTGCCGTAGCTGTCGCCGCGCGCCCGCCGGGGATTACGGGACAGCCCTTAGTCGTCCGGGTCGGCGCGTTCCAGCGCAGGCCGCAGCCCCGGCTCCGACTCGGTCAGCAGGTAGTCCGCGACCGCCGTGTCCGTGACCAGGCTGGTCACCAGGCCCGACCGCAGGACGGCGCCGATGGCGGACGCCTTCCGCAGCCCGCCCGCGATCGCAACGACCTCGGGGATCCGGCGCAGCCGGTCGGCCTCGACGGTGATGCACCGCTCGCCGAGGTCGCGTCCGACGCGCCGGCCCTCCGCGTCGAAGAGGTGGGCGGACATCTCCGCCGCGACGCCCAGCGAGGCGTAGTGGGCCCGCTCCTCGTCGCTGAGCATGTCGTGCACGGTCGAGATCCCCGGCTCCCACGAGCCGATGGAGACGGCCGCGACGGTCACCTTGTCGAAGTACTCGAAGGCGCGCGCGATCCCGGTCTGGCTCCGCAGCGCCGCCGCGGTCGCCGGGTCGGGCAGCAGCATCGGTGCGTAGATCGGGTGGGCGTCGCCGCCCGAGACCTGGGCGGCCCGGCGCACCGCCTCCACCGAGCCGCGCTCGGCGGTACCGGCGTCGTACACGCCCGTCAGCTGTACGACGGTGCAGGGGGGCAGCCGGTGCAGGGACGCCGCCATGTGGATGGTCGACCGGCCCCACGCCAGGCCCAGTACGTCGCCCTCGTTGACCAGCTCGCCCAGCAGGTCGGCGGCGACCGCCCCCAGGTTCTCCGGGTCGGGGGCGTCCTCGGTCGCGTCGGCCGGCGACTCCACGACCACCGCGTGCCGCAGCCCGTACCGGGAGCGCAGCGCGTCGGAGCGCTCCGCGTCCAGTTCCGCCGGCACCCGGATCTCGATGCGCACGAGGTCCCGTTCGAGGGCGGTCTCCAGGACCCGGGCCACCTTGAAGCGGCTCACGCCGAACTCCTCGGCGATCTGGATCTTGGACTTGCCCTCCAGGTAGAAACGGCGCGCCATGGCCGCCGCCTGCACCAGCTCCGCGGGTCCCATCCGCAGGGCTGACCGTCCCGCCGACATTGCAGACACCGCGTTCTCCTCACTGCTGTTCACACTCTCGTGTTCACACTCTCGACTCGCCGTTCATCCTGTCAGATCCGGCGGCCGTTGATCAGCCTGGACGGCTGCCGTTCACCGAGCCGTCCACCAACGCTCGACTCAGTGGTCGCAAGCCCACGGCGCCGCGGCGATCGCCGCACCCGCCTGCTCGCGCAGCGTACGCACCGCGGCGGCCGGATCCGCCGCCCCGTAGACCGCGCTGCCCGCCACGAACACGTCGGCTCCGGCCTCGGCGCAGCGCTCGATGGTCGAGGCCGAGACCCCGCCGTCGACCTGGAGCCACAGCTCCAGACCGTGCTTGGCGATCAGCTCCCGGGTCCGGCGGATCTTGGGCAGCATGATGTCGAGGAAGGACTGGCCGCCGAAGCCCGGCTCGACCGTCATGATCAGCAGCATGTCGAGCTCGGGGAGGAGGTCCTCGTACGGCTCGATCGGCGTCGCCGGCTTGAGCGCCATGGACGCCCGCGCCCCCTTCGCCCGGATCTCGCGCGCCAGCCGCACGGGGGCGGCCGCGGCCTCCGCGTGGAAGGTGACCGATCCGGCCCCCGCCTCGACGTACTGCGGGGCCCAGCGGTCCGGGTCCTCGATCATCAGGTGGAGGTCCAGCGGGGTGTCCGTGGCCCGGCTGAGCGACTCGACGATCGGCACCCCGAGCGTCAGGTTCGGCACGAAGTGGTTGTCCATGACGTCGACGTGCAGCCAGTCGGCTCCCTCGACCGCCCGGGCCTCTTCGGCGAGGCGGGCGAAGTCGGCGGACAGGATGCTGGGGTTGATCTGAGCGGCCATGCCCCAAGCGTGCCATGCCACCGGCCCGTTCCGGCCACGACCCCGGAAGTCGGGACGGCCGCGGCACCGGTCAAATGATCATGCGGATCATTTGACCGGATTTCACGCCCCGATCGGTGCGCCCCCGCCCCCGCCGGCTACGCCGTGCGGCGCAGCAGCGCCAGGTACATCGCGTCGGTCCCGTGCAGGTGCGGCCACAGCTGGACGTCCGGCCCGTCGCCGAGGGCCGGTACGCCCGACATGTACGGACGGGCGTCGATCAGCTCGGCCGCCACCGGCTCGTTGCCCGCGCCCCGGCCCTTCAGGACGTCGTCCACCACCACCCGGGTCTCCGCCAGGTGCGGGGAGCACGTCGCGTAGCCCACGATCCCGCCCACCCGGACCGCCGACAGGGCCTCCCGCAGCAGCCCGCGCTGCAGCGGGGCGAAGCCCTCCAGGTCCTCCGGGCGGCGCCGCCAGCGCGCCTCCGGACGGCGCCGCAGCGCGCCCAGGCCCGTGCACGGCACGTCCATCAGCACGCGGTCGAAGGTGCCCGGACGCCACGGCGGCCGGGTGCCGTCCGCGGCGATGACCTGGTACGGGCCGGGGTTGCCGGCCAGCACGTTCTCCACCAGGCGCGCCCGGTGCGGCTGCTTCTCGGAGGCCAGCAGGAAGGCTCCGCGCTGCGCGGCCAGCGCCGCGAGCAGGGCCGCCTTGCCGCCGGGGCCCGCGCAGCCGTCCAGCCAGCGCTCGTCGCGGCCCTCGACCGGCGCCGCCGCGAGGGCCATCGCCACGAGCTGGCTGCCCTCGTCCTGGACCCCGGCGCGGCCCTCGCGCACCGCCTCCAGCGCGCCCGGCTCACCGCCCTCGGCCATCCGGACGGCGTACGGCGACCAGCGGCCCGGCAGCGCCGAATCCTCGCCCACCGCCTCCAGCAGCTCCTGCGGGGTCGACCGGCCGGGGCGGGCGACGAGCGTCACCTCGGGCCGCTCGTTGTCGGCCTCCAGCAGGTCCTCGATCCCGGCGCGGCCGCCGCCCAGGGAGTCCCACAGGGCGCTGACGACCCAGCGCGGGTGCGAGTGGTAGACCGCGAGGTGCTCCTCGGCGTCGTCCTCGTACGGCGGGGCGACCCGCTCCAGCCAGCCGTCCATGTCGTGCGCGGCGATCTTGCGCAGCACCGCGTTCACGAACTTGGCGCGCCCGTCGCCGAGCACCGCCCGGGCCAGCTCCACGCTCGCCGAGACCGCGGCGTGCGTGGGGATGCGGGTGCCCAGCAACTGGTGCGCGCCGAGCGAGAGCACGTCGAGGACCGGCGGGTCCACCTCGCGCAGCGGCCGGTCGATGCAGGCCTTGATGACGGCGTCGTACGTGCCCTGCCGGCGGAGCGTCCCGTAGACCAGCTCGGTGGCCAGCGCCGCGTCCCGGGCCTGGAAGCTCTCGTCCTGCCGGGCCTTGCGCAGCAGCGGCGGCAGCACGAGGTTGGCGTACGCGTCGCGCTCGCCCACCGCCCGGAGCACCTGGAAGGCCAGCATCCGGACGGGGTCCTTCTTGGGCCGGCGGTGCGGCTTGGCCGACTTGGCCGGCTTGTCCCCCGTGCCTGCGGCGGCGGGACGACGGCGGGGCTGTTCGCTCACGTGAAAGGTGCTCCGGATGTACGAGTGCTACGGGTACGGCGGGGGTGGTGCGGACGCGCACGGGACGCGCGGGGTGCGGGGCGGGCCCGTGGCCGCGCGTCCACCGATCAGCCTACGTCGCCGCCGCCGAGCCGCTCCCCGGGGGCGATCCGCACGCCGCGGGCCCAGTCGGCGCCGCGCATGGGCTTCTTGCCCTGCGGCTGCACCCACAGCAGCTCCACGGCGTGCGATCCGGTGCCGACGTGGACGTTGTTCTTGGCCGGGGCCAGGACGCCGGGCTCCAGGTCGGTGCGGTCGGGCACCAGGCCCACCGAGATCAGCTTGAGCCGCTCCCCGCGGAAGACGGTCCAGGCGCCCGGAGCCGGCGTGCAGCCGCGCACGACGCGGTCGGCGCGCATCGCCGGGGCCTTCCAGTCGACGCGGGCGTCCTCCACGGTGATCTTGGGCGCGAGCGAGAGCCCGTCCAGGGGCTGCGCGACGGCGCGCAGGGTGCCGTCCTCGATCCCGTCCATGGTGGCGGACAGCAGACCGGACCCGGCGAACGCCAGCCGGGTCAGCAGGTCGCCGCTGGTGTCGGTGGGACGGATCTCCTCGGTCAGGATCCCGTAGACGGGGCCGGAGTCCAGCCCCTCCTCGATCTGGAAGGTGGAGGCACCGGTGACCTCGTCGCCGGCCATGATCGAGTGCTGGACGGGTGCGGCTCCGCGCCAGGCCGGCAGCAGCGAGAAGTGCAGGTTGACCCAGCCGTGCCGGGGGATGTCGAGGGCGCTCTTGGGGAGCAGCGCACCGTAGGCGACGACCGGGCAGCAGTCGGGGGCGATCTCGCGCAGCCGGGCCTGGAAGTCGGGGTCGCGCGGACGGGCGGGCTTGAGGACCTCGATGCCCGCCTCCTCGGCGCGTTCGGCGACCGGGCTCGCGACGAGGCGGCGGCCGCGGCCGGCCGGTGCGTCGGGCCGGGTGACGACGGCGGCGACCTCGTGCCGCCCGGAGGCGATGAGGGCGTCCAGGGCGGGCACGGCGACCTCGGGGGTGCCTGCGAAGACGAGCTTCACTGGGGTCCTACCTCGCTATCTCGGCTGTCAGCAGCACACCAGTCTATGGGCCCGCTCCCCCGCGGCCCCACCGGTGGCCGTGAGGGGGCGTACGCACACGCGCGCGCCTCTCGCATATGCCGACACGCCCCCACAGCGTGACCTGGGCGCCGTGTGACGCGTTGGTCAAGAGAGATTGACCAAAACGGGCCGCGTCGTGAACGGTGTCTGCGGCCCGATCCGCCCTTCAGCACCGGTTCGAGAGGCTTCTTCATGGCCGACCACGCCACCCACGACGCCCAAGCCCGGGCCAGCCTGCACCTCCTGGTGCGGGACATCGAGCGGGTTCGCCGGCAGGTGGATGCCCTGCGCACGCTCACCGCCCAGCTCGGCAATGTGTACCGCCCGCGCCGCTCCGGTCCCTCCACGGGCTTCGTCGTCTACGGCCGGGCGCCCGCGCCCACCGTCCGCCTGGCGCAGGAGCTCCGGGACAGCGTCGAGACGCTGGTCACCGCCGCGGTGGACTTCGACCGCTCGCTCGGCTTCTCGTGGGACGCGGTCGGCTCGGCGCTCGGTGTCACCAAGCAGGCCGTGCACCGCCGGTACGGTGCCCGGCGGGCGCAGACCGCCGAGGCCGCGGAGCCGCTGGCCGAGGCGACGACCACCACCACCCGCACCCTGGGCCCGCTGCCGACCGTCCCGGCGGCCCGCTCGGTGCCCCCGCAGCCCGTGCGCGAGGAGTCCCAGGCCGTGGTCGGCGCCCCCCGCCCGGCGGCCTTCCCCGGCCCGCGCAACGGCTGACCGGGAGCGCCCGCCGCCGGGTCGCCGACCCCCGACGGCCCGGCCGCTCCCGCCCCGCCGCAGCAGCACCGCCCCCGGCGACCGACCCGTACGGTCGGCCCGCCGGGGGCGTTCGGCTGCCCGGCCCGGGCGGGCCCCGCCGGGGCGCCGTCAGCCGATGTCCGGCGGGTCGATCCGGACCCGGACCGCCTCCGCCGGCGGTACCCCCCGCGCCATCCGCGCGGCCTGCGCCGCCTTCAGGGCCGCGGCCAGGGCGGCTCCGCTGCCCGGCGGGACCCGGACCAGCGCCCGTTCCCCGGCGGAGGGCGCCCCGCGCCGTCCGGGAAGCGGTACCGGGCCCAGGATCTCGGCGTCGGGCGGCAGTCCGGCGCCGGCCAGGAAGGCCTCCACCACCTCCCCGCGCCCCGCCACCGCCGCCATCCGGGACACCGGCGGGAAGCCCAGCTGGGCCCGCTCGGCCAGCTCCCGTACCGCGTGGCCCACCGGGTCCCACCGCACGAGGGCCTGGACCGGACGCAGCGTCGGCTCGGCGACCACCACCACCTGCCCCTGGGCCCGCACCAGCGACGCGGCCGCGATCCACCGCCGCAGCGCGTCCTCCCCGGCCCGCAGGTCGGGCCGGCCGAGCATCGCCCAGCCGTCCAGGAGAAGCGCCGCCGCGTAGCCGGCGCCCGCCGCGACCGGCTCGGCCCCGGGGGTGCAGACCACCAGTGCGGGCGCGTCCGGCACCTCGTCCAGGACGTGGTCGCGCCCGGAGGTCCGTACGGGCACGGCCGGGAAGGCCCGCCCCAGTTCCTCGGCGGTCCGCCGGGCCCCCACGACCTGGGCCCGCAGCCGGAACGACCCGCACTCCTCGCAGTGCCAGGACGGTTCGCCCCGCCCGCACCACCCGCACTGCAGGTCCCGTGCGTCGGGAGCCTCCAGCGGACCCGCGCAGACCGTGCAGCGGGCCGGGGTGCGGCACCGCTCGCACGCCAGCCGGGGCACGTAGCCCCGCCGCGGCACCTGGACCAGGACGGGCCCGGTCTTCAGCCCCTCCCGTACGGTCTCCCACGCCAGGCTCGGCAGCCGCGCGGTGCGGGCCGCCTCGTCGCGGCCCAGCAGTTCGTCGCCCACCGTGCGGATCCGGGGGGCGGACGCCCGCACCGTCTCGCGGGTCGCGACGAGCGGCCGCGCCCATCCCGACTCGACGAGCTGGGCGGCCTCGACGGTGCAGCTGGTGCTCCCGGCCAGGAAGGCGCAGCCGTCGGTGACCGAGCGCAGCTCCAGCACCTCCCGGACGTGCGGGAAGGGGGCGCGGTCGTCGCTGTGGCTGGAGTCCCCGTCGTCCCAGACGGCGACGAGTCCGAGGTCCCGTACGGGTGCGAACATCGCGGCCCGCGTCCCGACGACGGCCCGCACCGAGCCGCGGCTGACCGCGAGCCACTGGCGGTAGCGCTTCTCGGGCCCCGACTCGGCGGTGAGCAGGGCGTGCCGCCCCTCGCCGAGGAGCGCGGTGAGCGCGGCGTCGACCCGGGCGGCGGTCCGGCCGTCGGGGACGACGGCGAGGGCCCCGCGGCCGGAGGCCAGGGTGGCGGCCACGGCGCGGGCCAGCTCGTCGGCCCAGCCGGGTCCCGGCAGGGCGGTCCACACGGCGCGCGGGGTGCCGCCGGTGGCCAGGGCCCGCAGGAAGGCGGTCCCGGCGCCGTACCGCTCCCAGCCCCCGGGGTCGGGCACGACGGGCGGGGGCAGCGGCTCGGGCGAGGGCTTGCCCTCGGCGCGGGCGTTGCGCGGGGGCAGGGCCAGCTGGAGCACGTCGGCGAGGCTGCCCGCGTACCGGTCGGCGACGGCGCGGGCCAGGGCCAGCATCGTGGGGCCGAGGACGACCTCGGGCGAGACCACGTGGGCCAGGGCGGCCAGCGCCCCGTCGTAGTCGGACTCGGCGCGGCGTTCGACGACGAACCCGTCGATGAGCCCGCCGCCCTCGCGGCGGCCGCCGCGCACGTGGTGCGAGCCGGCCCCGAACCGCACCCGGACGCGGACGCCGGGCTGCGCGGCCTCGGAGAGCTCGGCCGGGACGGCGTAGTCCCAGAGCTGGTCGAGGTGGAGGACGCCCTTGTTCACGAGGACGCGGGCGACGGGCAGCTCCTCCGCGAGGGCGGCCCCGCGCCAGGTGCGGGGCTTCGCCTTGGGCGCCTTGGCCTTCGCCTCGGCGACCATCTCCCGGATCAGCGCGAGCTGCTCCGGCGGGGAATCGTTCGCGCTGCTCACACCCGCATTCTTACCAAACACCTGTGACAGCGGACGGCGACGGAGGCCCGGGACGGCACGGACACGATCCGGCCCGGCGGCGGCGCGGACACGCGAACGGCCCCGGACCTGACGGTCCGGGGCCGTTCGGCGGGCGGTCCTACAGACCCGCGGCCGCGCGCAGCGCGTCCACGCGGTCGGTGCGCTCCCAGGTGAAGTCCGGCAGCTCACGGCCGAAGTGGCCGTAGGCGGCGGTCTGGGCGTAGATCGGCCGCAGCAGGTCCAGGTCGCGGATGATCGCGGCCGGACGCAGGTCGAAGACCTCGCCGATCGCGTCCTCGATCTTCTGGACGTCCACCTTGGCGGTGCCGAAGGTCTCGACGAAGAGGCCCACGGGCTCGGCCTTGCCGATCGCGTACGCGACCTGGACCTCGCAGCGCGAGGCCAGACCGGCGGCGACGACGTTCTTCGCGACCCAGCGCATCGCGTAGGCGGCGGAGCGGTCGACCTTGGACGGGTCCTTGCCGGAGAAGGCACCGCCGCCGTGGCGGGCCATGCCGCCGTAGGTGTCGATGATGATCTTGCGGCCGGTGAGGCCGGCGTCGCCCATCGGGCCGCCGATCTCGAAGCGGCCGGTCGGGTTCACCAGCAGGCGGTAACCCTCGGTGTCGAGCTTGATGCCGTCCTCGACCAGCTGGTTCAGGACGTGCTCGACGACGAACTCGCGGATGTCGGGCGCGAGCAGCGAGTCCAGGTCGATGTCCGACGCGTGCTGCGAGGACACGACGACGGTGTCCAGGCGCACGGCCTTGTCCCCGTCGTACTCGATGGTGACCTGGGTCTTGCCGTCGGGGCGCAGGTACGGGATGGTCCCGTTCTTGCGGACCTCGGACAGGCGGCGGGCGAGCCGGTGCGCGAGGTGGATCGGGAGCGGCATGAGCTCGGGGGTCTCGTCGCAGGCGTAGCCGAACATCAGGCCCTGGTCGCCGGCGCCCTGCTTGTCGAGCTCGTCCTCGTCGCCCTCGACGCGCGTCTCGTAGGCGGTGTCGACGCCCTGCGCGATGTCCGGGGACTGCGCGCCGATGGACACCGACACGCCGCAGGAGGCGCCGTCGAAGCCCTTCTTCGACGAGTCGTAGCCGATCTCGAGGATCTTCTCGCGGACGAGCTGCGCGATCGGGGCGTAGGCCTTCGTCGTCACCTCTCCCGCGATGTGCACGAGACCGGTGGTGATGAGGGTCTCCACGGCCACGCGCGAGGTCGGGTCCTCGCTGAGCAGTGCGTCGAGGATCGTGTCGCTGATCTGGTCAGCGATCTTGTCGGGGTGGCCCTCGGTCACGGACTCCGAGGTAAACAGGCGGCGGGACACATCGCTCCCTGGGGGTTGCAGCGGCTGCTGGCTGATCATTTGGCGGAACCACATCGGAGGCTGCGCCCGATCACGTTCCGCGTGCAGTTTATCGGTCGCCACCGTACGCCGGACCACCCGTCTCGCCTTATGGGAGCGGTGTGACCTGCGGCACGCCATTCTGACGCACGGAGGTGGCGAGGAGAAGACATCGGATCAGGCGCGTTGGGGGGCGAGCCGTGGGGCCACCTGGTCCCAGATCACCGCGGCGAGGGCCTCCTTCGGACCATGGGGCACCTCTACCTCGGAGCCGTCGGAGGCCAGGATGACGGCCTCGTTCTCCTCCGATCCGAAGGTCTTGGACGCGCCGACTTCGTTGACGACGAGGAGGTCGCATCCCTTGCGCAGCAGCTTGGCCCGGCCGTTGGCCAGGACGTCGTCCGTCTCCGCGGCGAATCCGACGACGACTTGGCCGACGCGCGCCCGGTCGGCCGAGATCTCGGCGAGCACGTCGGGGTTGCGGACGAGGGCGACGGGCTCGGGCTCCTGCCCGTCCCGCTTCTTGATCTTTCCGCTCGCGTACGCGGCGGGCCGGAAGTCGGCGACGGCGGCGGCCATCACCACGGCGTCCGCGTCCGCGGCGGCCTTGAGCACGGCCTCCCGCAGCTGGAGGGCCGTCCCCACGCGTACGACGTCCACCCCGGCGGGGTCGGCCAGCGCGGCGTTGGCGGACACCAGGGTGACCCGGGCGCCGCGGGCGACGGCGGTGCGGGCGAGCGCGTAGCCCTGCTTGCCGGAGGAGCGGTTGCCGAGGAAGCGGACCGGGTCCAGCGGTTCCCGGGTGCCGCCGGCGCTGACCACCACGTGCCGCCCGGCGAGGTCGGGTCCGTCGGTGCCGCGGGCCAGGACGCCCCGGCACACCTCGAAGATCTCCTCGGGGTCGGGCAGCCGCCCCTTGCCTGTGTCCTTGCCGGTGAGCCGCCCCACGGCGGGTTCGATCACGACGGCTCCGCGCCGGCGCAGGGTGGCCACGTTCTCCCGGGTGGCGGGGTGCTCCCACATCTCGGTGTGCATCGCGGGTGCGAAGACCACCGGACAGCGGGCGGTCAGGAGCGTGTTCGTGAGCAGGTCGTCGGCCAGGCCGTGGGCCGCCTTCGCGAGCATGTCGGCGGTGGCCGGGGCGACGACGACGAGGTCGGCGGCCTGGCCGATGCGCACGTGCGGGACCTCGTGGACGGTCTCCCAGACCTCCGTGGAGGCCGGGTTCCCGGAGAGGGCGGCCCAGGTGGCCTCGCCGACGAAGTTCAGGGAGGCCGCCGTGGGCACCACCCGCACCTCGTGCCCGGACTCGGTCAGCCTGCGCAGCAGCTCGCACGCCTTGTAGGCGGCGATGCCGCCGCTGACTCCCAGCACGACCTTCGGCTTACCCACCACGTACTCCCCTTCGACTCGTCCGGCGCCCGGGCCCGTCCGGGGCTCCGGTCACTGATCGCCGTACCCACCCATGACACACCACAGGCCCGGCAGATGGTCTGCCGGGCCTGTGGTGAAAAGGAATTCTCGGTGCCTTACTGAGCCGGGGCCTCGATGGCCTCGGAGGTCAGCAGACCCGCGTTGATCTCGCGCAGCGCGATCGAAAGCGGCTTCTCGTGGACGTGGGTGTCCACCAGCGGGCCGACGTACTCGAGCAGGCCCTCACCGAGCTGCGAGTAGTACGCGTTGATCTGACGCGCGCGCTTGGCCGCGTAGATCACGAGGCTGTACTTCGAGTCCGTGGCCTCGAGCAGCTCGTCGATCGGCGGGTTGATGATGCCCTCGGGCGCAGTGATGGAAGAGGACACGCTCTACCTTCCGAAGATGGGTGAAAGATCAAACATCGATCGATTCGAAAAAATCGATCAACGATCAAACAACTTCCATCAAGGCTAGCAGCTCGCGGGCCACGTCCTCGACCGAGGTGTTGACCAGGGTGGTGTCGAACTCGGACTCGGCAGCCAGTTCGATCTTGGCGCTGTCGAGCCTGCGCTCGATGACCTCGGCGGATTCGGTGCCCCGGCCGGTGAGCCGGCGGACCAGCTCGTCCCAGCTCGGCGGGGCCAGGAAGACCAGCTGGGCGTCGGACATCGACTCGCGGACGAGCCGTGCGCCCTGGAGGTCGATCTCCAGCAGTACCGGCTCGCCGTTGTCCAGGCGTTCCAGCACCGCGCCGCGCGGTGTGCCGTAGCGGTTGCCCGCGAATTCGGCCCACTCCAGCAGCTCGCCGTTGGCGATCAGCTTGTCGAACTCGTCGTCGTTGACGAAGAAGTAGTGGATTCCGTGTCGCTCACCGGGCCGCGGCTTGCGGGTGGTGGCCGACACCGAGAGCCAGACCTCGGGGTGGACCTTGCGCATATGCGCGACGACCGTGCTCTTGCCGACCCCCGAAGGGCCGGAGAGCACGGTCAGCCGCGGACGAACCTCTGCTGCCATAGAGCGATTATCCAGCTTCTCGGGACTGCCTGAGAACGCCGGGGCGGCTCCGGGCCGTGCGTCAGCCGGCAGGGGTGCCGAACTCACGCTCCAGAGAAGCGATCTGGTTGGAACCGAGACCTCGGACACGCCGGGATTCGGAGATGCCGAGACGCTCCATGATCTGCTTGGCGCGGACCTTGCCCACGCCAGGCAGCGACTCCAGCAGGGCGGAGACCTTCATCTTGCCGATGACGTCGTTCTCCTGGCCCGTCTTGATGACCTCTTGGAGCGAGGCGCCGGAGTGCTTGAGTCGATTCTTCACCTCGGCCCGCTCCCGGCGAGCCGCGGCGGCCTTTTCGAGCGCGGCTGCGCGCTGTTCAGGGGTAAGGGGCGGAAGAGCCACGCCTACGTCACCTCGGATGTCGAACTGTCGGATACGGACCGGTGGTGGGCAGCCCGAAGGCACCACACCAGGCAAGTTCCCGAACAGCGGTGGAACTCGTTCGCTGCTCGTTCACTCTGCTCGGAGACTAGCGGCCGTGACCGCTCTCGTCAGCGAGAACGGACGAAAAGTCCTGGTCAGCCTCCACTGAACCGTACATTATGGACGAATCACCCCGGTTTTGTCCGGCGGAAGACGCTCGAATTTCGTCAGACCGTTCGACGGGCGCCTCCCCCGGCGGCCTCGAACGCTCCGTTTCGGTGCGCGGCGCGCAGGACCCGCGGTCGTGCCCGCGGGCGGGGCGGCCCTTGCGGATCCCTGACCAGCGGGGCCCTCCCGCAGCCGGGCCGGCGCAGCGCGCGGGGCGGAAAACCCGGCGCGCCGCGGCCGGCGGCGGCGCGCGCCCGGCCGTGGGCGGAGCCCGCCGGACCGCGGGGCGGTGATCCGCGTCACATCGGGGCACCGTACGGGCGGGTCAGGCGGCCGGAAGGGCCGTTTCGGCCCGGTCCGCGTGCGCGTCGCGGGGGCTTCGGGACGGTCCGGCCGCCCCCGCGGCGGCGCGGCTACGCGGAGACGGCCGCGCGGATCTCCTCGGCGAAGCCCTGCGCGGAGGCGCGGAGGGCCGCCACGTCCGGGCCGTGCCGCAGGACGCCCCGCGACACGTTCGGGACGACGTTGCGCACGGCGCTTCCGAAGACGGCCGGCAGGTCGGCCGCGGTCGCGCCCTGCGCGCCGATGCCGGGGGCCAGCAGCGGCCCGTTGATGTCCAGGTCGAAGGAGGACAGGTCCCCCAGGGTGGCGCCGACGACCGCTCCGAAGGAGCCCATCGGATCGGCGTCCGCGTTCTCCGCCGCCAGGTGCGCCAGCATCGTCGCCCCGATGGTCCGGCCGTCCTCCCGTACGGCCCGCTGGACCTCCGCGCCCTCCGGGTTCGAGGTGAGCGCGAGGACGAACAGCCCCGCGCCCGACTCCCGGGCCAGGTCGACGGCCGGCTTCAGCGAGCCGTAGCCCAGGTACGGGGAGACCGTCAGCGCGTCCGAGAACAGCGGCGAGGCCGGGTCCAGGAAGGCCGAGGCGTACGCCGCCATGGTCGAGCCGATGTCGCCGCGCTTGGCGTCCATCACGACCAGCGTGCCCGCCGCGCGGGCGTCCGCCACGGTGCGCTCCAGCACCGCGACGCCGCGCGAGCCGAACCGTTCGAAGAAGGCCGCCTGCGGCTTGAAGACCGCCACCGACTCGGCCAGCGCCTCCACGACGGTCCGGGAGAACGTCTCCAGGCCGGCGATGTCGTCGGTCAGGCCCCAGGAGTCCAGCAGGGCCGCGTGCGGGTCGATGCCGACGCACAGCGGGCCGCGGGCGTCCATCGCCGCGCGCAGGCGGGCGCCGAAGGGGGTCACAGGGCTCACGGCGTGGCCTTTCGGGTCTCGGCGCCCACCGCGTCGGCGAGCGTCGCGTACGGGCTGTCGGCCAGGCGGGCGGCCAGGCCCCGGTGGATGGCGCGGGCGTAGCAGGGGCCCTCGTAGATGAAGGCGCTGTAGCCCTGGACGAGGGTGGCTCCGGCCAGGATCCGCTGCCAGGCGTCCTCGGCGTTCTCGATGCCGCCGACGCCGACGAGGACGAGTCGGTCGCCCACGCGGGCGTACAGGCGGCGCAGGACCTCCAGCGAGCGCGCCTTGACCGGGGCGCCGGACAGGCCGCCGGTCTCCTTGACCAGCGCCGGCGCCGACTTCAGGCCCAGGCCCTCGCGGGCGATGGTGGTGTTGGTGGCGATGATGCCGTCGAGGCCGAGCTCCAGGGCCAGGTCCGCGACCGCGTCCACGTCCTCGTCGGCGAGGTCGGGGGCGATCTTGACCAGGAGCGGGACGCGGCGGTCGGTGACGGTCCGGTCCGCGGCCTCGCGCACGGCCGTCAGCAGCGGGCGCAGCGACTCGGTGGCCTGGAGGTTGCGCAGGCCCGGGGTGTTGGGCGAGGAGACGTTGACGACGAGGTAGTCGGCGTGGCGGGCGAGGCGCTCGGTGGAGGCCACGTAGTCCAGGGCGGCCTCCTCCTCGGGCACGGTCTTCGTCTTGCCGATGTTGACGCCGACGACCGTCCTGAAGACGGCCTCGCGGGCGGCGAGGCGTTCCGCGACGGCTGCCGAACCCTCGTTGTTGAAGCCCATCCGGTTGATCAGCGCGCGGTCCGGGACGAGCCGGAAGAGCCGCTTCTTGGGGTTGCCGGGCTGCGCCTCGGCCGTGACCGTGCCGATCTCGACGTGGTCGAAGCCGAGCATGGCCATGCCGTCGACGGCCACGGCGTTCTTGTCGAAGCCGGCCGCGAGTCCGAAGGGGCCGTGCATCCGCAGGCCCAGGGCCTCGGTCCGCAGCGCCTCGTGGCGGGGGGCGAGCCAGGCCGCGACGAAGGTCCGCAGGACCGGGGTGCGGGCGGCGAGGCGGATCCAGCGGAAGGCCGCGTGGTGGGCCTGCTCGGGGTCCATCCGCTTGAAGACCAGGTTGAAGAAGAGTTTGTACATCGCTTCGAAGATCCCTCTGCGCTCATGAAGAGGGGGACACCCGTCGCATGCGCGAATCCGGTGTCCCCCTCCCCTGTTCGGGCTGCTAGTCGCGGGCCGCGGTCAGGTGCTCCGCGTGCTCCTGGAGCGAACGGACGCCCACGTCGCCGCGGTTGAGCGCGTCGATGCCCTGGACGGCCGCGGCGAGTGCCTGGACCGTGGTCAGGCACGGGACGCTGCGCGCCACGGCCGCCGTGCGGATCTCGTACCCGTCGAGGCGGCCACCGGTGCCGTACGGGGTGTTGACGATCAGGTCGACCTGGCCGTCGTGGATCAGCTGGACGATGGTCTTCTCGCCGTCGGGGCCCTCGCCCTCGCTGAGCTTGCGCACCACGGTGGCGTTGATGCCGTTGCGGCGCAGCACCTCGGCGGTGCCCGAGGTGGCCATCAGCTCGAAGCCGTGGGCGACGAGCTCGCGGGCCGGGAAGATCATCGTGCGCTTGTCGCGGTTGGCGACGGAGATGAACGCGCGGCCCTTGGTCGGCAGCGGGCCGTAGGCGCCGGCCTGCGACTTCGCGTACGCCGTGCCGAAGACGGAGTCGATGCCCATGACCTCGCCGGTGGAGCGCATCTCCGGGCCGAGGACGGTGTCGACGCCGCGGCCGTGGATGTCGCGGAAGCGCGACCACGGCATGACGGCCTCCTTGACGGAGATCGGCGCGTCGAGCGGCAGGGTGCCGCCGTCGCCGGTCTTGGGCAGCATGCCCTCGGCGCGCAGTTCGGCGATGGTGGTGCCGAGCGAGATCCGCGCGGCGGCCTTCGCGAGCGGGACCGCGGTCGCCTTCGAGGTGAAGGGGACGGTGCGGGACGCGCGGGGGTTGGCCTCCAGGACGTAGAGGATGTCACCCGCCATCGCGAACTGGATGTTGATCAGGCCGCGCACGCCGACGCCCTTGGCGATGGCCTCGGTGGAGGCGCGCAGGCGCTTGATGTCGTAGCCGCCGAGGGTGATCGGGGGCAGGGCGCAGGCCGAGTCGCCGGAGTGGATGCCGGCTTCCTCGATGTGCTCCATGACGCCGCCGAGGTAGAGCTCGTGGCCGTCGTACAGGGCGTCGACGTCGATCTCGATCGCGTCGTCGAGGAAGCGGTCGACCAGCACGGGGCGGGTCGGGGAGATCTCGGTGGACTCCGCGATGTAGGACTCCAGCCGGGCCTCGTCGTAGACGATCTCCATGCCGCGGCCGCCGAGCACGTACGAGGGGCGGACCAGGACCGGGTAGCCGATCTCGTCGGCGATGGCCTTCGCACCCGTGAAGGTGGTGGCGGTGCCGTGCTTGGGGGCGGGCAGTCCGGCCTCGTCGAGGACCCGGCCGAAGGCGCCGCGGTCCTCGGCGGCGTGGATGGCCTCCGGGGAGGTGCCGACGACGGGGACGCCGTTGTCCTTGAGGGCCTGGGCGAGGCCGAGGGGGGTCTGGCCGCCGAGCTGGACGATGACGCCCGCGATGGGGCCGGCCAGGGACTCGGCGTGGACGATCTCCAGCACGTCCTCGAGCGTGAGCGGCTCGAAGTACAGGCGGTCGGAGGTGTCGTAGTCCGTGGAGACGGTCTCCGGGTTGCAGTTGACCATGACGGTCTCGTACCCGGCGTCGTGCAGCGCGAAGGAGGCGTGGACGCACGAGTAGTCGAACTCGATGCCCTGGCCGATGCGGTTCGGGCCGGAGCCCAGGATGATCACCGCGGGCTTGGTGCGGGGGGCGACCTCGGACTCCTCGTCGTACGAGGAGTAGAAGTACGGGGTCTTCGCGGCGAACTCGGCGGCGCAGGTGTCGACCGTCTTGTAGACCGGGCGGACGCCCAGCGCGTGGCGGACCTCGCGCACGACGTCCTCGCGCAGGCCGCGGATCTCGGCGATCTGGGCGTCGGAGAAGCCGTGGCGCTTGGCCTCGGCGAGCAGCTCGGGGTGGAGCTTCTCGGCCGCCGCGAGCTCGTCCGCGATCTCCTTGATGAGGAAGAGCTGGTCGACGAACCAGGGGTCGATCTTCGTGAACTCGAAGACCTCCTCCTGGGTGGCGCCGGCGCGGATGGCCTGCATGACGGTGTTGATGCGGCCGTCGGTCGGGCGGACGGCGGTGGCGAGCAGCTCGTCCTTGTCGCCGGTCGGGCCGACGAAGGTGAACTGCGAGCCCTTCTTCTCCAGGGAGCGCAGGGCCTTCTGGAGGGCCTCGGTGAAGTTGCGGCCGATGGCCATGGCCTCGCCCACCGACTTCATGGTCGTGGTGAGGGTGGCGTCGGCGAGCGGGAACTTCTCGAAGGCGAAGCGCGGGGCCTTGACGACGACGTAGTCGAGGGACGGCTCGAAGGAGGCCGGCGTCTTCTCGGTGATGTCGTTGGGGACCTCGTCCAGCGTGTAGCCGATGGCCAGCTTGGCCGCGATCTTGGCGATCGGGAAGCCGGTGGCCTTCGACGCGAGCGCCGAGGAGCGGGAGACGCGCGGGTTCATCTCGATCACGATGACGCGGCCGTCGACCGGGTCGATCGCGAACTGGATGTTGCAGCCGCCGGTGTCGACGCCGACCTCGCGGATGATCGCGATGCCGATGTCGCGCAGCCGCTGGTACTCGCGGTCGGTCAGCGTCATCGACGGCGCGACGGTGATCGAGTCGCCGGTGTGGACGCCCATCGGGTCGAAGTTCTCGATGGAGCAGACGACGACGACGTTGTCCTTGGTGTCGCGCATCAGCTCCAGCTCGTACTCCTTCCAGCCGAGGATGGACTCCTCCAGGAGCACCTCGGTGGTCGGGGAGAGCGTGAGGCCCTGGCCGGCGATGCGGCGCAGCTCCTCCTCGTCGTGGGCGAAGCCGGAGCCGGCGCCGCCCATGGTGAAGGAGGGGCGGACGACGACGGGGTAGCCGCCGAGGGTGTCGACGCCCGCGATGACGTCGTCCATGGTGTGGCAGATGACCGAGCGGGCGGACTCGCCGTAACCGATCTTGGCCTTGACGGCCTCGACGACGCCCTTGAAGAGCTCGCGGTCCTCGCCCTTGTTGATGGCCTCGACGTTGGCGCCGATGAGCTCGACGCCGTACTTCTCGAGCACCCCCTGCTCGTGCATGGAGATGGCGGTGTTGAGCGCGGTCTGGCCGCCGAGGGTCGGGAGCAGCGCGTCGGGGCGCTCCTTCGCGATGATCTTCTCGACGAACTCCGGGGTGATCGGCTCGACGTACGTGGCGTCGGCGATCTCCGGGTCGGTCATGATCGTCGCGGGGTTGGAGTTGACCAGGATGACCCGCAGGCCCTCGGCCTTGAGGATGCGGCAGGCCTGGGTGCCGGAGTAGTCGAACTCGGCGGCCTGGCCGATGACGATCGGGCCGGAGCCGATGACCAGGACGGACTGGATATCGGTGCGCTTAGGCACGCTCGGCCTCCATCTGGGCGGTTTCCATCAAAGACGTGAAGCGGTCGAAGAGGTACGCGGCGTCGTGCGGGCCGGCGGCTGCTTCGGGGTGGTACTGGACGGAGAAGGCCGGCTGGTCGAGCAGCTGGAGGCCTTCGACGACCTGGTCGTTCAGGCAGACGTGGGAGACCTCGGCGCGCCCGTAGGCGGTGTCCGAGACCTTGTCGAGGGGCGCGTCGACGGCGAAGCCGTGGTTGTGCGCGGTGATCTCGACCTTGCCGGTGGTGCGGTCCTGCACCGGCTGGTTGATGCCGCGGTGGCCGTACTTCAGCTTGTAGGTGCCGAAGCCGAGCGCGCGGCCCAGGATCTGGTTGCCGAAGCAGATGCCGAAGAGCGGGGTCCTGCGCTCCAGCACGGCCTGCATGAGGGCGACGGGCCCGTCGGCGGTGGCCGGGTCGCCCGGGCCGTTGGAGAAGAACACGCCGTCCGGGCCGACCGCGTACACGTCGTCGACGGTCGCGGTGGCGGGGAGCACGTGGACCTCGATGCCGCGCTCGGCCATCCGGTGCGGGGTCATGCCCTTGATGCCGAGGTCGACGGCGGCGACGGTGAACTTCGCGGTGCCGAGCGGGAGGGCCTCGCCGTCGGGGCCGATGGCGGGGACGACGTACGTCTCCTTGGTGGCGACCTCGGCGGAGAGGTTCGCGCCCTTCATCTGCGGGGCTTCCTTGACGCGGGCGAGCAGGGCCTCGTCGCGGACGCCCTCCCAGTTCGCGCCGGAGAAGATGCCGACGCGCATGGCGCCGCGCTCGCGCAGGTGGCGGGTCAGCGCGCGGGTGTCGATGCCAGAGATCCCGACCACACCTTGCCTGACCAGCTCCTCGTCCAGCGAGCGCCGGGAGCGCCAGTTGGACGGGACGCGGGCGGGGTCGCGCACGACGTACCCGGCGACCCAGATGCGGGACGACTCGGGGTCCTCGTCGTTGACGCCGGTGTTGCCCACGTGGGGGGCGGTCATGACGACGACCTGCCGGTGGTACGACGGGTCGGTGAGGGTCTCCTGGTAGCCGGTCATGCCGGTGGAGAAGACGGCCTCGCCGAAGGTCTCCCCCACGGCGCCGTAGGCGCGGCCGCGGAAGATCCGGCCGTCCTCCAGGACGAGTACGGCGGGAGCTTTGGCTGCTCCCCTGGTGGAGGTCGTCATCGTTCGGCGCCTTCCGTCGTGATGGATGAGTTCTGTGGTGTCAGCGTGCTGATCGCTTCGACCCAGGCGGCGTGTTCGGCCGCGCGGTCGGAGCGGAATCCGGAGTCGATCAGCTTGTCGCCATGCGCCCATGTGACGACGAGCAGACCGCCCTCGGTGAGTACCTTGCCCGCGATTCCCTTGTCGAGGCGGGCGCCGCGCAGCTGCGCGGCCGGTACGAAGAAGTCGGTGGCACCCGGTCGGACCACGTCGAGGCCCGCGTCGGTGAGCGTGAGCTCGACCCTGCTGCGGACGCCCAGGCCGTGGGCGACGATCCGGTCCAGCCACTGCCCGGCGGTCGTCGACCCGTGGTACCGGCCGGTCAGCGCCAGCCGGTGTTCGGGGAGGCCGTCGGGTGCGGCGGGCAGCTCCGGCAGATCGTTCTGCAGGGCTCCGCGCCATTTCCAGCCCTGCCGCATCAGCCAGTACACGAACGCGATGAAGACGAGCAGGCCGACGACCCACGCGATGCGCGCGCCCCAGTCCGTCACCTCCGCCGACCGTCGTTCGGCCTCGGCGGCCAGTTGGATTACTGCAGGTGTCACGCCAGCGTCCCGTCCACGACCGTTGCCCGGCCCCGCAGGAAGGTGTGTGTCACGCGACCCGGCAGCTCACGGCCCTCGTAGGGCGTGTTGCGGCTGCGGGAGGCGAATTGTGCGGGGTCCACGACACCACGGTACGAGGTCTCCACCAAGGTCAGGTTCGCGGGTTCACCTGCCGAGACGGGACGGCCGTGGTTCTCCAGGCCGCCGATGCGCGCCGGGGCGAAGGACATGCGGTCCGCGACGCCCGCCCAGTCGAGCAGACCGGTCTCCACCATCGTCTGCTGGACGACGGAGAGCGCGGTCTCCAGGCCGACCATGCCCATGGCGGCGGCGGCCCACTCGCAGTCCTTGTCCTCGTGCGGGTGCGGGGCGTGGTCGGTGGCGACGATGTCGATCGTGCCGTCGGCGAGCGCCTCGCGCAGGGCGAGCACGTCGGCCTCGGTGCGCAGCGGCGGGTTGACCTTGTAGACCGCGTTGTACGAGCGCACGAGCTCCTCCGTGAGGAGCAGGTGGTGCGGGGTGACCTCGGCGGTGACGTCGATGCCGCGGGACTTGGCCCAGCGGACGATCTCGACGGAGCCGGCGGTGGAGAGGTGGCAGATGTGGACGCGGGAGCCGACGTGCTCGGCGAGCAGGACGTCGCGGGCGATGATCGACTCCTCGGCCACGGCCGGCCAGCCGCCGAGGCCCAGCTCGCCGGAGACGACGCCCTCGTTCATCTGGGCGCCCTCGGTGAGGCGGGGCTCCTGGGCGTGCTGGGCGACGACGCCGCCGAAGGCCTTCACGTACTCCAGGGCGCGGCGCATGATCACGGCGTCGTCGACGCACTTGCCGTCGTCGGAGAAGACGGTGACGCGGGCGGCGGAGTCGTGCATGGCGCCGAGCTCGGAGAGCTGCTTGCCCTCCAGGCCGACGGTGACGGCGCCGATCGGCTGCACGTCGCAGTAGCCGGACTCCTTGCCGAGGCGCCAGACCTGCTCGACGACGCCGGCGGTGTCGGCGACCGGGAAGGTGTTCGCCATGGCGAACACGGCGGTGAAGCCGCCGGAGGCCGCGGCGCGGGTGCCGGTCAGCACGGTCTCGCTGTCCTCGCGGCCCGGCTCGCGCAGGTGGGTGTGCAGGTCGACCAGGCCGGGGAGGAGGACCTTGCCCTCGGCCTCGATGACGGTCGCGCCTTCGGCGGACAGGCCGGTGCCGACCTCGGCGATGGTCTCGCCGTCGATCAGGACGTCCTGCGCCTCGCCACCGAGTACCTTCGCGCCACGGATCAGGATCTTGCTCATCTTTACTTGCTCTCCTCGGTACGGGCGGCGGCGGGGGCGGGGGCGGGGGCGTTGCCCGTGGCAACGGCGGGCTCGGATCCTCCGAGCAGCAGGTACAGGACGGCCATCCGGGTGGACACGCCGTTGGCGACCTGCTCGACGGCCGTGCAGCGGTCGGAGTCGGCCACCTCGGCGGTGATCTCCATGCCGCGGTTCATCGGGCCGGGGTGCATCACGATGGCGTGCCCGGGCATCTTCGCCATGCGGTCGCCGTCGAGCCCGTACCGGCGGGAGTACTCGCGCTCGGTCGGGAAGAAGGCGGCGTTCATGCGTTCGCGCTGCACACGCAGCATCATCACCGCATCGGACTTCGGCAGCACCTCGTCGAGGTCGTACGAGACCTCGCAGGGCCAGCTGCCGATGCCGATCGGGACCAGCGTCGGCGGGGCCACGACGGTGACCTCGGCGCCGAGCGTGTGGAGCAGCTGGACGTTGGAGCGGGCCACCCGGCTGTGCAGGACGTCGCCCACGATGGTGATCCGGCGGCCGTCGAGGTCCTTGCCGAGGCCGGCGTCGCGGCCGACCAGGCGGCGGCGCATGGTGAAGGCGTCCAGCAGGGCCTGGGTGGGGTGCTCGTGGGTGCCGTCGCCGGCGTTGACCACGGCGGAGTCGATCCAGCCGGAGGTCGCGAGCCGGTAGGGGGCGCCGGAGGCGTGGTGGCGGATGACGACCGCGTCGGCGCCCATGGCCTCCAGGGTCAGGGCGGTGTCCTTCAGGGATTCGCCCTTGGAAACCGAGGAACCCTTCGCGGAGAAGTTGATGACGTCCGCGGAGAGCCGCTTGGCGGCCGCCTCGAAGGAGATCCGGGTGCGGGTCGAGTCCTCGAAGAACAGGTTGACGACGGTGAGGCCGCGCAGGGTGGGCAGCTTCTTGATCGGCCGGTCCGCGACACGGGCCATCTCCTCGGCGGTGTCGAGGATCAGGACGGCGTCGTCGCGCGTGAGATCGGCGGCCGAGATGAGGTGGCGCTTCATCTGGATGGCTCCGTAGGTCGGGAGGGCAGGCAGGCTGAGGGGCGTGGCTGACGTGCGGCAGGGCAGGCTGCGGCGCGGACCCGCGAGGGGGCCCGGACCGGTGCGGGCTACTGCTGCCCGGCCGCCTGGGGGGTCCGCTGGCCGAGCAGCACGGCGTCGCGGCCGTCCTCCTCCTGGAGCTGGACCTTGACGGTCTCGCGCAGCGACGTCGGGAGGTTCTTCCCGACGTAGTCGGCGCGGATCGGGAGCTCGCGGTGGCCGCGGTCGACGAGGACGGCGAGCTGCACGGCGCGGGGGCGGCCGAGGTCGCCGAGCGCGTCGAGGGCGGCGCGGATGGTGCGGCCGGAGAAGAGCACGTCGTCGACGAGGACGACGAGGCGGCCGTCGAGGTCGTCACCGGGGATCTCGGTGCGGCCGATGGCGCGGGCCGGCTTCAACCGGAGGTCGTCGCGGTACATGGTGATGTCGAGGGAGCCGACCGGGATCTTCGTACCGGTGATCTCTTCGAGCTTGGCGGCCAGCCGGCGGGCGAGGTGGACACCGCGGGTGGGGATGCCGAGGAGCACCACGTCGTCGGCGCCCTTGGCGCGTTCGACGATCTCGTGGGCGATGCGGGTCAGGACCCGGGCGATGTCCTGCGTGTCGAGCACGGGGCGCATCGAGCGATCCTGCTCGGTCGTCGGACCTGCGGGCTGAGCGGCGTTCTGAGCGTCCATGGAAGGACCTCCTTCTCCGCCTCACGGGACGGACCTTAAAGGACGTCTGATGTACGTCCCACACGGTACCAGGGGCAGGTGGGCGCCCCGGCACCGGCCCGGGGCGGGAGGGCTCCGAGGGGGCGTGCGGGGTGCCTCGCGAGGGGCTGATGGGGAGCATTCGGCTTGACGCATCCAAGTAACGCTGCGTAACCTCACAGTGAGTTACCAGCCGCGCGGCGGAGCCGCACGTTGTCCATGTCGTCACAGCGTCACAGCGTCCGGGAGCGTTATGTCCAGCGAATACGCCAAACAGCTCGGGGCCAAGCTCCGCGCCATCCGCACCCAGCAGGGCCTTTCCCTCCACGGTGTCGAGGAGAAGTCGCAGGGCCGTTGGAAGGCCGTGGTGGTCGGTTCCTACGAGCGCGGGGACCGCGCCGTGACCGTCCAGCGCCTCGCCGAGCTGGCGGACTTCTACGGGGTTCCGGTGCAGGAGCTGCTGCCGGGCACGACTCCCGGCGGAGCGGCCGAGCCGCCGCCGAAGCTCCGGCTGGACCTGGAGCGCCTGGCGGGCGTGCCCGCCGAGAAGGCCGGCCCCCTCCAGCGGTACGCGGCCACCATCCAGAGCCAGCGCGGCGACTACAACGGCAAGGTGCTGTCGATCCGCCAGGACGACCTGCGCACCCTCGCCGTCATCTACGACCAGTCGCCCTCGGTCCTGACCGAGCAGCTGATCAGCTGGGGCGTCCTGGACGCGGACGCGCGTCGCGCGGTGGCGCACGAGGACGTGTAGTCCCTCGGGCCCAGGCCCAGCAGAAACGTTTACCGGTGGGTTCCGGGACCTCGCGAGAGGCCCCTGGGACCCACCGGTTTTCTTTTGGGCCGGGGCGCGTGCCCGTGCGGGCCCGACACCCGGGCGTGGGGGGGGGGGGGGGGGGGCGCGGCGCGGGGGGGGGGGGGCCGGGGCGGGGGGGGGGGGGGGGGGGGCGGGGGGCGGGGGCGGGGGGGGCCCCCCCCCCGGGGCCCCGGCGGGGCCCCCCCCCGGGGGGGGGGGGGCCCCCTTCCGTACGGCGCGGGGCGCCGGTGCCCTGCCTGGGCGGTGCCGTGCGGTCAGCTCTCGCTGCGGCGCAGGTTCGGCTTCAGGTCCTTGAAGCGGGCCAGCAGCCCGTTCACGAACGAGGGGGACTCGTCCGTCGAGAACTCCTTCGCCAGCTGGACCGCCTCGTCGATGGCCACGGCGTCCGGGGTGTCGTCCACCCAGATCAGCTCGTACGCGCCGAGCCGCAGGATGTTCCGGTCGACGACCGGCATGCGGTCGAGCTCCCAGTCCACCGCGTAGGTGACGATGAGGTCGTCGATGCGGTCCACCTTGTCGGCGTACCCCTCGACGAGGTCCATCGTGAAGTCGCCGACCGGCGGCTGCCGGTCGTCCGACCTCGAGTGGCGGATCCAGTCCGCGAGGACCTCGCGCACGGGAACCCCGCGCTGGTCGGCCTCGAACAGGATCTGGAAGGCGCGCTTGCGCGCATTGCTCCGAGCAGCCACGGGTTAGTTGCTCTTCCGGCCGAGGTAGTCGCTGGTGCGGGTGTCGACCTTGACGGTCTCGCCGGTGGTGACGAACAGCGGGACCTGGATCTCGTAGCCGGTCTCCAGCGTGGCGGGCTTGGTGCCGCCGGTGGAGCGGTCGCCCTGGACGCCCGGGTCGGTGTGCTCGATCTTGAGCTCGACCGCGGCCGGGAGCTCGACGTAGAGCACCTCGCCCTCGTGCTGGGCGACGGAGGCGGTGAAGCCCTCGATCAGGAAGTTGGCGGCGTCGCCGACGGCCTTCCTGTCGACCATCAGCTGGTCGAAGGTGGACATGTCCATGAAGACGAAGTATTCGCCGTCCATGTACGAGAACTGCATGTCACGGCGGTCGATGGTGGCCGTCTCGACCTTCGTGCCGGCGTTGAACGTCTTGTCGACGACCTTGCCGGACATCACGCTCTTCAGCTTGGTGCGCACGAAGGCCGGGCCCTTGCCGGGCTTGACGTGCTGGAACTCGACGACGGACCAGAGCTGGCCCCCGTCGAGCTTCAGCACCATGCCGTTCTTGAGGTCGTTCGTGGAAGCCACGGTTGCGGAATCTCCTGCACTGGAAGACCACGGGTGCGCGCACAGTCCGGCGGAGCGGACTAGAGCGCGAGCAGCTCCTTGGTCGTAATGGTGAGTAGCTCGGGACCGCCGTCCGCCTCGGGGCGCACGACGAGCGTGTCATCGATCCGGACACCTCCCCGGCCCGGGAGGTGAACCCCCGGTTCGACGGTGACCGGCACGCAAGCGTCCAGTTTACCCATTGCCGTAGGTGCAAGCTGCGGGTCCTCGTCGATTTCGAGACCGACGCCGTGCCCGGTCCACGGGGCCAGGGCCTCGCCGTGGCCCGCGGAGTCCAGTACGGAGCGCGCCGCGTGGTCCACGTCGCGGTACGCGGCCCCCGGCAGCAGGGCCTCGCGACCGGCCCGCTGGGCGGCGAAGACCAGGTCGTACAGCTCGATCTGCCAGCTCGCGGGGGTGGTGCCGATCACGAAGGTGCGGCCGATCTCGCACCGGTAGCCGCGGTAGCTCGCGCCGAGGCTGACGGTGAGGAAGTCGCCCTCCTCCACCCGCCGGTCGGAGGGCCGGTGCCGGGAGCGGCCGGAGTGCGGGCCGGTGCCGACGGAGGTCGGGAAGGCCGGGCCGTCCGCCCCGTGGTCGACGAGGCGGCGCTCCAGCTCCAGGGCGAGGTGCCGTTCGGTGCGCCCGACGAGGATCGACTCCAGGAGTTCGCCGAGGGCCTGGTCGGCGATCTCGGCGGCGATCCGCAGGCAGGCGATCTCCTCCTCGTCCTTGACGAGGCGCTGCTGCTCCACCGCCAGTCCCAGGTCCGCCAGCCGCAGCCGGGGCGCCACGGAGCGCAGGGCCCGGTGCCGGGCCACCGTGAGGTGGTGCTCCTCCACCGCCAGGGAGTCGGCGCGTACGGAGGCGGCCAGGTCCGCGGCCGCGACGGCCGGGTCCCCGGCGGGTCCGGACAGCACGGAGACCGCCAGCCGGTCGTCGAGGCGCCCCTCGTCGGCCTCCCCGGTCGGGACCCCGGCGCTGAACAGCACGTCCTCGGAGGGCCCGACCAGGAGCACGGCGCCCTGCGGGGAGGCCCCGGAGAGGTAGCGGACGTTCGCCGGCCGTGTGATCAGCGCGGCTGCGTTCCCCGCGGCGGCGCAGCGGTCGCGGAGCAGTTCCCGGCGGGCGGCGTACACGTCTGACATGTCTTCGAGCGTACGAGCGCCCCGCCCATCCGGCCCGGCGAGCGCGTCCGGCCGGGGCCGTACGGCGCCGCCGGCGAGCACCGCGGCAGCGCCGCGGCGGCGGCGTCGCGCGCGCCCGTCACCAGGAGGGGGGAGCCGCGATGGCCCGGGCCAGGGTCTCGTCGAGGGCCCGGGCCGTCCCCTCCACGTCGAGGTGGGAGTTGTCGATGATCGGCAGTCCGGAGCCGTACCAGCCGGCCATCCGGCCGTGGATCCGCGCGACCTCCTCGTCGGAGAGCCTGCGGTTTCCGGAGCGGGCCGCGTTGCGCTCCAGGACGATCTCCAGGCCGGGCAGCAGCACCACGGGCAGCAGGGCGGGGCCCACGTGCCGCTTCCAGCCGCCCAGACCGACGACCGGCCGGTCCGGGAACACGGCGTCGTCGAGGATGCAGGAGATGCCGTTGGCCAGGTAGTTGCGGGCGGCGAAGCCGCACGTGCGGCGGGCGAGACGGTACTGGGCCTCGGAGTGCTCGTTCCAACCCGCCTGCGGGTCGGCGAAGCCCGAGCAGACCCATTCCCGGACGTCGTCCAGGCTGACGTGGGCGGTCGGCACCGGGCGGGTGCCGGCCCAGTGCCGGGCCACGGTGGTCTTGCCCGCGCCGGCGGGGCCGATCAGCAGGACCGCGAGGGTGGCCCCTCCCGTGCCCGGGCCGGCGGGCGGCAGCGGGATGTGGCCGGTGGGCTCCGGTACCGGGGGCACCGCCCCCGTCGCCGAACCCGGGTAGGCGGGCGCCGCCGGCGGGTGCGGGGCGTTGCCCGGCCAGCCCTGGGCCGGCGGTATCGGCGGCTGCGGCGGCGCCGCCGGACGCGGTCCCGGCTGTCCCCAGCCCGCGCCCCCGCCGCCCACTCCTTGCTGCATCCGCTGCCACTCCGTCTCGTTCCGGCGACTGATGCGAGAACGTTATATGACCCCGGAGGCCCGGCGGTCCACCAGGACCGCCGGGCCGGGCCGGAGCAGCGGGTATCAGGCCGTGATCTCGTCCGCCAGCGCGCGCAGCGCGAGGCGGTAGGACCCGATGCCGAAGCCCGCCACGGTCCCGGTCGCCACCGAGGCGATGACCGAGGTGTGCCGGAACTCCTCGCGGGCGTACGGGTTCGAGATGTGCACCTCGATGAGCGGGGCGGTGCGCTGGGCGGCCGCGTCCCGCATGGCGTACGAGTAGTGCGTGAAGGCCCCCGGGTTGATCACGACGGGGATCTTGCCGTCGGCCGCCTCGTGCAGCCAGCGCACGAGCTGCCCCTCGTCGTTGGTCTCGCGGACCTCGACCTCGAAGCCGAGCTCCTCCCCCAGCGTGCGGCAGCTCTCGACGAGCCCGGCGTACGAGGTGGCACCGTACACGTCGGGCTCGCGCGAGCCGAGCCGGCCCAGGTTGGGGCCGTTCAGCACGAGGACGCGGCGGCTCACGCGGCGACCTCTCCGTACGCGGCCACGAGCACGGCCGGGTCGGGGCCTTCCAGGACGGTCGGCTTGGCCAGCCCGTCGAGGACGATGAACCGCAGCAGGTCGCCGCGGGACTTCTTGTCGAGCTTCATGGTCTCCAGCAGCTTGGGCCACTGGTCCCCGCGGTAGGTCAGCGGCAGCCCGACGGCTGCGAGGACGGCCTTGTGCCGGTCGGCGGTCGCGTCGTCGAGCCGGCCCGCGAGGCGGCCCAGCTCCGCGGCGAAGACCATGCCGACGGAGACGGCGGCGCCGTGCCGCCACTTGTAGCGCTCGTTCTTCTCGATGGCGTGCGCGAGGGTGTGGCCGTAGTTGAGGATCTCGCGGAGTCCGGACTCCTTGAGGTCGCTGGAGACCACGTCGGCCTTGACCTGGATGGAGCGGACGATGAGCTCGGCCGTGTGCGGGCCGGCGGGCGTCCGGGCCGCCTCCGGGTCGCCCTCGATCAGGTCGAGGATCACCGGGTCGGAGATGAACCCGGCCTTGATGATCTCGGCGAGGCCGCTGACGTAGTCGTTGACCGGCAGCGAGTCCAGGGCCGCCAGGTCGCAGAGCACTCCGGCCGGCGGGTGGAAGGCCCCCACGAGGTTCTTGCCCTCGGCGGTGTTGATGCCGGTCTTGCCGCCGACGGCCGCGTCGACCATCGCCAGGACGGTGGTCGGCACGGCGATCCAGCGCACCCCGCGCAGCCAGGAGGCCGCGACGAAGCCCGCGAGGTCGGTGGTGGCGCCGCCGCCGACGCCGACGATCACGTCGGTGCGGGTGAAGCCGGACTGCCCCAGCGCCTTCCAGCAGTACGCCGCGACCTCGATGGTCTTGGCCTCCTCGGCGTTCGGCACCTGGATGGCGACCGCCTCGAAGCCCTGGTCGGCCAGGTCGTCGCGCAGTGCCTCACCGGTCGAGGCCAGCGCCTCGGGGTGGATCACGGCGACCCGCTGGGCCTTCGTACCGATCAGGGAGCCCAGCTCACCGAGCAGCTGCCGCCCGACGAGCACGTCGTACGCGGCGTGTCCGGCGCTGGCGCCGACCTGGATGCGCGTCACCTGGTCTGTCATACGTCCTTCAACTCCAGAGCGTCGAGGACCGCCTGGGCGACCTCTTCGGGGGTGCGGTCGTCGGTGGCCACCACGACGCGCGCGACTTCGGTGTACAGCGGGCGCCGGGCGTCCATCAGCTCGCGCCACTGGCGGCGCGGGTTGACCGCGAGCAGCGGGCGCGCGGCGCCGAGCCCCACGCGCCGTACGGCCTCCTCGACGTCCATCGACAGGTAGGCGACGGGCAGGCCGGTCAGCAGCCCGCGGGTTCCCTCGTCGAGGACGGCGCCGCCGCCGAGGGCGAGGACGCCGGTGTGCTCGGCGACGGCGGCCGCGACGGCCTGCCGTTCCAGGGCGCGGAAGTACGGCTCGCCCTCGTCGACGAAGAGGTCGGAGATCTCCCGGCCCTGGGCGGCGACGATGTCGGCGTCGGTGTCCCGGTAGGGGACGCCGAGCCGGTCGGCGAGCAGCGCGCCGACCGTGGACTTGCCGGAGCCCATGGGGCCGACGAGGACGACCAGTGGTGCCCCGGTCACCGGATCTGCAGGTTGTCGAGGTACGACCGCACGTTGCGCCGGGTCTCGGGGACCGAGTCCCCGCCGAACTTCTCGACGACGGCGTCGGCGAGGACGAGCGCGACCATGGCCTCGGCGACGATGCCCGCGGCCGGGACGGCACACACGTCGGAGCGCTGGTGGTGGGCCACCGTCGCCTCGCCGGTCGCCACGTCCACGGTGGCCAGCGCGCGCGGCACGGTCGCGATGGGCTTCATCGCGGCCCGTACGCGCAGCAGCTCGCCGGTGGTCAGACCGCCCTCGGTGCCGCCGGAGCGGCCCGTGGTGCGCTTGAGGCCGTCCGCCGTGGAGACGATCTCGTCGTGTGCCTGCGAGCCGGGCACGCGGGCCAGGTCGAAGCCGTCGCCGACCTCGACGCCCTTGATGGCCTGGATGCCCATCAGGGCGGCGGCGAGGCGGGCGTCGAGGCGCCGGTCCCAGTGCACGTGCGAGCCGAGGCCGACGGGGACCCCGTACGCGAGGACCTCGACGACGCCGCCGAGGGTGTCGCCGTCCTTGTGGGCCTGGTCGATCTCGGCCACCATCGCCTTGCTCGCGTCGGCGTCGAGGCAGCGCACCGGGTCGGCGTCGAGCCTGTCCACGTCGGCGGGGGTCGGGTAGACGCCGTACGGGGCCTTGGCCGCGGCCAGTTCCACCACGTGCGAGACGATCTCGATGCCGGCGACCTCCTTGACGAAGGACCGGGCGACGGCGCCGAGGGCGACGCGGGCGGCCGTCTCACGGGCGCTGGCGCGCTCCAGGATCGGGCGGGCCTCGGAGAAGCCGTACTTCTGCATGCCGGCCAGGTCGGCGTGACCGGGACGGGGGCGGGTCAGCGGCGCGTTGCGGCCGGTCTCCTTGAGCAGCGAGGGGTCGACCGGATCGGCCGACATCACCGTCTCCCACTTCGGCCACTCGGTGTTGCCGATCATGACCGCGATCGGCGAACCCTGCGACAGTCCGTGGCGGACACCGCCGAGGAAGGTGATCTCGTCCTGCTCGAACTTCATCCGGGCGCCGCGGCCGTAGCCGAGCCGGCGCCGGGCCAGGTGGTCGGCCACCAGCTCCGTGGTGACGGGGACGCCGGCGGGAAGGCCCTCCAGCGTCGCTACCAGCGCCGGTCCGTGCGACTCCCCGGCGGTCAGCCAACGCAACCTGCTCAACGATGCTCCTCATGCTCGCGCCTGGTACAGCGACGGCGCGAACGGGTGCGCGGCCCGGACCCGCCGTACCCGATCCTCCCATGTCCCGGCCGGTGCCCGGCCCTCCGGTCCAGCTGTCGGACGGCCGCGCACCGGGGGACGGACGAAGACCGGCCGGGGCGCGGGCTCACCGGGCACCGCGGGGCGGGGTCAGTGGCGGGCCGAGAGCGCGGCCTCGCCCGCGGCCCGCATGGCCGCCAGCGGCGCCGGGACCTTCCCCGTCATCTGCTCGACCTGGAGGACCGCCTGGTGGACCAGGAGGTCCAGGCCGCCGAGGAGGGTGCCGCCGCGCCCGGTCCAGGCCGCGGCGAGCGCGGTCGGCCAGGGGTCGTACAGCACGTCGAAGAGGGTGCCCGGGGCGTCCGGTACGGCGGCGGCCAGCGCGTCGGTGGCGCCGGCCGGGGTGGTGGCGATCACCAGCGGCTCGGCCAGCGCCCGGGCCGCGTCCGCCCAGTCGGCCGTGCGGACGGGGACGCCGAGGCGCTCGCCCCACTGCCGCATCTCGTCGGCGCGGGCCCGCGAGCGGACGTACGCCGTGACCTCGCCGGTGCAGATCCGCCCGAGGGCGGCGAGGGCGGAGGAGGCGGTGGCGCCCGCGCCGAGGACGGCGGCGGACGGCACCTCGTCGATGCCGCGCTCGTGGAGCGCGGCGACGATGCCGGGGATGTCGGTGTTGTCGCCGAGGCGCCGGCCGTCCTCGGTGAGGACGACCGTGTTGACCGCCTCGACCGAGGCGGCGGTGTCGCTGATGCCGTCGAGGAGCGGGATGACCGCCCGCTTCAGCGGCATCGTCAGCGACAGCCCCGCCCACTCGGGGCCCATCGCCGCCACGAATCCGGGGAGCGCGGCCTCGTCGACCTCGAAGCGGTCGTAGGTCCGGTCGTCGAGACCGAGCTCCCGGTAGGCGGCACGGTGCAGCACCGGTGAGAGGGAGTGCTCGATGGGTGAACCGAGCACCGCTGCCCGTATCCGTGACATGTCCTGCTACCCGCCGTTCTTCTGCTTCTGCCGCTCGAGGAACTCCGCGGCCAGCCTCTGGTGCTCCTCGTAGGTCTTGGTGAAGGTCGTCTTGTCGCCGTCGACCGACACGAAGAACATCCAGCCGCCCTGGTCGGGGTTGAGCGTGGCGTTGATCGCGTCGGCGCCGGGGTTGCCGATCGGGGCCGGCGGCAGTCCCTTGACGAAGTGCGTGTTGTAGGGGTGGTCGAAGGCCCTGGCCTCCTTGAGCGAGAAGTTGATCTCGCTCGTGCCCTTGATGTAGTTGTACGTCGAGTCGAACTCGAGCTTCTGGTTGGTGACGTCGTTCGTCTTCTTGAGGCGGTTGTAGACCACCTCCGCCATCTTCCGGAAGTCGTCGTGGTTCTTGCCCTCGGCGTTGACGAGGCTCGCGACCGTGACCACCTGGAGCGGGTTCTCCAGACCGAGGTCCTTGGCCTTGCCCTCGATGCCCAGCTCGGTGTACTTGTCCGTCGCGTTCTTGACCATCTGCCGGAGCAGGGACTCGGGCGTGCTGTCCTGGCTGAGGTCGTAGCGCGCCGGGTAGAGAAACCCTTCCAGCGGGTCCATGATCTTCGGGTTGTTGTTGGCCCAGGCGGGCAGGCCGAGGTTCTTGACCTCGCGCTGGGCGATGTCGCGGGTGGTGCCCTCGGGCTTCTTCAGCTTCTTGTCGATCGCCTCGTAGACCTTGGCGTTGCGCCAGCCCTCGGCGACGGTCAGGACGTTCAGCTTGGACGGGTCCGTCATGAACTCGACCGCCGACGCCGCCGACATCCCCTTCTTCAGGGGGTAGACGCCGGGCTGGATCTTGCTGCCGTTCGGATTGGCGGTGGCCGCGTCCACGAAGGCCTGGGCGCTGGCGACCACGCCGGCCGCCTTCAGGATGCGGCCCATCTGGCCGAGCCCGGCGCCCTGGGGGATCGTCACCTCGACGGTCTCGCCGGAGCCCTCGCCCGCGAAGTCCGCGGCGGAGCCGAAGCGGTCCTTGATGTACGTGTAGCCGTAGTAACCGCCGCCGCCGACCACGCCGATGATCACCACGGCGGCGATCAGGCAGGCCGCGCCGCTGCGCCGCTTGGGCTTGCCGCCCTTGGACCGGCCGCCCCTGCGCCCGTCGCCGGGGTCGTCCCCGTCGTCGCCGCCCCCGGCCAGGAAGCCGTCGGTCTCACCGGCCGGCGCGTCGTCCTCGGGCAGCTCCTCGACCGGCTCGGGCTCCAGGTGCCGGCGGCCCGGGGGCTGCGGCGGCGGGAAGGCGTCGGGCCTCGTGTACAGGTCCGGGGTCTCGCCGGGGTAGCCGGCGGCGGTCTGCTGGGCGTACGGGTCCGTCCCGGCGTAGGCGTCCGTCTGCGCGGCGGCGGCGACGTACTGGCCCTGGCCGGTGTCCCAGCCCTGGGAGTCGTACACCGACGGCTGCTGGGGCTGGGCCTGGGGGTACGCCTGCTGAGCGGCGTACATCTGCTGGTGCTGCTGGGCTTGCTGGTGCTGGGGCTGCTGCTGCTGTGCCTGCGCGTACTGCTGCGCATCGCCGAACGGGGGTTCGGCGGCGTACTGCTGCTGCCCGGGGTGCTGCTGGTACTGCGGGTCCTGGTACTGCTGCTCCGCGTACTGCTGCGGGTACTGCGGGTCGCGGTAGTCCGGGTCCTGGTACTGCTGCTGCCCGTACTGCTGCTGACCCTGCTGCTGCTCCTGGTACTGCGGCTCCTGTGGGTACGGCTGCTGCGGGGCACCGCCGTAGGGCGCCTGGCCCTGCTGGGTCTGGTGCGCGGTCCACCCCTGGTCCCCGTACAGGGGGTCCTCGGGGTGCCACGGTTCGGAGCCGCGGCCCCGTCCATACTCAGTCATCGGTCCCCTAGAGCCGCGAGACGAAGGCCGCGGATTCGGTACTCCGCGACACCCGGTTCCGCCTCTTTGGTGGTAGGCGACGGCTTGTTCGAATGCCGTCTCATCGCGCGGAACGTTACCGTATCGCGATCAGACAACCACTTCGACGCACTCGCCAGGCGGATTACCTGATACCCGTTCGGTCTCCAGCGCGTTCTGCAGGATCACCACGGCGGCCGCCTGATCGATGACCGAACGGCCCTTCTTCGCGTTCCTCCCCGAGGCCCGCAGGCCCTGGGCGGCGGTGACCGTGGTCATCCGCTCGTCGACCAGACGCACCGTCACCGGCTTGATGCCCCTGGCCAGTTCGTTCGCGAAGGCGCGCACCTTGGCCGCGGCCGGCCCCTCCCGCCCGCTGAGCGAGCGGGGCAGGCCGACCACGACTTCGAGGGGTTCGTACTCCGCGACGAGCTGCCGCAGCCGCCGGTGGGCGAAGGGGATGTCCCGGCCCGGCACGGTCTCCACCGGTGTGGCGAGCACCCCGTCGGGGTCGCACGAGGCGACCCCGATCCGGGCGTCCCCGACATCGACGGCGAGCCGGCGGCCACGGCGCAGCGTCATCAGGCGGTCTCGCCCACGATGCGCTCGACGGCGGCGATGGCGTCGCCGACGGCGGCCGGGTCCTGGCCGCCGCCCTGGGCGACGTCCGGCTTGCCGCCGCCTCCGCCGCCGAGGGTCTTGGCGGCGGCGCGAACCAGGTCACCGGCCTTGAGACCGCGCTCGCGGGCGGCCTCGTTGGTGGCGATGACGGTCAGCGGGCGGTCGTTCGCCACGGTGAACAGGGCCACGACGACCGGGCGGTCGCCCTGGATGCGGCCGCGGACGTCGAGGACCAGCTTGCGCAGGTCGTCGGCGCCGGTGCCGTCCGGCACCCGGCCGGTGACCACGGCGACGCCGCGTACGTCCTGGGCACCGGCGGCGAGGCCGGCGGCGGCCTGGAGGACCTTCTCCGCGCGGAACTTCTCGATCTCCTTCTCGGCGTCCTTCAGCTTGCCGAGCATGGAGGCGATCTTCTCCGGCAGCTCCTCCGGACGCCCCTTGACCAGCTCCTGGAGCTGGGCGACGACCGTGTGCTCCTTGGCGAGGAAGTTGTACGCGTCCACGCCGACCAGGGCCTCGACGCGGCGCACGCCGGAGCCGATGGAGGACTCGCCGAGCAGCTTCACCAGGCCCAGCTGGGCGGTGTTGCCGACGTGGGTGCCGCCGCACAGCTCCTTGGAGAAGTCGCCGATGGTCACGACGCGCACGCGCTCGCCGTACTTCTCGCCGAACTCGGCGATGGCGCCCTGCTTCTTCGCCTCGTCGATGCTCATGATCTCGGCGGTCACGTCGAGCTCGCGGGAGAGCACGTCGTTGATCTTCTGCTCGACGTCGGTCAGCACCGAGCCGGGGACGGCGTTCGGGGAGCCGAAGTCGAAGCGGAAGCGGCCCGGCGAGTTCTCGGATCCGGCCTGGGCGGCCGTCGGGCCGAGCGCGTCGCGCAGCGCCTGGTGCGTCAGGTGGGTGGCCGAGTGGGCCCGGGCGATGGCCCGGCGGCGGTGGATGTCGATGGCGGCGTACGCGGAGGCGCCCACCGTCACCTCGCCCACCTGGACGGAACCCTTGTGCACGGAGACGCCGGGAACCGGCTGCTGCACGTCGCGGACGACGATGACGGCGCCGGAGTCGAGCTTGATGCGGCCCTGGTCGGCGAGCTGGCCGCCGCCCTCGGCGTAGAAGGGGGTGCGGTCGAGGACGACCTCGACGTCGTCGCCCTCGGAGGCCGCGGGCGAGGAGACGCCGTTGACCAGCAGGCCGACGATGGTGGACTCGCCCTGGGTGGTGGCGTAGCCGGTGAACTCGGTGGCGCCGGAGCCGTCGGCGATCTGCCGGTAGGCGGACATGTCCGCGTGGCCGGTCTTCTTGGCCTTGGCGTCGGCCTTGGCCTGGTCGCGCTGCTGCTGCATGAGGCGGCGGAAGCCGTCCTCGTCCACGGAGAGGCCCTGTTCGGCGGCCATCTCCAGGGTCAGGTCGATCGGGAAGCCCCAGGTGTCGTGGAGCAGGAACGCCTTGTCGCCCGCGAGGACCGTGCCGCCGGTGGCCTTGGTCTCGGTGATGGCGGTGTCGAGGATGTTCGTGCCGCCCTTGACGGCCTTGAGGAACGCGGCCTCCTCGGCGAGAGCGACGGTCTCGATGCGCTTGCGGTCGGTGACGAGCTCCGGGTACTGGAGGCCCATGGTGTCGACCACGACGCCGATGAGCTCCTGGACGACCGGCCCGGTGGCACCCATGAGGCGCATGTTGCGGATGGCGCGGCGCATGATGCGGCGCAGCACGTAGCCGCGGCCCTCGTTGCCGGGGGTCACGCCGTCGCCGATGAGCATGGCCGAGGTGCGGATGTGGTCGGCGACCACGCGCAGCGAGACGTCCGTACCCTGGGCGGCGCCGTAGCGCACGCCGGTCAGCTCGGTGGCCTTGTCCATGACCACGCGCAGGGTGTCGGTCTCGTACATGTTCTGCACGCCCTGCAGGATCATCGCGAGGCGTTCGAGGCCGAGACCGGTGTCGATGTTCTGCGACGGCAGGTCGCCGAGGATCGGGAAGTCGTCCTTCCCGTCGCCGGCGCCGCGCTCGTACTGCATGAAGACCAGGTTCCAGATCTCCACGTAGCGCTCGTCGTTGACGGCCGGGCCGCCCTCGACGCCGAACTCGGGGCCGCGGTCGTAGTTGATCTCCGAGCACGGACCGCAGGGGCCGGGGACGCCCATGGACCAGAAGTTGTCCTTCTTGCCCAGGCGCTGGATGCGCTCGGCGGGGACGCCGATCTTCTCGCGCCAGATCTGCTCGGCCTCGTCGTCGTCGAGGTAGACGGTGATCCAGAGCTTCTCGGGCTCCAGGCCGTAGCCGCCGTCCGCCACGGAGCTGGTGAGCAGCTCCCAGGCGTACTGGATGGCGCCTTCCTTGAAGTAGTCCCCGAAGGAGAAGTTGCCGCACATCTGGAAGAACGTGCCGTGGCGGGTGGTCTTGCCGACCTCTTCGATGTCCGGCGTGCGCACGCACTTCTGCACGCTGGTGAGCCGGGGCGCGGGCGGCTTGACCTCGCCGAGGAAGTACGGCTTGAACGGGACCATGCCCGCGGGCACCAGCAGCAGAGTCGGGTCGTCCGCGATGAGCGACGCCGAAGGGACAACGGCGTGACCGCGCTCCTCGAAGAAGCTCAGCCAGCGGCGGCGGATTTCAGCCGACTCCATCAGTGGTCCTCATTCCGGTTGTACGAAAACTTCGGTCGTTCGGTGGTCTTGTCGTGCTGGTCGGGCTCGATGGCCCGCAGCCGCCGCGGCCCGGGCAGGGCGGTGACGTTGTCGGGCCGGTCGGGATCCTGGTGGAGCCCCAGTGCGTCGTTCAGCTCGTCCTCGCGCTGCGTCATTCCCGCCTTGACGTCGAGGGCGAAGTCCTTGAGGCGGTGCCCCGCTTCCACGGCCTTGTCCGCGGCCTGGGCGGCGAGGCTCTCCGGCGTCAGCTTCTTGAGGCGGCGGTTGACCTTGGTGGTGGCCCACACGCCGGCGGCTGCGCCGGCGGTGAACCAGAAGGCTCGGCGGAACATCGGAGTCTCAGCCCTTCTGCTTCCGGCGCCGGGCCGACGGCACCGTACGGCCGACGATCACGGTACGCCGGGATGTCTTGCGCGGCGCCCCGGCCGGTGCCGGGTCGGTCTTGCCCAGTGCCTTGCGCACCCCGTAGCCGAAGGCCGCGACCTTGACCAGCGGCCCGCCGAAGGCGGAAGCCACCGTGGAGGACAGGGCGGAGGCGTTGGAGGTGACCTCCTGGACGTCGCTCGCGATCGCGTCGACCCGGTCGAGCTGGGTGCGCGCGGAGCGGACCGTCGTGGAGGCGTCGGCCAGCAGCGGTACCGCCTGCTCGGTCACCTCGGCCACCAGCTTGCCGGTCGCCTTGAGCACCTGGGCCAGTCTCACCAGCACGACGGCGAGGAAGGACACCAGGATGGCCCAGAAGACGGCCACGAGGATTCCGGCCACCTCTCCACCGGACACGTCACACCGCTCTCTGTCTGTACTCGGACTGCCGGCCACTGGATCCGCCAATGGCCTTACGACCCTATCGCGCCGGAGATCCCCGCCCATACCGGAATACCGGCGGCGGCGCGAGCGCCTTGTACGCAGAGCTCCGTGAGCAGTACCCTCCGTGTCCCATGCGACACAGACCCCTACGAAACACCGCCCGGGGCAATCTTCCCTCGGAGCTGGGCCGATTCGTCGGGCGGGGTGGCGAACTCGCCGGGCTGGGCCGTCTCCTGGAGTCCTCGCGGCTCGTCACGGTGACCGGCGTGGGCGGGGTGGGCAAGTCCCGGCTGGTGCTCGCGGCGGCCCGCTCCGCGGCGGACGCGGGGCAGGAACGCCACTGCGACGGCGTGTGGCTGGCCGAGCTGGCCTCCGTGCGCGACCCGGCACTGCTGGAGGTCGCCGTCGCCGAGGCCCTCGGGCTGACCGACCACACCACCCGGCCGCCGCGGGCCGTGCTGGCCGCGCATCTGGCCGGGCGCCGGCTGCTGCTGGTCCTGGACGGCTTCGAGCAGCTGGTGGACGAGACCGCCGCCCTGGTACGGGAGCTGCTGCGCGCCTGTCCCGGCCTGCGGGTGCTGGCGGCGGGCCGCCGGCCGCTGGACCTGGACGGGGAGCGGGCCTTCCCGCTGGCCCCGCCGGCCCCCGAGGAGGCCCTCGCGCTGCTGGCCGAGCGGCTCCGGGCGGCCGATCCGGCCTTCGCGGTGACCGGGGCGAACCGGGCCGCGCTGGTCGAGCTGTGCGCCCGCCTCGACGGGATCCCGCTCGCCCTGGAACTGGCGGCGGGCCGGCTGCGGACCCTGTCGCCGGAGCAGGTGCTGGCGCGGCTGGAGGACCGTTTCGCGCTGCTGACGGGCGGGGCCCGCGGAGGACTCCCCCGGCACCGGGCGCTGCGCACGGCCATCGGCTGGAGCCACGAGCTGTGCACCGCCGCGGAGCGGCTGATGTGGGCGCGGCTGTCGGTGTTCGCCGGGCAGTTCGACCTCGACGCCGCCGAGTACGTGTGTGCGGGGCCGGACCTGCACGCGGACGACGTGCTGGACCTGGTCGGACAGCTCCTGGCCCAGTCCCTGCTGGTGCGGGAGGAGACCCCGGCCGGTGTGCGCTACCGGATGCTGGAGACCGTACGGGCGTACGGCGCGGGCTGGCTGGAGTCGCTCGGCGACGCCGGGCGGCTGCGGCGGCGGCACCGGGACTGGTACATGGGGCTGGCCACCTGGTGCGAGCTGGACTGGTTCAGCCCGCGCCAGGAGGCGGTGGCCGCGCTGGTGGAGGCGGAGCTGCCGAACCTGCGGCTCGCGCTGGAGTGCTGCCTGGACGAGCCGGACGAGGCGCACCTGGGCCAGTACCTGGCGGGCACCCTGTGGTTCTACTGGGCGGGCTGCGGCCGGCTCACCGAGGGCCGGCACTGGCTCGACCGGTCCCTGGAGGCGGCCGAGCGGCCGGTGGAGTACGAGGCCTCGCGGCTGAAGGCGCTGTGGGTGCTCGGCTACGTGGCGGCCCTGCAGGGGGACGCGGTGGCCTCGATGAGCGCCCTGTACGAGTGCCGGGACGCGGCGGCCCGGACGGACAACGCGGTGGCGGCCGCCTACGCGGTGCACCGGCTGGGCTGCCTGGCACTGGTCTCGGACGACATGACGCGGGCCGGGGAGCTGCTGGGCGGTGCGCTGGAACGGTACCGGGCGGCCGGGGAGCTGAACAGCAACGTACTGATGTGCCAGGTGGAGCTGGCGATGGCGCTGGCCTTCCAGGGGGACCTGGCGGGCGCGGCGACGCTGTGCGGCGAGGTGCGGGAGATCTGCGAGGAGCGCGGGGAGCGCTGGACGAAGGCGTACGCCCTGTACGTCCTCGCCTACGCGGCCCTGGACGCGGGGGGCACGGCCGAGGCGCGGCGGCTGCTGGCGGAGTGCGTGGCGATCAACCACGCGTTCCACGACCTGGTGGGGCTGGTGCTGGCGCTGGAGCTGCTGGCCCTGGTGACGGTCGCGGAGGGCGATCCGGTGGAGGCCGCCGTGCTCCAGGGCGCGGCGGAGCCGATGTGGGGAGGGGTGGGGCTCCAGCTGTTCGGCTCGGGGTACTTCAACGCGCCGCGGCTGATGTGCCGGGAGCGGGCCGGCGAACTGCTGGGCGCCGAGCGCTTCGCGGCGTACGCGGCCGAGGGGCGGGTGCTGAGCCGGGAGGCGCTGGTGGTGCGCGCGCTGCGCGGCCCCGGGGAGCCGGGCGGTACGGTCCCCGCGCCGCGCCCGGCCTGGCGCGGCGGCGCGCGGGGGTCCCGGGTGTCGCGCCGGGCGGCGGCGGACCAGCCGTAGCGGGCCGCGACGGGGAGGCGGGGAGGGGCGGGGCCGGGTACGGGAAAACCCGCCGCCCCCCGGAGGGGACGGCGGGCTTCGACCAGCCTGTGAGGGCTACGCCTGCATCAGCGGGCGTAGTACTCGACGACCAGCTGCTCGTCGCAGATGACCGGGATTTCCTTGCGGTTCGGGTCGCGGTCCAGGCGGAAGGCCAGGGCCTTCAGGTTGACCTGCAGGTAGCGCGGGGTCTCGCCCTCGCCTGCGTAGCCACCCTCACGGGCAACCTGGAACGGAACCTTCTCGCGGCTGCGCTCGCGCACCGTGATGACGTCGTCCGGACGGACGCGGAACGACGGCTTGTCGACCTTGTCGCCGTTGACCTCGATGTGGCCGTGAACGACCATCTGGCGGGCCTGGTAGATGGTGCGGGCGATGCCCGAACGCAGGACCAGGGCGTCGAGGCGACGCTCGAGCTCGACGACCAGCGCCTCGCCCGTCTTGCCTTCGGCCTTCTTCGCGCGGTCGTACGCGCGGGCCATCTGACGCTCAGAGATGTCGTACTGAGCGCGCAGACGCTGCTTCTCCAGCAGACGAACCTTGTAGTCCGAGTTCTGCTTGCGGCCACGGCCGTGCTCGCCCGGCGGGTAGGGGCGGGCCTCGAAGTACTTGACGGCCTTCGGGGTCAGCGCAATGCCGAGGGCACGCGACTTCTTGACCTTGGGTCGCTTCTGGTTCACGTGGAACCTACCTCCATGTAAGTTAGGTGAGGCTTACCTTAGCGAGGAGGACGTAATGTCTCGACCACATGGGATCCCCCTGCCCAGTGCGCGTCGAAGTTCAGATTCCAACGAAACGGAATCTGCTTTCGACGACGATAAGCAAGGTCAGCCGCGTCCCAGGGAAGGCGTTCGGCAGCTCACCGGAGCCGAACGCGTACGAACCCTCGTAGAGTCCAACGCCTCAGTATCCCTCACTCTGCCGGGTGCTCACGACAGTCACGAGCCGACGGAGTTCGGGACGGGAATGCCGGCCGCTCGGACCGTCACCCCGGACGGGGACGTGATTCTCCTTGTTTCCGGGGAATCCGCGGCTGCCAGGGCAGCCGCTCACGCCCAGGACGACGACCTCACCGCCGTGATCGAGATCACGGATGTGGCGCCGGTGTCCGTGCCCCATCGTATCCGAGGCCGTGCGTGGCTGGCCGGGTGGCTGACCGCGGTGCGCGGGGACGAGCGCGCGGCGTGTGCGGCGCTGCTCGCCGAGCGCCACCCGGTGGGCGAGCTGCTGGGGATGTCGGAGTCCCTGGACGCCCCGTACACCGGGCGTCCGGCGTGGATGCTGCTGCGCCTGGAGATCGGCGAGATCTCGGTGGACGACCTGTGGGGCGCCGAGCACGTGGAGCCGGAGGACCTGGCCGAGGCGGAGCCGGACCCGATGGTGGCGCACGAGAGCGAGCTGCTCCAGCACCTCCACTCGGCCCACGGCGACCGGCTCGGCGAGCTGTGCGGACTGCTGGGCGCGCGCGAGGCGGACGGCATGACCGCCGTCCCGCTGGCCCTGGACCGGCTCGGCCTGCGCGTGCGCTTCACCGGCGGCGCGGCCGGCTCCTTCGACGCCCGCTTCGACTTCCCGGACCCCGTGACGGACATCTGCGGCCTGCGCCGGGCGATGCACACCCTCTTCTCGGCGGCCTCCCACTAGACAAGGCCTGAGCCGTTCCGGCCCTCAGCGGCAGGTGGCCAGCATCTCCTGGAGCGCGAGCTTCTCGGGAGCGGTGACGGAGAGCCGGTACTTGGCCTTGATGCCGGTGTAGCGGCGCGCGTACGTGCACCAGTACGTGGTGAGCGGCGGCTTCCACTTGTCGGCGGTCTTGCTGCCCTTGTCGTAGTTGGTCTGCTTGTCCACGGCGAGCAGGACGTCGAGGTCGTTGGCGTACTCCAGCCGGCGCTGCGGGGTCCAGGCGTACGCGCCGCCCCGCCAGGCGGCGCCGAGCGCGACGACGTGGTCGGTCTGGATCTGCGAGGCCCGCCGGTAGGTATAGGGGAGCCGCTTGCCGGTGTACGGGTCGAGCAGGACGCCGGACAGGACGACGCAGGGGTTGCGGTCCCCCTCGCGGAGCTCCTGGAGGTCCCGGCGCAGTACGTCGTCGCGGGTGTCGCAGCCGTTGCGCCCGCCGACGGCGTCGGTCTCGTCCGACCAGGTGCGGCCGAAGTTCTCCCGCTTGTACGTCTGCCAGTTCTTCCCCCACTCGACCGTGAGCCCGGCCAGCAGGGTCCTGGCGGTCGCGGCGTCCGGCGGGAAGCCCGGACCGGCCAGCGGCACGCGCCGGACCAGGGCCGCGGCGCCGGCCCGGTCCCCCTCGGCGTCGCCGTGGTGGCATCCGGTCGCGGCCAGCAGCAGCGCCGTCGTCGCGGCGGTGAGCGGAGCACGACGTCCCATGGCCGGAGCCTAGGCCGCCGCCCGCCGGGCCGCACCGGGGGCGACCGCGTCAGGAGCCGCCGCGCAGCCGCTCCCGCACCTTCTCCACCACGTCGGCGTAGCGCGCCTCGGCCCCGTAGCGGGTCGGCTCGTAGTACCGCTTGCCGTGGATCTCGTCCGGTGCGTACTGCTGGGCGGCGATGGCGCCCGGCACGTCGTGCGGGTAGACGTACCCCTGCGCGTGCCCCAGCTTGGCCGCGCCCTTGTAGTGCCCGTCCCGCAGGTGCGTCGGGACCGAACCGGCCAGGCCCGCCCGTACGTCGGCGAGCGCCGCGCCGATCGCGGTGGTCGCGGTGTTCGACTTGGGGGCCAGGGCCAGGGCGATGGTCGCGTGGGAGAGGGTCAGGGCGGCCTCGGGGAAGCCGATCATGGCCACCGCCTGGGCCGCGGCCACGGCGAGCGGCAGGGCCGTCGGGTCCGCCAGCCCGATGTCCTCGCTCGCGGAGATCATCAGGCGCCGGGCGATGAACCGGGGGTCCTCCCCCGCGTCGATCATCCGGGCCAGGTAGTGCAGCGCCGCGTCCACGTCGGAGCCGCGGATCGACTTGATGAGGGCGCTCGCCACGTCGTAGTGCTGGTCGCCGTCGCGGTCGTAGCGCACGGCCGCCCGGTCGACGGCCTCCTCGACGGTTTCGAGGGTGATCTCCTCCTCGCCCTTGGCGATGGCCGACCCGGCCCCCGCCTCCAGCGCCGTCAGCGCCCGCCGGGCGTCGCCGCCCGCGATCCGCAGCAGGTGGGCCTCCGCGTCGGCGGGCAGGGTCACCGCTCCGCCGAGGCCCCGCTCCTCGGTCAGCGCCCGCCGCATCAGGGCGCTCAGGTCCTCGTCCGTCAGCGGTTCCAGCGTCAGCAGCAGCGAGCGCGACAGCAGGGGGGAGATGATCGAGAAGTACGGGTTCTCCGTGGTGGCCGCGATCAGCGTCACCCAGCGGTTCTCCACGGCCGGGAGCAGCGAGTCCTGCTGCGCCTTGCTGAAGCGGTGGATCTCGTCGAGGAAGAGGACGGTCTCCTTGCCGTAGCCGCCGGCCGCGCGCCGGGCGCCCTCGATGACCGCACGGACCTCCTTGACGCCGGCGGTGATGGCCGACAGCTCCACGAACCGCTTCTGCGTCGCCTGGCTCACCACGTACGCGAGGGTGGTCTTGCCGATGCCGGGCGGACCCCAGAGGATCACCGACGAGGCGCCGGCGGGGCCGCCCGCGCCGTCGCCGACCAGGCGCCGCAGCGGGGAGCCGGGCTTCAGCAGGTGCTGCTGGCCGACCACCTCGTCCAGGGTGCGCGGGCGCATCCGGACGGCGAGCGGAGAGCTCGACGGGTCCTTTTCCTGGCGTTCCTCGGCTGCGGCGGTGAAGAGATCTGGTTCCACACCGGAAGCCTATGCGAGCCCGCTGACAGCGCCGCCCGGCTCAGGAGGTCCAGAAGTCCCACCAGCGCGTGAGGATCAGCATGCCGATGATCCCGATGTGCAGGACGGGCAGCACCCAGGTGAACTCGGCGAAGAAGCCCCTCAGCCAGCCCGGCGCGGGCAGCAGCCCCTCGCGGACGTTGTGCGAGGTGACGTACCAGAACATGATGATCGTGGCGACCCAGGCCAGGGAGCACCAGAGGCACAGCGAGTTGATGTTGTACAGGGACTGGTAGGTCAGCCAGGCGCAGAAGACGACGCCGAAGAGGGTGCCCGCGTTGAGCGTGAGCCAGTACCAGCGGTTGAACCGGGCTCCCGCCAGCAGGCTCATGCCGACGCAGACGACGATCCCGTAGGCCACCAGGCCGAGCATGGGGTTCGGGAAGCCGAAGACGGCCGCCTGGTCGCTCTTCATGATGTTGCCGCAGGAGACGACCGGGTTCAGGCTGCAGCCCGGGGTGAAGTTCGGGTCCTCCAGCAGCTTGAACTTGTCGATCGTGATCACCCAGGCGGCCAGCAGCCCCGCGGCCCCGGTGATCACCAGCAGCAGGGCCAGGGCCCGGCTGCCCCCGATCGTCGTCACCGGGGCGGTGTCCGCGTCCGTACGTCGTGTCGTCATACCGCCCGCTCCGCATCTGCAAGGTCACCAAGCACCGGTCATTGTGCCGTACGGGGCTGTGTGTCCACCGTTCGACGGACATAAGGACGGTACGCACGGGGGGACCGGTGGCCGCGGTTCCGGCGGAGCATTCGGGACATGACACGGAACGCGGTGGAAGTACGGGGGCTTCGCAAGCAGTACGGCGAGGTCACCGCGGTCGACGGACTGGACCTGACGATCCGCCCGGGTGAGGTCTTCGGCCTCCTCGGGCCCAACGGGGCGGGCAAGAGCACGACGGTGGAGATCCTCCAGGGCCACCGGGAGCGGGACGGCGGCGAGGTGTCCGTGCTCGGCGCGGACCCGGCCGGGGCCGACCGGGCCTGGCGCTCGCGGGTCGGCATCGTCTGGCAGGACGAGTCGGCGCCCGCCGAGCTGACGGTGCGGGAGACGGTCGAGCACTTCGCCCGCTACTACCCGGCGCCCCGCGACCCGGCGGAGGTGATCGCCCTCGTCGGCCTGGAGCAGAAGCGGGAGCACCGGGTGAAGGGGCTCTCCGGCGGTCAGCGGCGCCGGCTCGACGTGGCGCTGGGCGTCATAGGCGACCCGGAGCTGCTGTTGCTGGACGAGCCGACCACCGGCTTCGACCCGGCGGCCCGGCGGCAGTTCTGGGACCTGATCCGGCTGCTGGCGGGGGCGGGCACCACCATCGTGCTCACCACCCACTACCTGGAGGAGGCCGAGGCGCTCGCCGACCGCCTCGCCGTGATCGCGCGCGGCAAGGTCGTCGCCGAGGGCGAGCCGGCGGAGCTGCGGGCCCGGTTCGGCACCGGCGCCACCGTCGCGTGGACGGAGGCCGACGGTTCCGGGCGCAGCCTGCGGACGCAGACCCCCACCCGTACGGTCGCGGAGCTGACGGCCCGCTTCGACGGCGAGATCCCGGGGCTGAGGATCACCCGCCCCACCCTGGAGGACGTGTACCTGCGCCTCACCGGACAGCTCGCCGGGCCCGGCACCGAGCCGGCCCCTCAGCCGGAGGAAGCCCGATGAGCCGGAACACGACCCCCGACACCGACGTCGCCGGAACCGCGGACCCGGTCGCGCGCACGGCCGCGGCCCTGCCCGGCGCGTGGGCGCTGGGGCTGAGCCGCGGAGCTCTGGAGATCCGGCAGTTCGTCCGCCAGCGCGACGCGGTGATCTTCACCTTCGCCTTCCCGATCGTCTTCCTCGCGCTGTTCGCCTCGATCTTCAGCGGCAGCCTGGAGGGCACGGGGATCACCGCCTCCCAGCTCTACGCGGCGGGCATGGTCGCCGCCGGCATCATGTCCACCAGCTTCCAGTCGCTCGGCATCTCCATCGCCGTCGAGCGGGACGAGAAGGTGCTGCGCCGGCTGCGCGGGACCCCGATGCCCCCGGCGGCGTACTTCCTGGGCAAGGTCTGGATGGTGCTGGCCACCGGGCTCGCCGAGACCGCGATCCTGCTGCTGGTCGGCTCCACCCTGTTCGGTCTCGAACTGCCGTCCTCCCTCTCCAAGTGGCTGACCTTCGGCTGGATCTTCGCCCTGGGCCTGGCCGGGTGCGCCCTGCTGGGCATCGCCATCAGCAGCCTGCCCAAGTCCGGCAGGAGCGCCAGCTCCGTCGTGGTCCTGCCGTTCCTGATCCTGCAGTTCGTCTCCGGGGTCTTCATCCCGGTCAACCAGATCCCCGACTGGCTCCTGACCGTCGGGGCGCTGTTCCCGCTGAAGTGGATGTGCCAGGGTCTGCGCGGGGTGTTCCTGCCCGAATCGGCCGCCGTCCTGGAACAGGCCGGCAGCTGGGAGTACGGCAAGACGGCCCTGGTTCTCGGGGCCTGGGTCGTCGGAGGATTGGTCCTGTGCCTGCTGACCTTCAAGTGGAAGAACCGTCGCGACGGCTGAGCGGCTTCACGCGGACGGCGGGAGCGCGCGAGCCCCACGTGTGGGACCGGGCGTTCCTGCCGTGGGACGCGTACTTCGGCGTGGTGTGGCTGGCGACCGCGGTCTTCGTCGTGGGCGCCGACTTCCCCTCGCTGCACTACCGGATCCCCGCCCTCGGCCTGCTGGCCCTGCTGGTCCCCTGGTACCTGTGGGCCGGCCGGCCGCTGCTCCTGGCGGACCCGGGGGCGCGGCCGGCCGCGGCGGCCCGCTACCTGAACGTGGCGCTGCTGCTGTTCCTGCCGGCCGCGTGCCTGGTCGGCGAGACCCGGCTGATCACCTTCGCGCTCGCCCCGCACTTCTTCATGCTGGTGCGGCTGCGCCGGGCGGTGCTGTCGATGGCGGCGCTGACCCTGGTGCCGGTCGCGGGGTGGGGGCTGCTGTGGCGGCCCGAGGGGTACGTGCTCTTCCTCAACTCCGTGTCCGCCGTCGCGACCTTCACCTTCTCCTCGTTCTTCGGCGCCTGGATCATCCGGATAATCGAGCAGAGCACGGGCCGGGCCGGGCTGATAGCCGAACTGGAGTCCAGCCGCGAGGAGGTGGCCCGGCTGTCCGCCGAGCGCGGCGCGCTCGCCGAGCGGGAGCGGATGTCCCGCGAGATCCACGACACCCTCGCCCAGGGCTTCACCAGCCTGCTGATGCTGGCCCAGGCGGTGCAGTCGGAGCTCGCCGCCGACCCCGCGCAGGCCCGCCGCCACCTGGAGCTGATGGAGGCGACGGCCCGGCAGAACCTGGCCGAGGCCCGCGCCCTGGTCTCCGGCGGCGGTCCCGCCGATCTCGACGCGGGCTCGCTGCCCGAGGCGGTACGCCGCCTCGCCGCCCGGCACGACCCGCCGGCGGCCGTCTCCGTGACCGGGGCGGTGCGACCGCTGCCCCCGGGCCTGGAGGTCGTGGCGCTGCGCACCTGCCAGGAGTCCCTGGCGAACGCCGCGAAGCATGCCGGGGCGGGCGCCGCGGCGACCGTGTCGCTGGCCTACGGTCCGTCCGCCCTGACGGTGACGGTCCGCGACGCCGGGCGCGGTTTCGACCCGGCCGTCCCCTCCCCCGGCTACGGCCTGCGGGGCCTGTCCGCCCGCGCCGCGGAGGCCGGCGGCACGGCCTCGGTCGCCAGCGCGGTGCCCGGGGGCACCACCGTCACCGTCACCCTCCCGATCCGCTGAGGAGCCGTACGACATGATCCGCATCCTGCTGGCCGACGACCACCCCGTGGTGCGCGAGGGCCTGCGCGGCATGCTCAGCGCCGAGCCGGACCTGGAGGTCGTCGCGGAGGCGGCCAACGGCCCGCAGGCCGAGGCGCTGGCCGCGGACCTGGTCCCGGAGCTCGACCTGATCCTGATGGACCTGCGGATGCCGGGCGGCGACGGCGTCGAGTCCATCGCCCGGATCACCGCGGCGGGACTGCCGGTGCGGGTGGTGGTCCTGACGACGTACGAGAACGACCGGGACATCCTGCGCGCGGTGGAGGCGGGCGCGGCGGGCTACCTGCTGAAGGACATGGCCCGGGCGGAACTGGCGGAGGCGGTCCGGGCGGCCGTGCGCGGCGAGACCGTCCTGGCCCCCTCGGTGGCGGGCCGCCTGGTCGACCGGCTGCGCACCCGTTCGGAGCGGCCGCGGCTGTCGGAGCGCGAGGTGGCGGTGCTTCGCCTGGTCGCGGAGGGGGCGACGAACGCGGAGATCGGCCGCCGGCTGTTCGTGGCGGAATCCACGGTCAAGACGCACCTGCTGCGGGTGTTCGGCAAGCTGGAGGTCACCGACCGCACGGCGGCGGTGACGACGGCCATGCGCCACGGGCTGCTCTAGGTCGTGTCGGTCGGATCAGGGGCGGCGCCGTCACCCGACCGCGCCGCCCCGGGGAAACGGACCGGGGCGGGGACGGGGCGCACGCCGCGGCGGCGCCCCGTCCCCGCCCCGTCGGCGGCGGTGGCCGTCAGGCCAGGCGGGCCCGGACGGTGTCGACGAGGTCGGCCAGCGGCACGGTTCCCTGCTCGCCGGACTCCATGTCCTTGAGCTGGACGAGGCCTTCGGCCAGGTCCCGCTCGCCGGCGACGACGGCGAACCGCGCCCCCGACCGGTTCGCGTCCTTCATCGCACCCTTGAGGCCCTTGCCCCCGAAGGAGAAGTCCGCGGCGACGCCCGCCCTGCGGAGCTCGGTGACCTTGCCGAACAGGACCCGGCGGGCCTCCTCGCCCAGGGCCACCGCGAAGACCGAGGTCGCGGCGGGGATGTCCAGGGACACGCCCTCCGCCTCCAGCGCCAGCACGGTGCGGTCCACGCCCAGCGCCCAGCCCACGGACGGCAGGGCCGGTCCGCCGATCATCTCGGACAGCCCGTCGTAGCGGCCGCCGCCGCCCACCGCGGACTGCGAGCCCAGGCCGTCGTGGACGAACTCGAAGGTGGTCCGGGTGTAGTAGTCCAGCCCGCGCACCAGCTTCTCGTCGTCCTCGAAGACGACGCCGGCCGCCGTCACGAGCGCCCGCACCTCCTCGTGGTACGCCTTGCACGCGTCGCACAGGTAGTCGCGCAGCATCGGCGCGCCGACCAGCTGCGCCTGTACGGACTCCCGCTTGTCGTCGAGGACGCGCAGCGGGTTGATCTCGGCCCGGCGGACGGTGTCCTCGTCCAGGTCCAGCCCGCCGAGGAACGCCTGCAGGGCCTCCCGGTAGACGGGACGGCACTCCTTGTCGCCCAGCGAGTTGAGCAGGATCCGGAAGTTGCGCAGGCCCAGCGCGCGGTAGGCCTGGTCGGCCAGGATGATCAGCTCGGCGTCGAGCGCCGGGTCCTCGGCACCGATCGCCTCGGCGCCGACCTGCGAGAAGTGGCGGTAACGGCCCTTCTGCGCCCGCTCGTAGCGGTAGTACGAGCCCGAGTACCAGAGCTTGACGGGCAGCAGGCCGGCCTTGTGCAGGTTGCCCTGGAGCGCGGCGCGCAGCACGGAGGCGGTGCCTTCGGGGCGCAGGGCGAGCTGGTCGCCGCCCTTCGTGGTGAGGGTGTACATCTCCTTGCTCACGATGTCGGTGGACTCGCCGACTCCGCGGGAGAACAGCTCGACGTTCTCGAAGCCGGGGGTCTCGACGTACCCGTAGCCCGAGTTCCTCAGCGGCGCGGCGATCGCCTCGCGGACCGCGAGGAAGGTCGCGGACCGGGGCGGCAGCAGGTCGTACGTGCCCTTGGGGGCCTGAAAAGTGCTCACGGAAACTCTCGTCACATTCCTCGTCGTGGAGCGGCTTTCGGGTCCGCTGCCAGGCCGGCGGCGACCTCCCGCAGGTACGGGTTGGTCGCGCGCTCGCGGCCGATGGTGGTCTGGGGGCCGTGGCCGGACAGCACCACGGTCGAGTCGTCGAGCGGCAGGCACACGCGGCCCAGCGATTCGAGCATCTCGGCGTGGGAGCCGCCGGGCAGGTCGGTGCGGCCGATGGAGCCGGCGAAGAGCAGGTCGCCCGAGAAGAAGACCGGCGGGATGTCGGCCAGCTCGGGCATCCGGAACGTCACCGACCCCCTGGTATGGCCCGGGGCGTGGGCGACGGAGAAGTCCATTCCGGCCAGCTTCAGGCCCGCGCCGTCGGTCAGCTCGCGGACGTCGTCCGGCTCGCCGACGGTCAGCTCGCCCATGAGCGGCATGCCGATCGAGCGGCCGAGGGCCTTCTCCGGGTCGCTCATCATGTAGCGGTCCTCGGGGTGGATCCAGGCCGGTACGTCGTGTGCTCCGCACACCGGAACGACCGAGGCCACATGATCGATGTGGCCGTGGGTCAGGACGACCGCCACGGGCTTGAGCCGGTGCTTCTTCAGCATCTCCTCGACGCCCTGGGTGGCCTGGTGGCCCGGGTCGATGATGACGCACTCCTCGCCGGCGGCGGGGGCGACCACGTAACAGTTGGTCCCCCAGGCCCCGGCCGGGAACCCGGCAATCAGCACGTTCGTCCTCAATCGTCGTCCGGCGGGAGGCTGCAGATCGGAATGCTGCTGCTCAGAGCCTACCGGCGCCGCTCATTACACAGCGAACCCATATACGGTACGGCCTATCCCAGCCCGGACAGCGGTACCAGAGACGCACAAGGAGACGACCCGGTGGTCACGAGCGATCAGCGGCGGCGCCAGCTCGCCAAAGAGAAGTACGAGCGCCAGCAGCAGCGCAGGGCCGAGGCCCGGCAGAAGTCCCGCCGACGCGCGGCCGTGATCGGCGCGGCGGTGGCCGTGGTGGTCGCCACCCTCGTCGGCCTCGTCGTGGGCGGGGTCTTCGACTCGGACAAGAAGGACCAGGCGGCCGACCCGGCCGCGACCCCGTCCTCCTCGCCGACGCCCCAGCAGTCCCCGTCGCCCGCGATGGCGATCGACGCGAAGGCGAAGTACACCTTCGCCCTGAAGACCAGCGCCGGTGACGTCACGTTCGCGATGGACGCGGCGAAGACCCCGCAGACGGTGAACTCGTTCAAGTCGCTCGCCGACGCCGGGTACTTCGACAACACGAAGTGCCACCGGCTGACGACGGGCGGGATCTTCGTGCTCCAGTGCGGCGACCCGCAGGGCACCGGCATGGGCGGCCCCGGCTACACCATCGCGGACGAGAACCTGGACTCCCTCGGCAAGGCGAACGAGCAGGGGCAGGTCGTCTACCCGGCGGGCACGGTGGCGATGGCCAACACCGGTCAGCCCGGCTCGGGCGGCAGCCAGTTCTTCCTCGTCTACAAGGACAGCCCGCTGGCCCCGTCGTACACGCCCTTCGGCAAGATCGACGCGGCCGGCCTGAAGGTCCTGGAGGAGGTCGCCAAGGCCGGTACGGCCGACGGCGGCCAGGACGGGGCACCGAAGACCGAGGTGAAGATCGAGAAGGGCACCGTCACCCAGAACTGACGGGGCACGGCGACCCCCGGACCGGCCGTTCCCTCCCCCGCACGCCGAGATTCCGTCGTGCGGGATGCGGACAGCCGGCCCGGCGGTCGCCTATGTTGGCGTTGTGCAGGGCGGGCGCTGCCCGCCCCAGGAAACTGTGGACGATGCCCAGGGGGCGAACCCCTCGCAGGCATCAGGTGGAGGAGGCGCTGTGAGCAGCGACCCGTGGGGCCGAGTCGACGAGACGGGCACCGTGTACGTGCGTACTGCCGATGGCGAGAAGGTCGTCGGCTCGTGGCAGGCGGGCACCCCTGAGGAGGCCCTGGCCTATTTCGAGCGCAAGTACGAGGGCCTGGTGGTCGAGATCGGCCTCCTCGAAAAGCGGGTGCGGACCACTGATCTGTCCGCCAAGGACGCGCAGACGGCCATCGACCACCTGCGCACGCAGGTGGACGAGCACCACGCCGTGGGCGACCTCGACGCCCTGCGCGTCCGGCTCGACAAGCTGGTCGCGACCGTGGAGTCGCGGCGCGAGGAGCGCAAGGTCCAGAAGGCGAAGCAGACGGACGAGGCCCGTGCGGCCAAGGACGCGCTGGTCGTCGAGGCCGAGGAGCTGGCGCAGAGCGACCAGTGGCGCAGCGCCGGCGAGCGGCTGCGCGCCCTGGTGGACATCTGGAAGGGTCTGCCGCGCCTGGACCGCAAGTCCGACGACGAGCTGTGGCACCGCTTCTCGCACGCCCGGTCCGCCTTCTCCAAGCGCCGCAAGGCGCACTTCGCCTCGCTCGACGCGCAGCGCGAGGACGCCCGCAAGGTGAAGGAGAAGCTGGTCGCGGAGGCCGAGGCGCTGTCGAAGTCGGCCGACTGGGGTCCGACGGCGGCCCGCTACCGCGAGCTGATGGCGGACTGGAAGGCCGCGGGCCGCGCGCAGCGGGAGTCCGAGGACGACCTGTGGAACCGCTTCCGCGGCGCGCAGGACGTCTTCTTCGCGGCGCGCAGCGAGGTCTTCGCCGAGCGCGACGCGGAGCAGACCGAGAACCTGAAGCTGAAGGAGGAGCTGGCCGACGAGGCCGAGAAGCTCGTCCCGGTCACCGACCTGAAGGCGGCCCGTGCCGCGTTCCGCTCGCTGAACGAGCGCTGGGAGGCCATCGGCCACGTGCCGCGCGACGCCCGGCCCAAGGTCGAGGGCCGGATGCACACGGTCGAGCGGGCCATCCAGGAGGCCGAGGAGGGCGAGTGGCGCCGTACGAACCCGGAGGCGCGGGCGCGTGCGGCCGGGCTGACGGGCCAGCTCCAGGCGGCCGTCGACAAGCTCCGCGGCCAGGTCGACGCGGCGCGCGCCGCGGGCAACAACGCGAAGGCCGACAAGCTGAGCCGTGAGCTGGAGGGCCGCCAGGCCCTGCTGGACCAGGCGCTCAAGGGCCTGGAGGAGTTCGGCGGCTGACGGGCCCCGGACACCCCGTACACGACGGTGGGCGCCATCCCCGAGGGGGTGGCGCCCACCGTCGTGTCGCGAGCCGGCCGCTACGGCCTGCGCGCGGACGTCACGCGGTAGACGTCGTAGACGCCCTCCACGCCCCGGACGGCCTTGAGGACGTGTCCGAGGTGCTTGGGGTCGCCCATCTCGAAGGTGAACCGCGAGGTGGCCACCCGGTCGCGGGAGGTCTGCACGGCCGCCGAGAGGATGTTGACGTGCTGGTCGGACAGGACGCGGGTGACGTCCGACAGCAGGCGGGACCGGTCCAGCGCCTCGACCTGGATGGCCACGAGGAAGACCGAGGACTGGGTGGGCGCCCACTCGACCTCCAGCATCCGTTCGGGCTCCTGGGACAGCGAGTCCACGTTGACGCAGTCCGCGCGGTGCACCGATACGCCGCTGCCGCGCGTGACGAAGCCGACGATCGGGTCGCCCGGCACCGGGGTGCAGCAGCGGGCCAGCTTGACCCACACGTCGTCGACGCCCTTGACGACGACGCCCGGGTCGGCGTTCTTGCGCCGGTTGCTGCGGCCGCGGGCGGGCGGAATGCTCTCCTCGATGTCCTCGTTGGCCGCCTCCTCGCCGCCGAGGGCCTGTACGAGCTTCTGCACGACGCCCTGCGCGGCCACGTGGCCCTCGCCGATCGCCGCGTACAGGGAGGAGATGTCGGGGTAGCGCATCTCGTGCGCGAGGGTGACCAGCGAGTCGCCGGTCAGGATCCGCTGGATCGGCAGGTTCTGCTTGCGCATGGCCCGCGCGATGGCGTCCTTGCCCTGCTCGATGGCCTCGTCGCGGCGCTCCTTGGAGAACCAGGCGCGGATCTTGTTGCGGGCGCGCGGGGACTTGACGAAGCCCAGCCAGTCCCGCGAGGGTCCGGCCCCCTCGGCCTTGGAGGTGAAGACCTCGACCAGGTCGCCGTTGTCGAGCGTGGACTCCAGCGGCACCAGGCGGCCGTTGACCCTGGCCCCTATGGTGCGGTGGCCGACCTCCGTGTGGACCGCGTACGCGAAGTCCACGGGAGTGGCGCCGGCCGGCAGCGCTATGACGTCGCCCTTGGGCGTGAAGACGAAGACCTCGTTGCGGGAGAGGTCGAAGCGCAGCGAGTCGAGGAACTCGCCCGGGTCCTCGGTCTCCTTCTGCCAGTCCAGCAGCTGGCGCAACCAGGCCATGTCGTTGACGGTGTCCTGCCCGGCGCTGCCCTTGGCGGCCTGGGGGACGTCGGTGCGCACCTTGGAGGTGCCGGCGACGGTCTGCTGCTTGTACTTCCAGTGCGCCGCGATGCCGTACTCGGCCCGGCGGTGCATGTCGAAGGTGCGGATCTGCAGCTCGACCGGCTTGCCGCTGGGTCCGATGACCGTCGTGTGGAGCGACTGGTACATGTTGAACTTGGGCATCGCGATGTAGTCCTTGAACCGGCCGGGGACCGGGTTCCATCGCGCGTGCACGGTGCCGAGGGCGGCGTAGCAGTCCCGGACGGTGTCCACAAGGACGCGGATGCCGACCAGGTCGTAGATCTCCGCGAAGTCGCGGCCCCGGACGATCATCTTCTGGTAGACGCTGTAGTAGTGCTTGGGTCTGCCGGTGACGGTGGCCTTGATCCGGGCCGCCCGCAGGTCGGTCTGCACCTCGTCCGTGACGACCGCGAGGTACTCGTCCCGCTTGGGCGCGCGCTCGGCGACCAGCCGGACGATCTCGTCGTACATCTTGGGGTAGAGGATCGCGAAGGCGAGGTCCTCCAGCTCCCACTTGATGGTGTTCATGCCCAGCCGGTGCGCCAGCGGGGCGTAGATCTCAAGGGTCTCGCGGGCCTTCTTCTCCTGCTTCTCCCGCTTGAGGTACCGCATGGTGCGCATGTTGTGCAGGCGGTCGGCGAGCTTGATGACCAGGACGCGCGGGTCCTTGGCCATCGCGACGACCATCTTGCGGACGGTCTCCGCCTGGGCGGCCTCGCCGAACTTGACCCGGTCGAGCTTGGTGACGCCGTCGACGAGGAGGGCCACGGCGTCGCCGAAGTCGCGGCGCAGGTCCTCCAGGCCGTACTCGGTGTCCTCGACGGTGTCGTGGAGCAGGCCGGCCATGAGGGTGGCGGGGTCCATGCCGAGCTCGGCGAGGATGGTCGTCACGGCCAGCGGGTGCGTGATGTACGGGTCGCCGCTCTTGCGCTTCTGGCCGCGGTGCCAGCGCTCGGCGACCTGGTAGGCCTGTTCGAGCTGGCGCAGCGTCGACGTCTCGATCTTCGGGTCGTTGCTGCGGACGATGCGCAGGAGGGGTTCCAGCACCGGGTTGTACGGGTTGGAGCGCTGCACGCCGAGGCGGGCGAGCCGGGCCCGCACCCGGTTGGAGGACCCGGCCGACTTCCCCGGCGCGGGCTTGGCCGCCGCGGCGGGCGCGGGCTTCACGGCCGGAGCGGGCTTGGCCGCCGTCTCCGGGGCCGTCTCCGGGGCCGCCGGCGGGGGCGCGGCGGCGGGCGGCGCGGGCGCCTCGGCCTGCGGGTCGGGCTGCGCGGCGGAGATGGGCTGGACCTCGTCTGGCAAGAGCGCTCCTCACGGGGGTCCCCCCGGACGGAGTCTGGGGGAGGATCCGGTGCCCCGGTCAGGTCCGGACATCCCATGGTAGCGAGGGTTCCCGTACCCCGTTCGCCGAGCCCGCGCCTCGGGCCGCCGGGGCGGGATCCGGCACCGTACGGGGCACCGGCGCCGTACGCGAAAGCGGCGGGGGGCCCCGGGGGGGCGGGGGGGCCCCCCCCGGCGGCGGTAGCGGGAGAACCCCCAAAGGGGGGCCCACGGGGCCCCCTCCACGGGGGCGGCCCCCCCGGCCCCCCCCCCGCCGGGGGGCGCGGGGGGGGGGGTCCGGCCCCCGGGGGGGCCCCCGCCGCCCACCCGCTCGGGGGGGGCCCCGGGGGGGTCACCGGGGCCCCCGCCGCTCGGCTGCGGAAGCGTCAGACCACGATCAGGGCGTCCAGCGGAGCCCCGTCCAGGGCGCCGGCCAGCCGGGCCCGGCCCGGCAGGAACGACAGCTCCATCAGGACCGCGACCCCGGCGACGTCCGCCCCGGCCCGCCGGATGAGCTCCAGCGAGGCGCCGGCGGTGCCGCCGGTCGCCAGGACGTCGTCGATGACCATGACCCGGTCACCGGCCGACAGGTCCTCCGCGTGGACCTCGATCTCCGCGGTGCCGTACTCCAGCTCGTACGACTGCGCGAGCGTCGCGCCCGGCAGCTTGCCCGCCTTGCGCACCGGCACGAAGCCGATCCCGGCCTGCACCGCGACCGGAGCCGCCAGGATGAACCCGCGCGCCTCCAGCCCGACGATCTTCGTCGCGCCGTACCGCCCGGCCAGCTCCACGAGCGAGTCGGTCAGCGCGGCGAACGCCTTCGGGTCCGCCAGCAGCGGGGTGATGTCCTTGAACATCACCCCGGGCTTCGGGTAGTCCGGTACGTCCTTGATGCGGCTGAGCAGCAGCCCGCGCACGTCGTCGGTCAGCGGCGGGGTCATCGGCGACGCCCCGGCCGGCCCGGCGCCACGGCCTCGGGCGCGTCACCGGCGTCGGTGCCGTAGCCGTCGTCCGCGGACTCGCCCTTGGCCGCCGCGCCCGCCCGCTTCGCGAGCACGCGCTTCTTCAGCGCCTTCATGGCCGGCTCGCGCTCCTTCAGGTCGACGACCAGCGGGGTCGCGATGAAGATCGAGGAGTACGCACCGGCGGCGAGGCCGACGAACAGCGACAGCGAGATGTCGTTCAGCATGCCGGCGCCCAGGAAGCCGCCGCCGATGAAGAGCAGTGCGGCGACCGGGAGCAGCGCCACGACCGTGGTGTTGATCGAGCGGACCAGGGTGCCGTTGATGCTGCGGTTGGCGACCTCGCTGTACGTGAAGCGGGTCTGCTTGGTGATGTCCTTCGACCCCTCCTTGAGACCGTCGAAGACGACGACGGTGTCGTAGAGGGAGTAACCGAGGATCGTCAGCAGACCGATGACCGTGCCCGGGGTGACCTCGAAGCCGACCAGCGCGTACACGCCGACGGTGATCGTGAGGTCGTGGATCAGGGCGATCAGTGCGGCGACCGCCATCCGCCACTCGAAGGCGATGGCGAGGTAGATCACCACGAGGACCATGAAGATGCCGAGGCCGGTCCACGCCTTGTTCGCGATCTGGGAGCCCCAGCTGGGGCCGACCAGGTCGGCGTTGATGTCGGCCTCGGTGACCTTGAGGTCGGAGGCCAGCTGCTTCTTCACGTCGGTCGCGGCGGCGGTGTCGACACCCGAGATCTGGATGCGCAGGCCGCCGGTGCCGAGCTCCTGGACGATCGCGTCGTGGCCGGAGGCCTCTTCCGCGTCCTCCGTGGCCTTCGCGACCGAGACGGAGGTCTTCGGGGTGGTGAAGACGGCACCGCCCTTGAACTCGATCCCCATGTTGAGGCCCTGAACGGCCACGGCCACGATGGCCGTGATGGTGATCAGGATGGAAACGCCGTACCAGAGAAAGCGCTTGCCGACGAAGTCGTAGCCGACCTCACCGCGGTACAGCCTGGCGCCGAGATCTCCCAGCTTCGACATCTCTCACGCCTCCTTTGCGTCGACGGGGGCGGGGGCGGGGCCGGTGCGGCGGGACCGGCGCAGCGGGGGCTTGGCGCCGAGCCGCTTCGGGTCCAGCCCGGACCACGGGTGGCCGCTGGAGAAGAACTTCGTACGCGCCAGCAGCGTCATGACGGGCTTGGTGAAGAGGAACACCACGACCACGTCGAGCAGGGTCGTCAGACCCAGTGTGAACGCGAAGCCCTGGACCTTGCCCACCGTGACGATGAAGAGCACCGCGGCGGCGAGGAACGACACGAAGTCGGAGACCAGGATCGTGCGCCGGGCGCGCGGCCAGGCGCGCTCGACGGCCGGACGCAGGGTGCGGCCCTCGCGGATCTCGTCGCGGATGCGTTCGAAGTAGACGATGAACGAGTCCGCCGTGATGCCGATGGCCACGATCGCTCCGCAGACCGCGGGCAGGTTCAGCGCGAACCCGATGCCCTTGCCGAGCAGCGACATGATCGTGTAGGTGAGCACCGCGGACACCAGGAGGCTGATGATCGCGATGAACGCGAGGCCTCGGTAGTACACCAGCAGGTAGAGCACCACGAGGAGCATGCCGATCGCACCGGCGATCAGGCCGGCGCGCAGCTGCTCGCCGCCGAGGGCGGCGGTGACGGTGGTGACGCTGTCCTCGCTGAAGGAGAGCGGCAGGGCGCCGTACGAGAGCATGTTGCCCAGGTCCTGCGCGGACTGCTGGGTGAAACCGCCGGAGATCTGCGCGTTGCCGCCCATGATCGCGGAGGAGACGGACGGGTCGGAGACGACGTCGCCGTCGAGCACGATCGCGAACTGGTTCTGCGGCGGCTGCTTGGCGGAGAGCTCGCCGGTGACCTTCGCGAAGGCGTCGCTGCCCTTGTCGTTGAAGTCCATCGTGACGATCCACTGACCCGACTGCGGGTCGATGACGCCCTTGGCGCTCTTGATGTCCTTGCCCTCCACCGCGGCAGGACCGAGCACCCACTTGCCCCAGGCCTCGCCGCGCTGGCCACAGGCGAGCGTCGGCTCGGTGGGCTTGACGCCCTTGCCGACGGCGGCGCGCTGCGCCTCGTCGGTGCAGTCGAGGGTGGCGAACCGGGCCTGGAGGTCGGCCGCGGCCGCCTCGTCACCGGTCGGCGGGGCCGACGCGGACGGCGACGGGGCCTTGCTGTCGTCTGCCTTCTTCGACTCGCTCGCCGAGGGCGAGGGAGTGGGGGCGTTCGGGGCCTTGAGGGCCTCACTGAGCGCGCGGCCCTGGGAAGTGGCGCTGGACGACGGGGTGGCCGACGGAGAGGACTTGTTGCCGTCCTCGGCCTTGGGAGCGCCGGAGCCGCTGGCGGAGGGGCTCGGGCTCGGGCTGCCCTCGGGAGCGGCGGGGGCGCCGTCCGCGAAGGCGATGACCGGGCGGAAGTAGAGCTGGGCGGTGGTACCGACCTGCTCGCGCGCCTGCTTCTCGTTCATCCCCTTGGGGATGTTGACGATGATGTGGTCGCGGCCCTGGGTCTGGACCTCGGCCTCGGAGACGCCGAGACCGTTGACGCGGCGCTCGATGATGCCGACCGCCGTGTTCATGTTGGTCTCGTTGATCGCGTCCGGCTTGCCGGGCTCGCTCTTGGCCTTGAGCGTGATGCTCGTGCCGCCGGCGAGGTCGATGCCGAGCCGGGGAGTCGTCTGGTTCGAGACGAACATCCCCGCGGTGAGCGCCACCATCGCGATCAGGATGATCGCCAGGGCACGCCCCGGCCTCCCCTGAGCCCCCGTGGGCCGCCGGCCCTTCTTCGGTGCTGCCACCTTGTCGTTTCTCCCTGTCCAACCGCCCCGCGCCGGGTCAGCGCGCGGACGGCCACGAAATGTGTGGTGGGGACCCCTGCCCCCCGCAGAAGTGGGTCACTGACCGGGACCGCGAAGGCCGCCGGTCAGGCGCCCCGCGGTCCCGGGCCGCGCGCTACTTCGCGCCGGCCTCGCCGTCGGTCTTGCCGTCCTTGGGCTCGTCGCCGGGCTCGTCGACCGAGCCCTCCTTCTTGCCCAGGTCGAGCTTGGGAGCCTCGTCCTCGTCCTTCGTGAGGTCCGCCTTCGGCGTCCCGGTGAGCGAGGACGCGTCGTCGGGGACGACCGGCGTGTCGCCCTCGGCGTCGGCGACGACGCCGTGGACGATGCGGTTGTACTCCTCGTCCTCGAGCACCGCACCGATGGAGTTCTTCGCGTAGATGGCGTGGACGCCCGGGGCGACCTCGAGGGTGACGGTGTCGTCGCCGACCTCCTTCACCGTGGCGTACATGCCGCCGATGGTGCGGACACCGGTGCCGGGCGTCATTTCGTTGCGCATCTGCGCGGCCGCCTGCTGCTTCTTCTTGGCGGAGCGGGTCATCAGGATCATGGCCCCGATGAGCACGATGAACGGGAGGAAGGTCACGAGATTCACGGGACGGAGATCCTTCGCACGACCGCACGCGGACGGCGGCCTTTTTACGGGGGGTGGGCATGCCGACCCGAAGGGTCGGCATCGGCGGAGTCTAGGCGAGTCCGCACCGATGGAACAACGCCCAGCATGGCATCGCAGTTCCTGAGGGGGCGAACGTCCGCGCCGTCAGGCCCCGAACAAGCCCTGTTGTCCGCTTGATCCGCTCCCGCCGTGCTGCGGGGGCACGAGTCCCAGGTGGGCCCAGGCGGCGGGCGTCGCGACGCGTCCCCGGGGCGTGCGCGCCAGCAGCCCCTCGCGGACCAGGAAGGGCTCCGCGACCTCCTCGACGGTCTCCCGCTCCTCGCCCACGGCGACGGCCAGGGTCGACAGGCCGACGGGGCCGCCGCCGAAGAGCTTGAGCAGGGCCTCCAGCACGCCCCGGTCGAGGCGGTCCAGCCCGCGCTCGTCCACCTCGTAGACCTTGAGGGCGGTGCCGGCCACCTCGCGGTTGATCACCCCGTCCGCCCGGACCTGGGCGTAGTCGCGGACCCGGCGCAGCAGGCGGTTGGCGATGCGCGGGGTGCCGCGGGAGCGGCCGGCGATCTCGGCGGCGCCGGCGGTGTCGATCTCCACGTCGAGGAGGCCGGCGGAGCGGTGGATGACGCGCTCCAGCTCCTCGGGGGCGTAGAACTCCATGTGCCCGGTGAATCCGAAGCGGTCGCGCAGCGGCGGCGGCAGCAGGCCGGCCCGGGTGGTGGCACCCACGAGGGTGAAGGGCGGCAGCTCCAGGGGGATCGCGGTGGCGCCGGGGCCCTTGCCGACGATCACGTCGACGCGGAAGTCCTCCATGGCCATGTAGAGCATCTCCTCGGCGGGCCGCGACATGCGGTGGATCTCGTCGAGGAAGAGCACCTCGCCCTCCTGGAGGGAGGAGAGGATCGCGGCGAGATCGCCCGCGTGCTGGATCGCGGGGCCCGAGGTGATGCGGATCGGGGCCCCCATCTCGGCGGCGATGATCATCGAGAGGGTCGTCTTGCCGAGGCCGGGCGCGCCGGACAGCAGGACGTGGTCGGCGGTGGCCCCGCGCTGGCGGGCCGCCTTGAGGACCAGGTCGAGCTGCTGGCGGACCTTCTCCTGGCCGACGAACTCACCGAGGTCCTTGGGCCGCAGGGCCGCCTCCACGGCGGTGTCCTCGCCGTCCGCGGCGGCCTCGACGATCCGTGCCTCGTCCTCGGCGGTGGTGTCGTCGTCCCAGTTCACGGTGTCAGTCTGCCTTCTCGGTTGCTGCGGTTGCTGCGGTGGCCGCCCCTGCGTTCCGGCGGGGGAACGCGCCTGCGGAGTCCGTACGCGGACGGCTGCGGGACGGCGGCTAGCGGGCGCGGTTCAGGGACTGCAGGGCCGCCCGCAGGAGCTGCGGGACCGGAGCCTGGCCGCCGGCCGCGATGGCCTCCTCGGCCTGCGGGGTGACCGCGGCGACGGCCTCGTCCGCGTCGCGCGCGGCGTACCCCAGCCCGATGAGGGCCGCGGCGAGCTGCTCCGTCCAGGGCGCGGGACCGGCCGCCGCCGCCCGCTGGGCGCCGACGAGGCCGCTGGTGCCCAGGGGGGCGCCCAGCTTGTCCTTGAGGTCCAGCAGCAGCTTCTGGGCCCCCTTCTTGCCGATGCCCGGCACCGCGGTCAGCGCCTTCTCGTCGCCCGTCGAGACGGCCGTCCGCAGCGCGTCCGGCCGGTGCACGCCGAGCATCGCCTGCGCGAGCCTCGGTCCGACCCCGCTCGCGGTCTGCAGCACCTCGAAGACCTGCCGCTCGTCGTCGTCGGCGAAGCCGTACAGGGTGAGCGAGTCCTCCCGCACGACCAGGGAGGTGGCCAGCCGGGCCGGCTCGCCCGTGCGCAGGCCGGCGATCGTGTGCGGCGTGCAGTGCACGGCCATGCCCACTCCCCCGACCTCGATCACGGCCAGGGTGGGGGCGAGCGCGGCGACCGGGCCGCTGACGAAGGCGATCATCGGGTACGGCCTTTCGAGGCGTGCAGGGCGACCGCCTGCTGGAGGCGGTTCTGGGCGGGGGCCCGCCAGATGTGGCAGATGGCGAGGGCGAGGGCGTCGGCGGCGTCGGCGGGCTTCGGCGGCTCGGCGAGCCGCAGCAGCCGGGTGACCATGGCGCCGACCTGGGCCTTGTCGGCCCGGCCGCTGCCGGTGACGGCGGCCTTGACCTCGCTCGGGGTGTGCAGGGCGACCGGGATGCCGCGGCGGGCCGCGCACAGCATGGCGACGGCGCTCGCCTGGGCGGTACCCATCACGGTGCTCACGTTGTGCTGGCTGAACACCCGCTCCACGGCGACGACTTCGGGCCGGTGCGCGTCGAGCCACTCCTCGATGCCCTGCTCGACGGCGACGAGCCGGGCGCCGAGCTCGGCATCGGCCGGCGTCCGTACGACCCCCACCGCGAGCATCGTCAGGGGACGGCCGGCGACACCCTCGACGACGCCGACGCCGCACCGCGTCAGCCCCGGGTCCACACCGAGTACGCGCACCCTGCCCCCTGTCCGTTCGATCGCCCGTCCGTGTGCGTGCAGGCTATCCGGCGCCACTGACATCGCGCACAACACGACGGCGGGCCGCCGGGGTGTGTCCCGGTCGGCCCGCCGTTCGAACGGTGTCGGCGGACGCGTTACGCGTCGACCTTCTCCATGACCTCGTCGGAGACGTCGAAGTTGGCGAAGACGTTCTGCACGTCGTCGCTGTCCTCCAGCGCGTCGATGAGCTTGAAGATCTTGCGCGCGCCCTCTTCGTCCAGCTCGACCTGCATGGTCGGCAGGAAGTTGGAGTCGGCCGAGTCGTAGTCGATGCCGGCCTGCTGGAGCGCCGTGCGGACCGCGACCATGTCGGTGGCCTCGCTGATGATCTCGAAGCTCTCGCCGAGGTCGTTGACCTCTTCGGCGCCCGCCTCCAGCACCGTCTCCAGCACGTCGTCCTCGGACAGCTCGCCCTTGGGTAGCAGGACGACGCCCTTGCGGTTGAACAGGTACGAGACCGAACCCGGGTCGGCCATCGAACCGCCGTTGCGGGTCATGGCGACCCGGACGTCGGACGCGGCGCGGTTGCGGTTGTCGGTGAGGCACTCGATGAGCACCGCGACGCCGTTCGGGCCGTAGCCCTCGTACATGATCGTCTCGTAGTCGGCGCCGCCGGCCTCCAGGCCGCCGCCGCGCTTGACCGCGGAGTCGATGTTCTTGTTCGGGACCGAGCTCTTCTTGGCCTTCTGGATGGCGTCGAAGAGGGTCGGGTTGCCGTCGATGTCGGCGCCGCCCATACGCGCCGCGACCTCGATGTTCTTGATCAGCTTCGCGAAGAGCTTGCCGCGCTTGGCGTCAACCACGGCCTTCTTGTGCTTCGTCGTAGCCCATTTAGAGTGGCCGGACATCTGCCTGTCTCCTTCGCGTCACCAACAGTGTTCGCCCCAGATCCTACCGGGACGCCGTTACAGCCCCGCGCGCACCATGTCGACGAAGTACGCGTGAACACGGTCGTCGCCGGTCAGTTCCGGGTGGAAGGACGTGGCGAGCACGTTCCCCTGCCGCACCGCGACGGTGTGGCCGTCGTACGTGGCGAGCACCTCGACCGAGGCGCCGACCGACTCTACCCACGGGGCGCGGATGAAGACACCCTCGACCGGGTCGCCGGCTATGCCCGCGAAGTCGATCTGCGCCTCGAAGGACTCGTTCTGGCGTCCGAAGGCGTTGCGGCGGACGATCATGTCGATGCCGCCCAGCGTCTCCTGGTCCTCGCGGCCGTCCAGGAGCTTGTCCGCCAGCATGATCATGCCGGCGCAGGTGCCGTAGACCGGCATCCCGGCCCGCACGCGCTCGCGCAGCGGCTCCAGCATGCCGAACAGTACGGCGAGCTTCGACATCGTCGTGGACTCGCCGCCGGGGATCACCAGGGCGTCGACGTCGGCGAGTTCCTCGGGACGCCGGACCGGCCTGGCCACGGCGTCCGCCGCGGCCAGGGCGATCAGGTGCTCCCGTACATCGCCCTGAAGAGCCAGGACACCAATGACGGGGGTGCTGCTCATGCTCGTTACCAGCCCCGGTTGGCGTAGCGCTCGGACTCGGGGAGGGTGTCGCAGTTGATGCCGACCATGGCCTCGCCCAGGTTCCGGGAGGCGTCCGCGATGATCTTCGGGTCGTCGAAGAAGGTGGTGGCCTTCACGATGGCGGCGGCGCGCTTGGCCGGGTCGCCCGACTTGAAGATGCCGGAGCCGACGAAGACGCCCTCGGCGCCGAGCTGGCGCATCAGCGCGGCGTCGGCGGGGGTGGCGACGCCACCGGCGGAGAACAGCACGACCGGGAGCTTGCCGAGCTCGGCGACTTCCTTGACGAGCTCGTACGGGGCGCGCAGCTCCTTGGCCGCGGCGAAGAGCTCGTTGTTGTCGTAGCCGCGCAGGCGGGCGATCTCGTTCTTGATCTGGCGCAGGTGGCGGACGGCCTCGACCACGTTGCCGGTGCCGGCCTCGCCCTTGGAGCGGATCATGGCCGCGCCCTCGGCGATGCGGCGCAGGGCCTCGCCCAGGTTGGTGGCGCCACAGACGAAGGGGGTGGTGTACGCCCACTTGTCGGAGTGGTTGACCTCGTCGGCCGGGGTCAGGACCTCGGACTCGTCGATGTAGTCGACGCCGAGGGACTGGAGCACCTGGGCCTCGACGAAGTGGCCGATGCGGGACTTGGCCATGACGGGGATCGAGACGGCCTCGATGATCTCTTCGATCATGTTGGGGTCGGACATGCGGGCGACCCCGCCGTCCTTGCGGATGTCGGCCGGGACCCGCTCCAGGGCCATGACGGCCACGGCGCCGGCGTCCTCGGCGATCTTCGCCTGCTCGGCGTTGACCACGTCCATGATCACGCCGCCCTTGAGCTGCTCGGCCATGCCGCGCTTGACGCGGGAGGTGCCGATCGCCGACTCGGCGGACTGGGGGGAGGTGGGAAGCGTGCTCACGGGTTGACCTCACTCGAAAGGGAAGACGCGACTACTACTCGGCTGAGAAAACCCCACCGACCAGTCCACAGCAAGGGCCAATGTGTAGCCGGTGGCTCCCCGACTTGTCCGCTGCGGCCCTGGACCGGTCCCCCGCGGCCGGACCGCAGGCGCTGCCGCCCGGGCCGGGACCGCTTAGGCCGTGTCTTTCGGATCAGGGCGGATCAGCCCGGGGTGTCCGGTGCCGTGCGTCGCAAGGCCGAGGAGGGAGCCGACGTGGTGTGTCGGCGACCGACGAGAACGCCGCGAGGCACGGTGCCGGGCAGCCCGGGCCCGCCATGATCCGAAAGACACGGCCTAGACGGGCCGCTCCGCGAGGTAGGCCGGGGGCTCGTCGTCCATCTCGAAGGCGAGCGGGAAGGGCGCGTGTCCGGCCAGCCGGAACCAGCGGACCTTGCGGTGCCTGCGCAGGGCGCGGGCGGCGCGTACGGCGTCGTTGTGGAACCGCCGGGCCATGGGAACCCGGCGCACGGCCGCCGCGAGGTCCTCGGTGGCTTCGGCCCCGCCCGGGGCCGCCTTGAGCACGTCCACCTGGTCGACGTCGGCGAAGACGGCCCGCAGCGCCTGGCTGAGCTCGCTCTCGGCGACCTCCCGGTGCTCCTCCTCGGCCTGCCGGGCGGCGTGGGCGGACTCGTAGAGCACGAGGGAGGAGGCGGGGTCGAGGACGCCGGAGGTGGCCACCTCCAGCACCACGGAGGCGCGCCGCACGAGCTGGGCGTCGAGGGCGGCCCGCGCGGCGTCCATGCGCGAGTGCAGCCGGTCCAGCCGGCCGGCGGTCCAGCTGAGGTAGACCCCGATGACACCGAGCGCCAGGGCAATCCAGACAAGGGTTTCGATCACGGGCGGCGACTCTACCGGCCCCCGCCCCGGCCCCGGTCAGCCCCGGTGGGCGGGGCCGCGCACCGGCGGACCCGGCGGGGTCCGCCGGGCCCCCCGATGCGGTCAGGCGTCCCGGGAGAGGCCGAGCCGGGTGCGGAGGGGGACGCGTTCGTCCTCGGCCACCGCCGCCGCGCCGTCGGTCACCGTCTCGTAGACGGCCAGGATGTCGGCGCCGACCGTGGACCAGTCGAAGCGGCGGACGTGCGCCGAGCCGCGTTCGCTGAGCTCGGCGCGCCGGGCCGGGTCCCGCAGGAGGGCGATCGCGCCCGCCGCGAGGGCGTCGGCGTTCTCGTTGGCGAAGAGGTCTCCCGCCCCGCCCTGGTCCAGGACCTGCGCGAAGGCGTCGAGGTCCGAGGCCAGTACCGCGGCGCCCGCCGACAGGGCCTCGACGAGGATGATGCCGAAGCTCTCGCCGCCGGTGTTGGGGGCGACGTACACGTCCACGCTGCGCAGCAGCCGCGCCTTGTCCTCGTCCGAGACCATGCCGAGGAACTCCACCCTCGCCCGCAGGTCCGCGGGCAGGGAGGCGACCGCCTCCTCCTCGTCGCCGCGGCCGGCGACCAGCAGCCGTACGTCCGGGCAGGCCTCCGCGATCTTCGGGAAGGCCGCCATCAGCACCGGCAGGCCCTTGCGGGGCTCGTCGATGCGGCCGATGAAGCCGAGCGTCTGCCCGCCCCACTCCGCCTTGGGCTCGGCCTTGGCGAAGAAGTCCACGTCGACCCCGTTCGGGATCACCACGGCGTCGCCGCCCAGGTGCTCCACGAGGGTGCGCCGCGCGTATTCGCTCACCGCGATCCGGGCGCTGATCTTCTCCAGCGCGGGCTGCAGGATCGGGTACGCGGCGATCATCGCCCGCGAGCGGGGGTTGGAGGTGTGGAAGGTGGCCACGATGGGGCCCTGCGCCGCCCAGCAGGACAGCAGCCCCAGCGAGGGCGAGGCGGGCTCGTGGATGTGGATGACGTCGAAGACCCCGTCGTGCAGCCAGCGGCGCACGCGGGCCGCCGAGAGGAAGCCGAAGTTCAGCCGGGCCACCGACCCGTTGTACGGCACCGGGACCGCCCGTCCCGCCGAGACCACGTACGGCGGCAACGGGGTCTCGTCGTCGGCCGGGGCGAGCACCGACACCTCGTGGCCGAGGCGGATCAGGTGCTCCGCCAGGTCGCGGATGTGGAACTGGACGCCGCCCGGCACGTCCCACGAGTACGGACACACGATGCCGATCTTCACTACGGGCGCTCCTCCAGGTCGTCGAGCCACAGCCGCTGCAGCATGTGCCAGTCCTGCGGGTGTTCCGCGATGCCCCCCGCGAAGGCGTCCGCGAGCGCCTGCGTCATGACGGCGGCCTTCTCGGTCCGGGTGCCCGTCTTCGGCACTTCCACCTCGGGGTGGATGCGACCGTACATCTGGGGCGCGTCCCCGTAGTACAGGGTGGCGGGGAGCAGCACCGCGCCCGTCTGCTGGGCGAGCAGCGCCGGGCCGGCCGGCATGCGCGCCGTGGCGCCGAAGAAGTCCACCTCGACGCCGGACGCGGACAGGTCGCGGTCGGCGACGAGGCAGACCATGCCGCCGGAGCGGAGCCGGCGGGCGAGGGTGCCGAAGGCCGCGCCGCCGGTGTGGGGCAGCACCTCCATGCCCAGGCTCTCCCGGTACGCCACGAAGCGGTCGTAGAGGGACTCGGGCTTGAGGCGTTCGGCGACCGTGGTGAACGGCACCCCGATGTGGCCGGTGGCCCAGGCCCCGGCGAGGTCCCAGTTGGCCAGGTGCGGCAGCGCGACGACGACCCCGCGGCCGGAGGCGAGGGCCTCGCGCAGGATGTGGTCGTCCTTCATCTGGACGTCCGTGCCGAACCGCTGCGGGTCCATGGTGGGCAGCCGGAACGATTCCATCCAGTACCGCATGTAGGAGCGCATGCCGGCCTTGGACAGCTCGCGCAGCCGCTCCGGACCGGCGTCCGGCACGACCCGGGCCAGGTTGGACTCCAGGCGCAGCACGCTCTTGCCGCGGCGCTTCCACGCGTAGTCCGCGATGCGGCGGCCGAGGGCGACCGCGGCGGGCTCGGGCAGCTTCTTGACGCCGGCCCAGCCGAGCCCGTACAGCCCGTCGACCAGCTTGTCCCGTGCGCTGCCCATCAGGCGGTGCCCCCTTCGGCCGCGGCTGCGGCGGCGTCGGCCTCTGCGGCCTCGCGGCGTACGGTGACCACCCGCTGGATCAGGGTGACGAGGGAGCCGGCGGCGACGATCCACAGCGCGATCGGGAGCAGGACCCCGATCCACGAGGGGGCGCCGAAGATCTGCAGGCCGGAGAGGCCGGCGGCGACCAGCGAGATGACCAGCCGCTCGGCGCGCTCGATGAGGCCGTTGACGGCGACCGGAAGCCCGATCGACTCGCCGCGGGCCTTGGTGTAGGAGACCACCTGGCCGCTGGCGAGGCAGAAGATCGCGACGGCGCAGAGCGCGTTGTCGTTCCCGGAGCCCGCGTACCAGAGCGCGAGCCCGCCGAAGATCGCCGCGTCCGCGACCCGGTCGAGGGTGGAGTCGAGGAAGGCGCCCCAGCGGCTGGAGACGCCGGCCTGGCGGGCCATGTTCCCGTCCACCAGGTCGGAGAAGACGAAGAGGGTGATGGTGATCGTGCCCCAGAAGAACTCGCCCCGGGGGAAGAAGACCAGCGCTCCCGCCGCCACTCCGGCCGTGCCGATCAGGGTGACCGCGTCCGGACTCACCCCCCGCCGGAGCAGAAATGCGGCGAATGGCGTGAGAACACGCGTGAAGAATGCACGCGCGTACTTGTTCAGCATGGCCTTCCCGGAGGGTCGCTGGGCCGCACGGCCACCACGGCCACCGGCTGGCCCATCGTAGCCAGCACGCCGCCCCCCGGACGCCGCGCACCCACCGGTTCGGGCCGCGGGGGCCGTACTTCATCCCTCCGCCGCCTCCGGGTGGGCCACCGGTACGTCCCCGGTACGACGTATGGACGCGGTGTGACACCGGTGCAAAGCTCGAAGGACCCCGTTTCCCTCCTCACCGTCACCATCGGGAGGCACGAGCACCATGGGAGCCACATCACACCAATCCGGAGCCGCCGGCAGGGCACTGACGGCCGACCGCCCCTCGTCCGTACGGAACGTCGTGCTGGTCGGCCACAGCGGGTCGGGGAAGACCACCCTCGTCGAGGCCCTGGCCCTGACCGCCGGAGCCGTCAACCGGGCCGGCCGGGTCGAGGACGGCGCCACCGTCTCCGACTACGACGAGATCGAGCACCGGCGCCGGCGTTCGGTGCAGCTGTCCCTCGTCCCCGTCGCCTGGGACGGAATCAAGATCAACATTCTGGACACTCCGGGATACGCCGACTTCGTCGGAGAGCTCAGGGCCGGTCTGCGCGCCGCGGACGCGGCCCTCTTCGTCGTCTCGGCCGCGGACGGCGCCGAGGGCCTGTCCGGGGCAACCCGCGCGGTCTGGGACGAGTGCGCGGCCGTCGGGATGCCCCGCGCCATCGTCGTCACGCACCTGGAGGCGGCCCGCGCCGACTACGACCGGATGGCGTCCGTCTGCGGCGACGCCTTCGGCGCCGACGATCCCGACGCCGTCATCCCGCTCTACCTGCCGCTGTACGGCCCCGCCGGACCCGACGGGCACGCCCCGGTGACCGGCCTCCTCGGCCTGCTGTCGCAGCGCGCGTACGACTACGCCTCCGGTGAGCGCGCCGAGCGCGCCCCGGACCCCGCCGAGCAGGCCCTCATCGACGCGGCCCGCTCCCGCCTGATCGAGGGGATCATCGCCGAGAGCGAGGACGAGGGCCTCATGGACCGCTACCTCGGCGGCGAGGACATCGACCTCGGGACCCTCGTCGGCGACCTGGAGCGCGCCGTCGCGCGCGGCACCTTCCACCCCGTCCTGATGGCCGCCCCCGCCGCCGACGGCGCCCGCCAGGGCCTGGGCACCGTGGAGCTCCTCGAACTCGTGACCGGCGGCTTCCCCACGCCGCTGGAGCGCGCCGCCCTGACCGTTACCGCGCCCGACGGGGCCGCCCGCCCGGACGTCACCTGCGATCCCGACGGCCCCCTCGTCGCCGAGGTCGTCAAGACGTCCTCCGACCCGTACGTCGGCCGGGTGTCCCTCGTCCGCGTCTTCTCCGGCACCCTGCGCCCCGAGGCGACCGTCCACGTATCCGGCCACGGACTCGCCGACCGCGGCCACGAGGACCACGACCTCCAGGAGCGGATCGGCACCCTGACCTCCCCCTTCGGCAAGCAGCAGCGGGGCCTGGACCGGTGCATCGCCGGCGACCTCGCCTGCGTGGCCAAGCTGACCCGCGCCGAGACCGGCGACACCCTGTCCGCCAAGGAGCGCCCGCTCCTCATGGAGCCCTGGTCCATGCCCGACCCGCTGCTCCCCCTCGCCGTCGAGGCCCACGGCAAGGCCGACGAGGACAAGCTCTCCCAGGGCCTGGCGCGCCTGGTCGCCGAGGACCCGACCCTGCGGCTGGAGCAGAATCCCCACACCCGCCAGCTCGTCCTGTGGTGCCTCGGCGAGGCCCACCAGGAAGTCACCCTGGAGCGGCTGCGCACCCGGTACGGCGTCCAGGTCGACCCGGTCCCGCACAAGGTCAGCCTGCGCGAGACCTTCGGCGCGAAGGCCGCGGGGCGCGGCCGGCACGTGAAGCAGTCCGGCGGGCACGGCCAGTTCGCGATCTGCGAGATCGAGGTCGAGCCGCTCCCGACGGGCAGCGGCGTCGAGTTCGTCGACCGGGTCGTCGGCGGGGCCGTGCCCCGGCAGTTCATCCCGTCCGTGGAGAAGGGCGTACGCGCCCAGGCCGCCCGGGGGGTCGTCGCCGGCCATCCGCTGGTCGACGTGCGCATCACCCTCCTCGACGGGAAGGCCCACTCGGTGGACTCCTCCGACGCCGCCTTCCAGACCGCCGGCGCGCTCGCACTGCGCGAGGCGGCCTCCGGGGCCCGCATCGACCTCCTCGAACCGGTCGCCGAGCTCTCCGTCCTCGTCCCGGACGAGTACGTCGGCCCGGTCATGAGCGACCTCGCGGGCCGCCGCGGCCGCGTCGTCGGCACCGAGCAGGCCGGCCCGGGGCGCACGCGCGTGCGCGCCGAGGTCCCGGAGATCGAGATCGGCCGCTACGCCGTCGACCTGCGCTCCGTCTCGCACGGCACCGGCGGCTTCGCCCGGTCCTACGTGCGCCACGAGCCGGTGCCGTCCCACATCGCGGAAAAGGTGCGCGAACAGACCGATACGAGCCGCCAGTTGACCTAGTCCGTCTCCGGCCACGGAAGGGCCGCCCCGGCCAACCCGCTTGCGGAGGGCGGCATTTCCCTGTCCCATGACCACGGGGCGAGATCCGCAGATAAGCTCGTCGGCGCACCAAAAGGCACGACGCACAGCGATGGGGGCAGCGGTGGCGGACGACGGATTCGACTTCAGGCCCGGAGCGCAGATCCCTCTCCAGGGGGGCGGCGGGCAGACGGCGGCGACCAACGCGCTGGCCTCCGCGGCGTACCGGGACGGCGCGAAGGACACCAGACTCGACCTCATACTCGGCGCCAACAGCGAGCACCACGCGTCCACGGTCAAGCCCCCGAAGGTCTCCCTCTTCGAGCCCAGCCTCGGCGAGGCCTTCTGCCGGGCGGTCGAGGCGCGCACCCTGGGCCCCGGCCGCAAGCCGCTGATCCAGTCGTTCGGCGCCGATCCGCAGACCGTCGTCGAGCACTGCCTGGCCGCGTCCCGGATCCGCAAGGAGCGCGACCGCAAGCTCCGCCTGATCATGCTGGTCTGCGGGGTGCTGTTCCTGCCCGGCCTGCTGCTGTGGCTGGGTCTCTTCCAGCTCCGCCGGTCGCTGGCGTCCGGCGACGGCAAGCGCTCCTCGTGGATCGGCACCCTGCTGCTGGTAGGGGTGGCCGTCCTGGTGGCCGTGCTGATGTTCAAGCTGCCGTTCACCGGGTTCCTCGGCCTGTACCTGCGCGCCATGATCATCGCCCCGGCCCTGGGCTGGCTGCTCGCCCGCCGGATCTGCGAGGCGACCGCCGCCGACCTGCGCTCGCGCTGGGACGGGCTGCTCGGCGGCGGCGGCGTCGCGGCCAAGATCCCCGAGGCGGTACCGGGCAACCCGGACGAGAAGGCCCGCGAGGACCTCCGCCACCAGTTGGCCAAGCTGACCGCCGAGGACCGCAGCAATTCGGTCTTCTACGCGGGCTCCAAGGGCATCCTGGGCATGGGGGTCCGCTGGGGCAACTGGCAGATGGCCGAGGAGCTCGCGCCCAAGGAGGACGTCGCCGAGATCCACCCGTTCCGCAGCTGGGACGTCGTGCGCGCGATCGACGCCCAGCTCCGCAAGCTGGAGCGCGGCCCCCTGCACACCGGCGGGTTCCCGGCCGCCGCCATCCAGCACTGGATCGTGACCCCGGTCGGCGAGGGCGCCGGCGAGGTGGCCCGCCCCACCGGCGAGAACGTCGACACCTTCCTGATCAAGCCGCACGAGATCACCCGGATCTGCAACGAGCAGCAGTTCAACGCGGGCAACCGGCACTACCTGGGCATCCAGTACCCGCTCTGGGACGGCCAGCTCGTCATCACCATGCTGGTGACCGTCACCGTGCTGTACAAGACGCTCCGCGTGGACGTGACCGCGCACGCCCTGGGCCCCGTGAACGGCCTGTTCACCACCAAGTCCAAGGCCCCGACGGTGGAGGTGCCCAAGAGCATCCGGTTCTGGGAGACCACCGAGCGCACGCTCCCGCTGGTCGACGCCTCCGAGGTGGTGCGCCTCGCCGTGCGCGCCCCGCTCACGTGGTACCCGCCGATCCTGGACTACCTCGGCGGCAAGCTGGTCCTGCCCGAACCGTTCGGCGTCCGCCACGTGTGGGCCGGCTCGATGTGGCGCCACCGGTTCATGGCGGACGACGCCCTGCGCACCGTGGCCCCGGTCCTGCGGTCCGTGCACGCCGCGACCTTCAAGGTCCTGGAGGAGAACGGCGTCGACACCGAGCGCTTCACCACCCGCTCCTCGATCATGAGCGGCATGATCCAGGAACCGTCGCCGCGCAAGGCGGACGCGTACGACGGCTAGCCGTTCCTCCCCCGGCCGCGCCGACCGGCCCGGCCGCGCCGACCGGCCCGGCCGGGGCGACGGGCTCCCGGTTAGGCTGAAGGCGCAGTCCAGGGCATCCGTACGCACCGGAGGAGCGACCCGTGACCGAGCGCAAACCGCCCGGCGTCGACTTCGAGACGTTCGTGGACCGGCAGATCCGGGAGGCCGCCGCCCGCGGCGACTTCGAGGACCTCCCGGGCTACGGGAAGCCGCTCGCCTCGCTCGACGCCCCGTACGACGAGCTGTGGTGGATCAAGGGGAAGCTGCACCGCGAGGGGTTCGCCGTGCTGCCCCCGGCCCTCGCGCTCCGCAAGGAGGCCGAGGACGCCCTGGAGAAGGCCCTGGCGGCCCGCTCCGAACGCGAGGTGCGCAGCACCCTCGCCGAGGTGAACGAAAAGATCGGCGCGGCCCTGCGGATGCCGCCGCCGGGACCTGCGCTGAACCTGACGGAGTTCGACGTGGAGGCCGTGCTGCACACCTGGCGCGAGCGCCGGGCCCGGAACACCGGCGGGGCCGGCGGCGCGGGCCGGTCCGGCGCCGAGACGCCAGAGACGGCCTAGTCGACGGGCCAGGCGTCGGACAGCATCTGGCGGGTGTCCGCGAGGAGTTGGGGCAGCACCTTGGTGTGGCCCACCACCGGCATGAAGTTGGTGTCGCCGCCCCAGCGGGGCACGATGTGCTGGTGCAGGTGGGCGGCGATGCCCGCCCCCGCGGCCGCGCCCTGGTTCATGCCGATGTTGAAGCCGTGCGCCCCTGACGCCTTGCGCAGCGCGACCATCGCCCGCTTCGTGAGGTCGGCCAGCTCCGCCGTCTCCGGACCGTCGAGCTCGGTGTAGTCGGCGACGTGCCGGTACGGGACGACCATCAGGTGGCCGCCGTTGTACGGGTAGAGGTTCAGCACCGCGTAGACGTGCCGGCCCCGCGCCACGATCAGGCCGTCCTGGTCCGACATCTCCGGAATCCCGCAGAAGGGACAGCCGTCCCCGGCCTCCGGGCCGGTCGGCTTGTTCTCCCCCTGGATGTAGGCCATCCGGTGGGGCGTCCACAGACGCTGGAACGCGTCCTGCGTGCCCACACCGATCTGCTGCTCCGGCTCAATCGTCATGGGATGCAGCATATGACCTTGCCCGAGCGGACGAGGAAGGCCCCCGGGAAAGCGATCGCTTCCCCGGGGGCCCCACGTGCGCGCTCCGCCCGATCAGACCTGGACGCGGTCCGCGACGACCTTGGCCAGCTTGGCCAGGGCCTCGTCCTTGGCGATGCCGTTCTCCTGCGAACCGTCGCGATAGCGGAAGGAGACGGTGCCCGCGGCCATGTCCTCGTCACCGACGATGACCATGAAGGGGACCTTGAGCTTCTGGTGGTTGCGGATCTTCTTCTGCATGCGGTCGGAGGAGGCGTCCACCTCGACCCGCAGGCCCTGCTTCTTCGCCTCGGCGGCGAACTCCTGCAGGTACTCCACGTGCCCGTCGCCGATCGGGATGCCGACCGCCTGGACCGGGGCCAGCCACGGCGGCATGGCGCCCGCGTAGTGCTCCAGCAGTACGGCGAAGAACCGCTCGATCGAGCCGAACAGCGCACGGTGGATCATGACCGGGCGCTGGCGGGAGCCGTCCGGCGCGGTGTACTCCAGGTTGAAGCGCTCCGGCAGGTTGAAGTCGAGCTGGACGGTCGACATCTGCCAGGTGCGGCCGATGGCGTCACGGCACTGGACGGAGATCTTCGGGCCGTAGAACGCGGCGCCGCCCGGATCCGGGACCAGGGGCAGGCCCTGCTTCTCGGCGACCGACTGGAGGACCGCGGTGGCCTCCTCCCAGGCCTCGTCCGAGCCGACGAACTTCTCCGGGTCCTTGGTGGACAGCTCCAGGTAGAAGTCGGTCAGGCCGTAGTCGCGGAGCAGGTTCAGCACGAAGGTGAGCGTGCGGTCGAGCTCCTCCCCCATCTGCTCGCGGGTGCAGTAGATGTGCGCGTCGTCCTGGGTGAAGCCCCGGGCGCGGGTCAGGCCGTGCACGACGCCCGACTTCTCGTACCGGTACACGGTGCCGAACTCGAAGAGGCGCAGCGGCAGTTCGCGGTAGGAGCGGCCGCGCGCGTCGAAGATCAGGTTGTGCATCGGGCAGTTCATGGGCTTGAGGTAGTAGTCGGTACCAGCGTCGAGCTGCATGGGGGGGTACATGCCCTCCGCGTACCAGTCCAGGTGGCCGCTCTTCTCGAAGAGGGCGCCCTTGGTGGCGTGCGGGGTGTAGACGAACTCGTAGCCCTCCTCCTCGTGCCGGCGGCGCGAGTAGTCCTCCATGGTCCGGCGGATGATGCCGCCGCGCGGGTGGAAGACGGCGAGGCCGGAGCCGATCTCGTCCGGGACGGAGAAGAGGTCGAGCTCGCTGCCGAGCTTGCGGTGGTCGCGCTTCTCGGCCTCGGCGAGGAAGTCGAGGTGGGCCTTCAGCTCCTCCTTCGACGGCCACGCGGTGCCGTAGATGCGCTGGAGCATCGGGTTCTTCTCGCTGCCGCGCCAGTAGGCGGCGGCGTTGCGCATGAGCTTGAAGGCCGGGATGTTGCGGGTGGTGGGCAGGTGGGGACCCCGGCAGAGGTCCTTCCAGCACAGGTCGCCGGTCTTCGGGTCGAGGTTGTCGTAGATGGTCAGCTCGCCGGCGCCCACCTCGACGTTCGCGCCGTCGTCGGTCGACGCGGAGCCCTTGATGCCGATGAGCTCCAGCTTGTACGGCTCGTCGGCGAGCTCCTCGCGGGCCGCCTCGTCGGTGACCACGCGGCGGGAGAACCGCTGCCCGCGCTTCTGGATCTCCTGCATCTTCTTCTCGATGACCTTGAGGTCCTCGGGGGTGAAGGGCTTGGCGACGTCGAAGTCGTAGTAGAAGCCGTCCCGGACCGGCGGGCCGATGCCCAGCTTGGCCTCGGGGAAGATCTCCTGCACGGCCTGGGCCATGACGTGGGCCGCCGAGTGGCGCAGGATGTTCAGGCCGTCCTCGGAGGAGATCTCCACCGGCTCGACGGTCTCGCCGTCCTTCACCTCGTACGCGAGGTCCTTCAGCTCACCGGCGATGCGGGCGGCGACGATGGTGCGCTCGCCGGCGAAGAGCTCCGCCGCCGTAGTGCCCGTGGCCACCACGCGCTCGTCCCGCTCGGAATCGCGTTGGATGATCACACGGACGTCTGACACCGGTCTCTCCTGACTCAGGGGGTGCGCGAGCGGACACTGCGCGCCTGAATCGTACCGAGCGGAGGGGCGGCGCCCCTAAACGGTTATCGGCGGGGCCCGTCCGCAGCCGCCCGCGGCCCGGCCCCGTACGAGCCCCCGGCCGGGCGGCTCAGCCCCGGCCGGGCGCCGGCGGCCGGCCGAACGACGCCATGCGCAGCCCCGGGGCGGGCGAGAAGTCCGGGCCGCGGAGGAAGCCGAGGCGCTCGTACAGGGTCACCGCGGGGGTGTTCTCGGCCCCCGTGGTCACCTCGACGCGGCGGTCCGGGAACAGCTCCGCCAGGACGTGGCGCAGCAGCAGGGAGGCGACGCCCCGGCGGAACCACGCCGGGTCCACGCAGAGCCGGTCGACGCCGACGACGCCGTCCGGCTCCTCCTCCCAGGCCAGGAAGCCGGCGAGCGCGCCCTCGCCGGACACCGCGCCGATCCACCGCAGCGGACGCGCCTGCATCTCGTCGAGGCTCTCGTGCAGGGCGGGGATGCCGTCGAACCCGATCAGCCCGGCCTCCACCGCGTACGCCGCCCGGCCGATCCGGTGCACGGCCCCCGCCGTGGCGTCGTCGGCCAGGTCCAGCGGGCGGATGAGCGGGCTCGGCATGCGGGATCCTCGGGGTCGCGGGCGGGACGGCCCAGGCTACGCGGGGCCGCGCCCGGGCCCCGGCCGGCCACGGCGGCCGCACGGCCTACGCGTCCCCGGGCAACACGTCCGACGCGTCGAACGCCGCGTCCAGCGACTTCATCAGCCGGTCCCGTTCGACCTCGTCCAGCGGCACCGGCACGAGCTCCGCCGCGTCCGTCAGCCGCCGGAAGCCGCCCCGCTGCTGGAGCCGTCCGCCGACCCTGACCGGCAGCCCCGCCAGGTGGGCGTGGACCGCCACCCCGTACGCCTCCTCGTCGAGCGCCACCCGTACGTACGGGACGTCCGCCCCGGCGAGGACCCGCAGCCGTACGGTGCCCCCGCCCCCGGGGGCCGAGCGCCGCATCCGCACCACGGAGCCGGTGACGCTGACCCGGACGGCCGGTTCGTCCCGGGTGTAGCGGTCGGCGGCCTCGCGCAGGACGGGGAGGTCGCCGGGCGAGAACTCCACCGGTTCCGGCCGCGCCGCGCACCCGGCCGGCACCCCGGCCGCCGGCGCCCAGGCGAGCGCGATCCGGGCCCCCTCGGTGCCGCGGACCAGCGCGATCAGCGCGTCGGCGAGCTCCCGGCTGACCCCGGCCGCCACGGCCGCGTCGAAGGCCTCCATGCCGCCGGTGGCCCGCCGGTAGTCCACGGCCTCGCGGGTCGCGTGCAGGGCGTGGTGGAGCCGGGTCACCAGGCCCCGCCCGCCGTCCACGGGGACGTACGCGGTGAGCCGCCGTGCGCCCGGTGCCGGGCCCACCAGGACCCCGTCCAGGGCCCGTTCGGCCTTCGCGCGGTGCCGGGCGCCGTAGTAGCCGGCCCTCGCCCGGTCCGCCAGCGCCCCGGCGAGCAGGAGCCGGCGGGCGGCCGAGCGGAGCTGCTCCTGCGCCGTCCACGCGGCCTCGGACGGGAACCCGTACGGGCCGGGCGGGATCTCCCGGTCCCAGCGGACCTCGTCGCTCGGCACGCTCAGCCCGTAGAGCACCTCCCGCGCGGACGGCACCGCGCTGCGCGAGAGCGCGGTCAGCGCCTCCTCCAGCAGGTCGCCGCAGTCGGGGAAGGCCCGGCTCTCCGGGACGAGGAGGCTGGCCCCGGGGCCGCCCGCGGGCGGGGTCCAGCGCCCGTAGCGCCCCGCCGCCCCGCCCCGGCGCAGCCAGCCGTGGCGGCGCAGCAGGGCGCCGAGGACGACGGGGTCGACCTTCGCGGGGTCGGGAGCGGCGGGGTGCGCGAGGTCCCCGTACGGCGTGGACGGCAGCGGTTCGAGGTTCGGCGAGTGCCGGTGCATCAAGGTGTCCCTCCCGACCCGACCCGGGTCATGATCTCGCACAGCGCCCGGTCGTCGAAGATCCGCGTGGTCGGGATCCGCACGGTGGTCCGGCGCCGGCCGGTCACGGGGTGCCCGGCGAGATTGGTCCAGTAGCAGCAGTGCCTCAGGTCGAGCCGGTCGTGCCCGGCGGCGAGCCACTGGTCGCGCTCCCGCGGGACGAGCATCACGACGAGGATCTTGTGGACGGCGACCGGGGTGCGGGCCAGCTTCACCAGGTGCTCGTTGTCGAGGGTGAAGGAGAAGGTGGGCCCGGCCGGTCGGGGCGGTATCTGGTAGGTCGCCTTCAACTGCACCTTGACGGTGACCTCGTCGTCGACGACGTGCTCGGGGGCGCCGTGGCTGACGTGCCAGTCGATGCCGTTGTCCGGGAAGGGCTGCGAGAGCGAGCATCCGGCCGCCGCGGCGACGGCGTGCAGGTATCCCACCTGGAGGGTCTCCATGCAGGCGGTGGTGGCGAGCGTGCCGCGCAGCGGTCCGGTCCGCGGCTCGCCCGGCGTGCCGGTCCGCGCATCGATCTGCCCCGCCAGCACCCCGCCCTGTTCGGGCTGTGCGAGCGTCATGGCCGGTCCCCATGCCTTCCGGCTCCGCGATGGGTGGTGGGTGGGGTGACGACCGGTCATGCGCACGGCCCCCCTTGGTTGTTGTCTCCGCAGCCGGGTCCCCGCAAACGGCGTACGGGGCAAACGGCCCGGGTATCACCGAAGCGGGCAAGGGTGGCGCGCTCGGAGGCGGAGGCGCCCGGGGGCGCCCCATCTGCCGACCGGGGACGAGGAGTTCGCCATGACACGCTGGTACGAGGGCCCGCTGGCCTCATTCGACACCGAGACGACCGGAGTGGACGTCGAGCAGGACCGGATCGTGTCCGCCGCGCTCGTCGTGCAGGAGTGTGCGGGGGGCCGGGTCCGCTCCACCCGCTGGCTGGTCAACCCCGGCGTCCCGGTTCCCGCGGGCGCCACGGAGGTGCACGGGCTCACCGACGAGCACCTGCAGCGGCACGGGCGCTGGCCCGCGCCGGTGGTGGAGGAGATAGCCCGCGCGCTCGGGGAGCAGCAGGTGGCGGGCCGGCCGGTGGTGGTGATGAACGCGCCGTTCGATCTGACGCTGCTGGACCGGGAGTTGCGCCGGCACCGGGCGTCCTCGCTGTCGCGGTACCTGGACAACCGGCCGCTGACGGTGCTGGATCCGCGGGTCCTGGACAAGCACCTGGACCGGTACCGCAAGGGCCGCCGGACCCTGACCGACCTGTGCGCGCACTACGGGATAGAGCTGGAGGGCGCGCACGACGCGGCGGCGGACGCGATGGCCTCCCTGGAGCTCGTGCGGGCGGTGGGCCGCCGGTTCGCGGGGCGGCTGGAACGGCTGAGCCCGGCGGAGCTGCACACGCTCCAGCAGGTGTGGCACGCGGCGCAGGCGCGCGGCCTCCAGGCCTGGTTCGCACGGCAGGGCACGCCCGAGTCGGTCGATCCGCACTGGCCGCTGCGGCCGGACCTGTCGACGGCGGCGTAGCGACGCGCACCGGTCCGGGAACGCCGAAAGGTCCCTCCCCACGGGGGAGGGACCTGCGGCTTGCTCCATCAAGGTCCTGCCGGGGGGCCTGGGTTCAGCCCCGCTGTCGAAGCCAGGTCCTGCATGGTGGGCGATACTGGGATCGAACCAGTGACCCCTTCGGTGTGAACGAAGTGCTCTCCCGCTGAGCTAATCGCCCGGGAACGCACTGAACAATACAGAAGGCCCGGGGCTCGTTCAAACCGCTTCCGGCAACGCCGCCAGCCGGGCCGCCAGACCGCGCTGCCCGGCCCGCATCATCAGCGCGTGGTTGAGCTGGAACACGGGCCGTCCCGGCAGCGCGAGCCGCCGCATCAGCGGCCGGCGCACCTGGACCTCCTGCTCGTACAGCGCGCGGCTGCGGCCGCCGCCGGCCGCGCCCCGCGCCCGTACGGTCCAGCGCGCCCAGCCCTCGATGTCGCCGCGCAGCGCCACCTCCAGGACGCCCCGGCCGGGATCGCGGAGCAGCTCGGTGGCCGTGACGTGCAGCGCGTAGGGCAGGACGGAGCGGACCAGCGCGGTGCCGGTGCGGTCGTCGACGGGCTGGACCCGGCGTATCTGCGGCCACCAGGCCGGGTACTCGCCGGGCTGCTCCAGCACGGCGTAGACGCGGGCGGGCGCCGCGTCGAGGTCCCACACGCTGCGGAAGCGGTAACGGCTCCAGCGGTCCCAGTTGTTCAGGTCCATGGGCGCAGTCTGGCCCGCTGCGCCCCCCGTTGTCCCGGTTTTCCCGGTACCGGGGCGGTACTCAGGCGCATCTGAGTACCCCCGCCCATGCGCCGGCGGGTGACCGGCACCACACTGCGAATCATGAACACGTCACTGCCGCCGGCCGAAGAGCTGGTGCTCATCGACCGCGAGCTGGTCCGACTCGACGCCCGGCGCCTCTACTTGCTGGGCCGCAGGGACTGGCTGCTGCGCCTGCTGTACGCGGCTCCGCCCGCCGGTGCGCCCGGCTGGGGGCCGGCTCCCGGCAGGGCTCCGGCGGGCACTTCGGGCCCGGCGGCGGCGAAGGCCGCCCCGGCGCCGAGCGCGCAGACCGTGCTGCTGACCCTGGGCGCGGTGCTGCTGGCGGTGGCCGCGCTGGCCTTCACGCTCGTCAGCTGGGGGTCCCTGGGCATCGCCGGGCGGTCGGCGGTGCTGGCCGTGGTGACGGCGGCGGCCCTGGCCGCGCCCGTCCTCCTGCTGCGCCGGGGGCTGCGCTCGACGGCGGAGTCGGTGGCCGCACCGGGCCTGCTGCTGACGGTGCTGGACGCGTACGCGCTGTACGCGGTGGCCCTGCCGGACCTCGACGCCGCCGCGTACGCGGCGGGGGCCGCCGCGGCGCTGGCGGCGCTCTGGGCCGGGTACGGCCGGGTCCTGGCGCGCGGGGGTCTGCCCGGGCTGCGCCTCCCGCTCCCGGCGGCGGTCCTGGCGGCCCAGCTGCCGCTCCCGCTGGCCGCGCTGGCCTCGGACGGGGGGCCGGTGCGGCTCGGCTGGGCGCTGCTGGTGACGGCGGCGCTGGACGCGGCCGCGGCCCTGCGGTCCCGGTCGGCGGCGGGCGCGCCGGCGGCGTCGGCGGCGGTCCTGGCCGGAGCCCTGGGCGCGGTCCTCGGCGCGGGGGCGCTGCTGCTGGGCACGGCCGCGTCCTGGTCGGCGGTCTCGCCCGGCGGGGCGGTGGCCCCGGCGGCGCTGCTGCTGGCGGGAGCGGCCCTCGGGGCGGCGGTGGCCTGGCGGGAGCCGCGGGCGGCGGCGGTCGCGGCGGCGGGCGGGGTCGCCTGGGCGGTCGCGGTCGGCGGGGTGGCGCGGCCGGCCCTGGACACGGGCTGGGCGGTCGCGGCGCACCTGCCGGCGGCGCTGGCGCTGGTGGCCTGCCTGCGCGTCGGCGGGCTGCCGGCGGCGGTCCGGCGCGGCGCGGGCTGGGCCGGGGCCGGGGTGACGGCCCTCGGGGCGCTGTGGGCCTGGGCGGCGGCCGTGTCGGCGCTGGGCGCGCCGCTCGCGGTGCTGGACGAGGTGTGGTCGGGCACGACGCCCGGCTGGAGCCCGTACGCGCCGGGGGCCTCGGCCCCGGTGGTCCTGCTGGCGGCGGCCGGGGCGGCCTGGTGGCTGTCCCGCGTGCTCGCGCGGCCGGAGCCGGCGGTGGCGGCGGTGGTCGCGGCCTGGTCGGGGCTGTTCGCGGCGCCGGTGCTGCTGGGCCTTCCCGCGGCGGGGGTGCTCGCGGCGCAGCTGGCGGTGACGGGGGCCGCCGGATGCCTGGCCCTGCGCGCGCCGGCCCGGGGCACCGCGATCGCGGCGGGAGCGTGCGCGCTGGGCGGGGCCGTGAACGTGTCCCTGGGGGCGCTGGACGGCCGCGCGGCCACCTTCGCGGTCTGGGGCCTGCTGGGCGCGGGCTGCGCCGCGGGAGCGGCGTACGGGCGGGCTCCGCGCTGGGCGCGCTCGGCTGCGGCCGCGAGCGCGGTCGGGTACGCCGCGGGGCTGGTGGTGGCCGTGGCCGCGGTCACCGACCTGGCGGTGGCCTGGTGGGGACTGCCGGTGCTCGCGGTCCCCGCGGCGGTGGCCGCGCTCGGGCCGCGCCTGGGCCCGGTACGGGTCCCCGCGGAGGCGGCGGCGGGTGCGGCCGGACTGCTCGCGGTGGCGTTGTCGGCCGCACGGCCGACGACGCTGGCGCTGGTCCTGGCGCTGGCCGGGGTGGTGTGCGCGGGCGCGGCGGTGCGGCCGGAGCGGCGCGCCCTGGGCTGGGCGGCGGTCGCGCTGTGCGCGGCGGCGACCTGGGTCCGGCTGGCCTCGGCGGGGGTCACGGCCCCGGAGGCGTACACCCTGCCGGTGACGCTGCCGGCGCTCGCGGTGGGGTTCCTGCGGCGCCGCAGGGACCCGGAGGCCTCCTCCTGGACGGCGTACGGCCCGGGCCTGGCGGCGACGCTCCTGCCGAGCCTGCTCGCGGCCTGGGCGGACGCGGACTGGCAGCGCCCGCTCCTGCTCGGCCTGGCCGCCCTGGCCCTGACCCTGACGGGCGCCCGGCGGGGACTGCAGGCCCCGCTGCTGCTCGGCGGAACCGTCCTGGCGGCGGTGGCCCTGCACGAGCTGGCGCCGTACGTGGCGCAGGTCGCGGGCGTCCTGCCGCGCTGGCTCCCGCCGGCGCTCGCGGGTCTGCTGCTGCTGGCGGTGGGGGCCACGTACGAACGGCGGCTGGCGGACGCCCGCCGGCTGCGCGACGCACTGGGACGCCTGCGCTGACGCGGCGGCGGGCGACCCGGCGACGGGGGGCCGCGCGGCCCCGGGAGGCACGCAGGACCGGGGGAACGCCAGAGGCCCGGAGACGGTGAAGTCTCCGGGCCTCTGGTCCGGGTGGGCGATACTGGGTTCGAACCAGTGACCCCTTCGGTGTGAACGAAGTGCTCTCCCACTGAGCTAATCGCCCGGACGCACCGCAAACATTACCGCATGTCAGCGGTGCTCCCCGACCATCACTGGTCCTTGATGTCCCAGGGCAGTACCAGCCCGTACTTCCACAGGTAGAAGCCGATGAGCGCGCCCGCGATGACGAGGCCCGCGCTGGTCAGGATGATGTTGCGGCGGCGCACCTTGGGGTCGAGCGCCTTCTGGGCGGCCTCGGTGACCTTGCGCTTGGTCCAGCGCAGGACGAGGTGGGCCCAGGCGAACTCGGTGGCCCAGATCGCCAGCCCCGCGAAGATCGCCACCCAGCCGGGGCCGGGCAGCACGAGCATGGCGATGCCCGCGCCGATGACGGCGAGGCCGACGACGAAGACGCCGACCTGCCAGCTCAGGTGCAGGCTGCGCCGGGCCTTGATGAAGGCGGGCGCCTTGGAGACGTGCGGCGTCTCCTCGGCCTCGGCCGCGGCCTCCCCGGCCGGCGTGGTCGGCGCGTCCGGCTCGGTCGGCGCGTCCGGCGCGGATCCTGCTGCTGCGGCACTTGCTGCGGACTCGTCGGTCTCGCGGTCACTCCCCGTATTCATGGCGTCGAATCTACCCGAGCCGGATGCACACGTGAATGTGGGTTTGGATCCGCCGTACGAGGGACCCAGAGGTCCGCAAAACGGTCAGAGGGGTTTACAACGGCACCGTAGGTGGCATGTCGATTTCGCCGACGTGCGAATCCCCGAGCGCACACTGAGCGAAAGGCCCTGGCGCTTATGAACACCACGGTCAGCTGCGAGCTGCACCTGCGCCTCGTTGTGTCGAGCGAGTCCTCACTGCCTGTTCCCGCGGGCCTGCGGTATGACACGGCCGACCCCTACGCCGTGCACGCCACCTTCCACACCGGCGCCGAGGAGACGGTCGAATGGGTATTCGCCCGTGACCTCCTCGCGGAGGGCCTCCACCGGCCCACCGGTACCGGCGACGTCCGCGTCTGGCCGTCCCGCAGCCACGGTCAGGGCGTCGTCTGCATCGCCCTGAGCTCACCGGAGGGAGAAGCACTGCTCGAAGCACCCGCCCGAGCACTCGAGTCGTTCCTCAAGCGGACGGACGCCGCGGTTCCGCCAGGAACCGAACACCGGCACTTCGACCTCGACAAGGAGCTCTCCCACATCCTGGCCGAAAGCTGAGCCAGGCCTACGACCGCCCGGCACCGTCCGACTCGGGGCGACGGTGTGGGCCGGACAACCACATAGGCGAGTGCCGGCGCTGTTCCCGCGGAAGCCAACCACGGGGACGGCGCCGGTGCGCGTGGGGACGGCCCCGCGAGGGGACCCGCTAGAGTCGGCCACCAGCGGCGGCGGCCCGTCGTCGCAGGCTCCGGCCCATGAGGGAGACCCGTGCAGATCCCCCACGACACCCGTCGCGCGCTCGACGTCGTCGTCGCCCTGGTGAACACCACGGCCGAGGCCGACCAGCCCGACGGGCTCGCGGAGATCGGCGCGCTGCGCGGTTTCGTCCGGGACCACGCGATCAGCGACGTGGGCGAGCTCAGCGCCCGCGACCTGGCCGGCGTCCGGACCGTGCGCGGCAAGTTCGCCCAGGTCTTCGCCGCACCGAACCCCCGCGGCGCGGCATCGCTGATCAACGAGCTCGTGGCGACCGCCGGCACCACGCCGCAGCTGACCGACCACGACGGCTACGACTGGCACGTCCACTACTTCGCGCCGGGCGCCTCGCTGGGCGACCACCTCGCCGCCGACGGCGGGATGGCCCTGGCCTTCATCGTGGTCTCCGGCGAGCAGGAACGGCTGCGCCGCTGCGAGGCCCCGGACTGCCGGCGCGCCTTCGTGGACCTCTCCAGGAACCGCTCGCGCCGCTACTGCGACAGCCGGACCTGCGGAAACCGGCTGCACGTGGCCGCGTACCGGGCCCGGCGCAAGGAGGCCGACGCCGAGGTGTCGGAGCACGGAGCACCGGAGACGGGAGCCCCCGGGCCGGGAGTCCCTGAGCACGCGGGAGCACGGGACGCGGGGTCACAGCACGAACAGGTCGTGCACGGCGGCAAGCAGCAGCAGGGTTCCGATCACGCCTAGGAAGATCATCAAGGGCGGCTGGGAGAGCGCGAAGAGGCAGCCCCGCGGCTCCTCCGCGACGGGCGCGGGAAGCGGTGCGGGAACCGACGGCTCAGTGTGCGGTGTGTCGAGCATGTCCGGGCGATGATGGCGCAGCCCGTGACCGTCCACCCCTCAACACGCCAACATCCGGGCGGTAGTTCGCCCGATCTCGTGGACCCGGGCCGATGCCCGCCCCTCCGGGTCAGATGCCGTGCTTCTTGAGGATGGCCTCGATGTCGGAGAAGTCGTCCCCCGCGGCGGCCTCCGGCTGCTTCCGTGCGGCCGGCCGGACGCCGCCCGCGGAGGCGGCGCCGAGCGACGGCTCGGAGGCGGCCGGGGCGACGGCCTCCCGGGCGGGGGCGCCCTTGACCGGCCGGGGAGTCTTCGCCGCCTTGCCCAGGCTGCGGCGCTCCACGACGCGCGTGGTGACGAAGAGCAGCCAGGCGAGGCCGAGCACCCCGAAACCGGCCCACACCGTCGGCTTGAACACCACCTCGGTCGCCCAGGCCACGACGCCCGTCATCACCAGTCCGATCGGGACCAGCGCGTACGCGGCGATCCGGGTGGCCGCCAGGAAGCGGCGGCGGTAGGCCGTGAGCGCCGCGATGCCCAGCCCTGCCACCGACGCCGCGGAACAGATGGTCTCGGCAAGCATGCGGCCCTCCGGCTCTCGGTGACGGGCGATCCGTACCCGTCCATCGTGCACCGGCCGGCCCCGTACGGGCCAGGTCGTCGGACCCGCCCGGCGCGATCTCCGGGACATCTCCGGGTCGCGCCTCCTCCCCAGGTGCCGGTCGGAGGGCCGTGCGGGGGCTGGGAGACTGTTCCCATGACCGATTCCGTGATCCTCGACGTCTGGTGCGAACTGCAGTGCCCGGACTGCCACGCCGCCCTGGGCGACGTACGCGCCCTGCGGGCCCGCTACGGCGACCGGCTGGACATCCGGCTGCGCCACTTCCCCCTGGACAAGCACAAGCACTCCTTCGCCGCGGCCCAGGCCGCCGAGGAGGCCGTGGAGCAGGGGCAGGGCTGGCCGTACGCCGAGGCCGTGCTGGCACGCACCGCCGCGCTGGGCCGGGAGGGCGAGCCGGTACTGCTGGAGGTCGCGCGTGAACTCGGCCTGGACGTCGAGGAGTTCGACACCGCACTGATCGACGGGCGGCACATCCTGATCGTCGACGCCGACCAGGCCGAGGGCAAGGCGATCGGCGTCACCGGAACTCCGACGTACGTGATCGGCGGCGAGCGCCTCGACGGCGGCAAGAGCCAGGACGGCCTGCGCGCCCGCATCGAGGAGATCGCCGACCGCCTCCTGGCCGCGACGGCCTGAACCGTCGCGCCCGTGCGCGCGGCCGTGCGCAGGACCTGAGGCCGCGCCCCGGGCCTGCCTACACCAGCGCCTTGATGGCGTTCACGGCCGTGTCCCGGTAGCCGAGCGACTCGTAGAGCCGGCGGGCCGGGGTGTTGCCCTCGACGACGTGCAGGCCCAGGTTCCGGGCGCCCGCCGCGAGGGCGGTGCGCTCGGCCAGCAGCATCAGGGCCCGCCCGTGGCCCTTGCGCCGGTGCTCGGCCGCGACGTCCACGTCCCACACGTACGGGATCGCGCCGAACCCGGCGACCTCCAGGACCCCGACCCACAGGGTGCCGAGGACGCCGCCCTCCGGCGCCTCCAGCAGGAGGAAGTCCGCACCGGGCGTCTCCCGGCCGGCCGGCAGCATCCGGGCGTGCTCCGCGCGGGACGCGGCCAGGCCCTGCTCGGGGGTGGTGCCCGGGGTGGTGAGGTGGTGCGCGTACTCCCCCACGGCCCGTTCCAGCCAGTCGTCGAACTCGGCCGGGGCCATGGGGCGTCCCCGGCCCCCCGCAGGCAGCTCGGGCGGCTCGGCGGGCAGGTCCTTGACCATGACCCGGCCTGTCTCCCGATAGCCGAGCGCGTCCACCAGCCGCCGGGCGCGCTCCGCTCCGACCGGGACCGACACGGCGATGCTGTCGCAGCGCCAGGCGCGCAGCACCTCCTCGGCGGCGAGCGCGGCGACCGTGCCGCGCCCGCGGCGCCGGTCCGGTTCGTCGATCCACAGGTTCCGGATCACCCCCACCCCGGGCTGGGCGGCGGACCGGGTGGCCAGGTCGAGGCTGCCGACGCGGCGGCTGTTCACCCGGACCTCGTAGGTCCGCGAGCGGGTGCCGTCGCTGTTCTGCTGGAGCGGCGCGGTCGGCCGCAGGGTGGTGGTCATCCCCCGAGTTCTACCCGCCCGGCGGCCGCGAAGACAGGGCCGGGCCCCCGCGCTCCGGTCAGGCCGGGTCGGGGTCGGCGGCGGAGCGGGCCGCGAAGGTCCGCATGGCCTCGGCGGTGACCGGGCCCGGGGCGGATCCGACCGTGCGGCCGTCGATGCGCACCACGGCCTGGACGTCGCGCAGCGAGGAGGTCAGGAAGACTTCCTCGGCCCGGTCCAGCACGTCGAACGGCAGGTCGGTCTCCTTGGCGCCGGCCCACGCGACGACGAGCGCCCGGGTGATCCCGGCCAGGCAGCCGGAGGCGACGGGCGGGGTGTGCAGCTCGCCGTCGAGGACGACGAACACGTTGGAGCCGGTGCCCTCGCAGAGCCGGCCGACGGTGTTGGCGAGGAGCGCCTCGGAGGCTTCGGCCCGGTGGGCGGCGGCGAGCGCGACGACGTTCTCCGCGTACGAGGTGGTCTTCAGGCCGGTGACGCCGGACCGCTCGTTGCGGACCCAGGGCACGGTGACGACCGCGGTGGTGTCCGGGCGGCGGCCGGACTCGGCCATGGCCGCGATCAGGGTGGGCGCGGCGTCGCCGCGGTCGGAGCCGAGCGGGGACACGCCGCCGGTGTAGGTGACGCGCAGCCGCCCGAGGGGCATCGGGTTGGCCCCGACGACGGCGGCGCAGGCCCGGCGCACTTCGTCGAGGTCGGGGTCGGGCAGGCCGAGTCCGCGGGCCGAGCGGGTCAGCCGCTCCAGGTGCCGGGTGAGCGCGAAGGGCTCGCCGCGGCGCACCTTGAGCGTCTCGAAGACGCCGTCCCCCACGGTCAGACCGTGGTCGAACACGGACACCCGCGCGTCGTCCGCGTCCCGCAGCGCTCCGTCGAGCCAGATCTTCACCGTACGGTTCCTCCGCTCATGCCGTTCGTCCCATGGGTACCGGTCTCCTCATGGGTGCCCGACGCTACCCGCAGCAGGCGGGCGGCCTTCAGCTCGGTCTCGGCCCACTCCCGGTCCGGGTCGGAGCCCCACGTGATCCCGGCGCCGGTGCCGAAGCGCAGGCGGGGGCCGCCGGGCACCTCGCGGTCGATCCAGAAGGTGCGGATGCCGACGGCCAGCTCGGCGGTGCCCTGGTCGGCGTCGACCCAGCCGATTCCGCCGCAGTAGGGGCCGCGGGGGGCGGTCTCCAGGGCCTCGATGATCCGCAGGGCGGAGGACTTGGGGGCGCCGGTGACGGAGCCGGGCGGGAAGGTGGCCGCGAGCAGCTCCGGCCAGCCGGCCCCGTCGGCGAGCTCGCCGGCGACGGTGGAGACGAGGTGCACCAGGCCGGGGTGCTCCTCGACGGCGCACAGTTCGGGGACGGTGACGGATCCGGTGGCGCAGACGCGGCCGAGGTCGTTGCGGACCAGGTCCACGATCATCACGTTCTCGGCGTGGTCCTTGGGCAGCAGGTCGGCGGCGGTGCGGCCGGTGCCCTTGATGGGCCCGGACTCGACGCGGCGGCCGGTGCGGCGCAGGAAGAGCTCCGGGGACGCGGTGGCGATCTCGACGCCGCGGGCCGGTAGCCGAATCGTTCCTGCAAAGGGCGCGGGATTGCCGCGGGCGAGCAGCGCGGTGAGGGCGTCCACATCGGCCGCGGCCGGGTCGGGCAGCGGCGCGGACATCACCCGGCACAGGTTGGCCTGGTAGACCTCGCCCGCGGCGATGTGCTCGCGGATCCGGCGCACGCCGGACACGTAGGCGGCCCGGTCGAGCGAGGAGGACCACGCGTCGGCGTCGGGTCCGCGCCAGGCGCCGGGGACCGGTGCGGGGACGGGGTCGGGGCGCACGTCTCCGAAGCGCGCGCAGACCAGCCGCCCCTCGAAGTCGGCGGCGACCGCCCAGAACCCGGTCGAGTCCAGGGCCGAGGGATCACCGGTGACGTCGCGGAGGTCGGTCGCGAGCAGGCCGCCGAAGCGGGCGAGGGGAGGCAGGTCGTGCACGGCTGCGAGTCTATGACCGGTGACGCGCGGGCGCCGGTGAGGTGAGCGCGGGGTGACCGGCCGTGATCGAGCGGCAGCACGCTGCGGAAACGCGTTTTTGAGCTGGCCCGGGAATCCGCTAGAGTTCAACTCGTCGCCAGGGAGCGAAGGGGTAACACCCCGGAGCGAACACGGTGACCTGCGGACGTAGCTCAGTTGGTAGAGCACCACCTTGCCAAGGTGGATGTCGCGAGTTCGAGTCTCGTCGTCCGCTCGAAGTGGGGGATCTTCCCGAGAACCCCTGCGGCTCCATGGTGGAGTGGCCGAGAGGCGAGGCAACGGCCTGCAAAGCCGTCTACACGGGTTCAAATCCCGTCTCCACCTCCAAGGACGATTAGCTCAGCGGGAGAGCGCTTCCCTGACACGGAAGAGGTCACTGGTTCAATCCCAGTATCGTCCACTGGTCCGCGAGGGCCCCCGCGCGATTAGCTCAGCGGGAGAGCGCTTCCCTGACACGGAAGAGGTCACTGGTTCAATCCCAGTATCGCGCACGCAGTACCATGCACCATCTGCACCACATGTGTGAACTGCGGCTTCGATGCCGTGGAGCCCGCGCGATTAGCTCAGCGGGAGAGCGCTTCCCTGACACGGAAGAGGTCACTGGTTCAATCCCAGTATCGCGCACCGCCCGGAAGCCCCGGCCGTCTCGACGGCCGGGGCTTTCGCGTGCTCGGGCTCCCCCGTCAGGAGGAGAAGAGCATCCGGCCGAAGCCGCCCTTGTGGTGACCGTGGTGACCGTGGTGGCCGTGACCCCCGTGCTGCGGCGCGCCCCAGGCGGGGGCCGGAGCGGCGTGCTGGCCCGGGTAGGGGGCGGGCGGCGGGGGCGGCGGGGCCTGGCCGTACGGAGCCTGGGCCGTGTACTGGGACTCCAGGCGGGTCAGCGCCTCCAGCTCGCCGTAGTCGAGGAAGATGCCGCGGCAGCCGCTGCACTGCTCTATCTGGAGACCGTTGCGGTTGTAGGTGTGCATCAACGCGTGACACTTCGGACACTGCATGACCGGATCAACTCCTCGCCGTCGGACAGCCGCCACCGGATGCATGCCCGGTGACGGGAGGCTCACCCTACGACGGGTCCGCGGACTCCAAGTCGGCCGGGAGGGAAGCCATTCGGCCACAGGCGTCCACCATCAGCCGCTCCACCTCGTCCGGTCCGCGACGACCCCGTGCCGCCTTGGCCAGGGCCCGGGCCGCCGTCTGTACGGTCAGCGCGCGGGCGGCGGCGTCGAGTTGCGGCCACGGGTCGGAGCCGGGCGGGCCGGCGGCCGGGCCCCCGGCGGACCGGTAGGCGCCGAGGAAGCGCAGCCAGGGTTCGGGGGCGAGGATCCCGGCGGCGTACCAGGCGGCGGGGCGGGCGAGGTCCCAGGCGGGGTCGCCGAGGCCGAGGTCGTCCACGTCGATCAGCAGCCAGGGCCCCTCCGGGGCGGGGTACCGGACCAGTTGCCCGAGGTGCAGGTCCCCGTGGCACAGCACCCCGCCCGGAGGCGGCGGGGCCTCGCCCCGGGCCCAGGCGGGCAGGGTCCGGGCGGCGGCCCGTACGGCGGCGGCGTCCGCCGCGGGGCCCGGCGGCGCCTGCGACGGGTGCGCACCGGGCAGGCGGTGCAGGGCGCGGGCGAGTTTGGCCGGGCCGCGCATCGCGGGGACCGGGCCGGGAAGGGCCGCGAGGGGGGTCCGGTGCAGGGCGGCCAGGAGGCGGCCGGCGTCCTCCCAGGGGGCGTCCCCGGGCCGCTCCGGGTCCACGGGCGCGCCGTACGGCCACTGCGAGGCGGGCCGTCCGTGCACGAACCCGGTCCGCAGCGGGGGCAGCAGCACCCCGGTCAGCGCCGCGGCGCCGGCGAGGCGCACGCGGAGCGCGAGGGCGTCCGGGTCGCTGTCGGTCGCGTGCGCCTTGGCCACGGTGTCCCCGCAGCGCACGACGGTTCCGTCGTCCCGGTCGGCCAGGACGTCGTACGGCCGCGGGGGGCCGCCGCCTCGGGCCCAGGCCGCGAGGCCGTCGGGCAGCGCGGCGGCGCTCATGCCCCGGCCGTCGCGCAGGTGGTGGGCGCGCACGGCGGAACGCGGCGGCGGGCGGGCGGGCGGGTGTGGACGGTTCGGAGCATCGGGTCCCCCTTCCTCCGACGGGAGGATACGGCGGCGGCCGTCGCGGAGGCAGGAGGGCGGGGCACGGCGGTGGGGCGCGGAGGCGCGCGCGGTGCGGGGCGGTGCGGGGCGGTGCGGGGCGGTGCGGCGGGGCGGGGCGGGGCCGGGCCGGGCGGGGCGGGGCGTGCGAACGCGGGGCATGAGAAAGGGTGCTGCCCGTCCGGCTCCCCAGCCGTACGGGCAGCACCCTTCACCTGCCGTCCGTCGTCGCTCCCCCGTCCCCACGGGGTTCGACCGGATGATGTCCCGGTCCGGGCCGCTCTCCCGGACCCGGGGCGCCGCTCAGCGCCCCAGCATCACACCCACGGACGACGCCTGTGCCGCCACCTGCTCGAAGCCCCCGAAGAGGAACAGCAGGAGGGCGGCCAGGGGAAGGACCATGGCCGCGGCCACCAGCGGGTGGCGCGTACCGGACTCATGGCCGTTGAACGCGAATGCCTTGCGTCCCTGCCGTGCGATGTCCGCCATGGTCCTCTCCCTGTCGTTTGGCAGCGGCGGGCTCGTGACCTCGGGGGACGAGTACTCCGCCCGCCGCTTGTCTCAACACTAGGCGGGCGGAAGGGCCCTGGCCTCATGCCCTCGTACCCATTGGCGGGCCTCCAGGAGGATGACGGGGACTACCCCGTGTACTCCTGTGGGTGGAGACGCGTCACCCCGCGTCGGGGTCTTCCCGGAGGGGATGACCGGAGGGTAGTGACTTCTCTCACTTCCGTCACTCCCTGTTCACGCGTGTCCCTCCGCCCGCTCCCGGGAAGATCCACTCGGATGCGGGCGGCCCGCACGCGCACCGAACCGGGTCGAACCGCCCGCGGGCACCCCAATCCCCTTGCTCCGAGGGCGGTTTGGGCCCCTGCTCCGGCGCCGCCCCGCGACCCCGCCGCAGCACTGAAAGACCCTCAAGTGTGCTGTGGCGCACTGACGATCGAATCCTGCGGCGAGGGCGCGGCCTCTGAGCGCGCATGCCGGATGGTCCGTAAGCTGTGCCACGTCAACAGGACGACCGGTCAGCGGGGTGGACATGGCGATGATGCGGCTCCGGCGCGAGGACCCGCGTGTCGTCGGCTCGTTCAGACTGCACCGGCGGCTGGGTGCCGGCGGCATGGGCGTGGTCTACCTGGGATCGGACCGGCGCGGTCAACGCGTCGCCCTCAAGGTCATCCGGCCGGACCTGGCGGAGGACCAGGAGTTCCGCTCGCGGTTCGCCCGCGAGGTCTCCGCGGCCCGGCGCATCCGGGGCGGCTGTACCGCGCGCCTGGTCGCCGCGGACCTGGAGGCCGAGCGGCCCTGGTTCGCCACGCAGTACGTCCCCGGGCCCTCCCTCCACGACAAGGTCGCCGAGGAGGGCCCCCTCACCGCCGTGCAGATCGCGGCCATCGGCGCCGCGCTCTCCGAGGGGCTGGTCGCCGTGCACGAGGCCGGGGTCGTCCACCGGGACCTCAAGCCGTCGAACATCCTCCTCTCCCCCAAGGGCCCGCGGATCATCGACTTCGGGATCGCCTGGGCCACCGGGGCGAGCACCCTCACCCACGTGGGCACCGCCGTCGGCTCCCCCGGGTTCCTCGCGCCCGAGCAGGTGCGGGGCGCCGCCGTCACCCCCGCGACGGACGTGTTCGCGCTGGGCGCCACCCTCGCCTACGCCGCGACCGCCGACTCGCCCTTCGGACACGGCAGTTCCGAGGTCATGCTGTACCGCGTGGTGCACGAGGAGCCGCACCTGGTGGGCGTCCCGGACGCGCTCGCGCCCCTCGTACAGGCCTGCCTGGCCAAGGACCCCGAGGAGCGGCCGAGCACGCTGCAGCTGTCGATGCGGCTCAAGGAGATCGCCGCCCGCGAGGCGCAGGGGCTGCCCGACGGCCGGCCCCCGGCGCAGCGCGGCCGCGCCGAGCAGCCCACCGGGCGGCTCGAAACACCGTACGCGGAGCAGCGCACGGAGCGCCGTACCGAGCGCCGTACGGGCGGCTCCACCACGCCCCGGGCCCAGGGCGGGCCGCAGTCGCGGCCCTCGTCCTCGCGCAACCCGGGCGGTCCGGCCTCCCGGCCGACGGCGGGGCGTACGGGCGGCCGTCCGGCCCCGCGGACGACGGGGGCGGGACGGCGGCCGTCGCGGCCCGACCCGAGGCTGATGCGGCAGCGGCTGATCGTGTTCGTGGTGGTGACGCTGATCGTGGCGCTGGGCATCGCGCTGGCGCAGAAGCTGTAGCGCGCCGTCCGGGGCGGCCGCCCCGGACGGCCCTCAGGCGTCCTTGCGGCCCTGGGCCACCGCGTAGAAGGCGACGGCGGCGGCCGCGCCGACGTTCAGCGAGTCCACGCCGTGCGCCATGGGGATGCGCACCCATTCGTCGGCCGCGACGAGGGCCTGCGTGGACAGGCCGTCGCCCTCGGCGCCCAGCATCAGCGCGACCCGGTCCAGCGACTGCGGGGCGGCCACGTCGATGGGCGAGGCCTTCTGGTGCGGGGTGAGGGCCAGCAGCTTGAAGCCCGCCTCGCGGACCGAGTCCAGGCTCTTGGGCCAGGCCTCCAGGCGGGCGTACGGGACGGAGAACACCGCGCCCATGGAGACCTTCACGGAGCGGCGGTAGAGCGGGTCGGCGCAGTCGGGCGACAGCAGGACCGCGTCCATGCCGAGGGCGGCGGCGCTGCGGAAGATGGCCCCGATGTTGGTGTGGTCGTTGACGGCTTCCATGACGACCACGCGGCGAGCGGTGGTGAGCAGTTCCGCGGCCGTGGGCAGCGGCTTGCGCTGCATGGAGGCCAGGGCGCCGCGGTGCACGTGGTACCCGGTGACGCGCTCGGCGAGCTCGGGGCTGACGGCGTAGACCGGTGCCGGGAGTTCGTCGATGACGTCCCGCATGACGTCGACCCACTTGGCCGAGAGGAGCATGGAGCGCATCTCGTAGCCGGCGTCCTTGGCGCGTCTGATGACCTTCTCGCCCTCGGCGATGAAGAGTCCCTCGGCGGGCTCGCGCCTGCGCCGGAGTTCGACGTCGGTCAGGCCCGTGTAGTCGCGCAGGCGCGGGTCGTCGGGGTCCTCGACGGTGATGAGATCAGCCACAGGGTGATACTGCCTTGTCCTGGGTGCGGTGCCAACGGCCTGTCAGGCGCCGGTGGTGGGGGCGGGCGTGGTTCCGGGGGTCCCGGGGGATCCCGCGGTCCCGGGGGATCCCGCGGTCCCGGTGCTTCCTGCGGTCCCGGTGCTTCCGACGCGGACGACCTCGCCGATGACGATGACCGCGGGCGGGCGGACGCCCTCGGCGCGCACCGTCTCCCCGACGGTGCCCAGGGTGGCGTCGACGCGGCGCTGGGTGGCGGTCGTGCCCTCCTGGACGACCGCGACCGGGGTGTCGGCGGAGCGGCCGTTGCGGACGAGGGCCTCGGCGATCAGGCCGATCTTGTCGACGCCCATGAGGATCACCAGGGTTCCGGTGAGCTTGGCGAGGGAGGCCCAGTCCACCAGCGAGCGCGGGTCGTCGGGGCCGACGTGGCCGCTGACCACGGTGAACTCGTGGGCGACGCCCCGGTGGGTGACCGGGATCCCGGCGGCGCCGGGCACGGAGATGGAGCTGGAGATGCCGGGGACGACGGTGCAGGAGATGCCGGCCTCGGCGAGGGCCTGCAGCTCTTCCATGCCGCGGCCGAAGACGTACGGGTCCCCGCCCTTGAGCCGGACCACGGCCTTGCCCGCCTTGGCGTGCTCGATCAGGGCGTTGTTGATGGCCTCCTGCGCCATGAACCGGCCGTACGGGATCTTCGCGGCGTCGATGACCTCGACGTGCGGGGGCAGTTCGTCGAGCAGGTCGCGGGGGCCGAGCCGGTCGGCGATGACGACGTCGGCCTCGGCGAGGAGGCGGCGGCCGCGCACGGTGATCAGGTCGGGGTCGCCCGGGCCGCCTCCGACGAGGGAGACGCCGGGGGCGGACTGGTGCCGGTGCCCGCGGGCGCCGAGCGTTCCCTCGCGCAGGCCCTCGACGATCGCGTCGCGCAGCGCGGCGGAACGGCGGGGGTCGTTGCCGGTGAGCACGGCGACGGTGACGCCGTCGGTGCGGCCGGTGGCGGGGGTCCACGCGGTGGCGGCGGAGGCGTCGTCGGCGCGCACGCACCAGACCCGCTCGCGCTCGGCCTCGGCGGAGGCGCGCTCGTTGTCCTCGCGGTTCTGCGTCGCGATGAGGGCGTACCAGGCTCCGGCGAGGTCGCCGTCCTGGTAGCGGCGGCGCTCCCAGCGGATCTCGCCGGTCTCGGCCATGGCGTCCACGGACGGGGTCGCGGACGGCGAGATCAGCAGGACGTCGGCGCCCGCCGCGATGAGCGCGGGGAGGCGGCGCTGGGCGACCTGGCCGCCGCCGATGACGACGACGCGGCGGCCGGCCAGGCGGAGACCTACGGGGTAGGCGGGGGTGTCGGCCATGGCGGTTGCGGCTCCTGGTGCGGCGGTGGATCGGCTGGGCCGCTGCTGCGCTGGAGCGGCTGGGTTGACGTGCGGTTTCGGATGTTCGGGTCCACGATACGACCCGCCGGGCGGGCGGGCCGGGCGGGGGCGGCCGGGCGCCTGCCCGGCGGGGGCGGCCGGGCGCCTGCCGGGGCGGGGGCGGAGCGGGAGCGGGGCTCGGCAGGGGCAGCAGCAGGCGGCAGTGCCGGGGCGGGGGTGGGGTGGCGGGGACCCTCCGGGGTGTCTCCTCGGCTCGCGAACCCTGAGCCGGACCGGTTCGCCGGTCGGCGTCGGGTTCGCTCGGCCTGCGGGGACACCCCGGAGTGTCCCCGCCAGGCGAGCCTTGGGCCCGAGGCACTGTCCCGGGGCCGCCGGATGCGGCTCGGGCTGCCCTGTGCGGGCTCCGCGTCGGGGCGGGAGCGGAGTGTTCCCGCAGGGCACCGACGGGCCCCCGGGGCCTGCCCCGGGCAGCGGGAGGGCCGGCTACTTCTCCGTTACTCCTGCCGAGTCGAACGTGGCGACCTCGTGCATCGCGCGCGCCGCGCTCTGGACCAGCGGGAGCGACAGCAGGGCGCCGGTGCCCTCGCCGAGGCGGAGGTCGAGGTCGATCAGCGGGCGCAGGCCGAGCGTGTTCAGGGCCGCCACGTGGCCCGGTTCCGCGCTGCGGTGGCCGGCGATGCAGGCCGACAGGGACTCGGGGGCGATGGCGCGGGCCACCAGGGCGGCCGCTCCGGCGCTGACGCCGTCCAGGATGACCGGCGTGCGCAGTGAGGCTCCGCCGAGGAGGAGTCCGACGATCGCCGCGTGCTCCAGGCCGCCGATGGCCGCCAGGACGCCGATCGGGTCCGCCGGGTCGGGCTGGTGGAGCTCCAGGGCGCGGCGTACGACCTCGACCTTGCGGGCGTGGGTCTCGTCGTTGATGCCCGTGCCGCGGCCGGTGACCTCCAGCGGGTCCACCCCGGTGAAGACCGAGATCAGCGCCGCCGACACCGTGGTGTTCGCGATGCCCATCTCGCCGGTCAGCAGGGCCTTGTTGCCCGCCGCGACCAGGTCGCGGGCCGTCTCGATGCCCACCTCGATGGCGGCGACGGCCTCCTCGCGGGTCATCGCCGGGCCGGTGGAGAGGTCCGCCGTGCCGGCGCGGACCTTGCGGGGCAGGAGGCCGGGAGTGGCCGGGAGGTCGCCCGCGACGCCCACGTCGATCACGCAGACCTCGGCGCCGACCTGGTTGGCGAAGGCGTTGCACACCGCGCCGCCGCCGAGGAAGTTGGCCACCATCTGGGTGGTGACCTCCTGCGGCCAGGGGGTGACGCCCTGGGCGTGGACCCCGTGGTCGCCGGCGAAGATCGCGACGGCGGCGGGCTCCGGGATCGGCGGCGGGCAGACCCGCGAGAGGCCGGAGAGCTGGGCGGAGATGATTTCGAGCATGCCCAGGGCCCCGGCGGGCTTGGTCATGCGCTTCTGCCGCTCCCAGGCCTCGCCGAGCGCCTTGGCGTCGAGGGGGCGGATGCTGGCGACCGTCTCGGAGAGCAGATCGTGCGGCTCCTCGCCGGGCAGGGCGCGGCGGCCGTACGTCTCCTCGTGCACGACCCAGGACAGCGGGCGGCGCTGGGACCAGCCGGCCTGCGCCAGCTCGGGCTCCTCCGGGAACTCGTCGACGTAGCCGACGCAGAGGTACGCGACGACCTCCAGGTGGTCCGGGAGGCCGAGCTCGCGGACCATCTCGCGCTCGTCGAAGAAGCTGACCCAGCCGACGCCGAGGCCTTCGGCGCGGGCGGCGAGCCAGAGGTTCTCCACCGCGAGGGCGGAGGAGTACGGGGCCATCTGCGGCTGGGTGTGCCGGCCGAGGGTGTGGCGGCCGCCGCGGGTCGGGTCGGCGGTGACCACGATGTTCACGGGGGTGTCGAGGATGGCCTCGATCTTCAGTTCCTTGAACTGCTTGGCCCGGCCCTTGGGCAGCGACTTCGCGTAGGCCTCGCGCTGGCGTTCGGCGAGCTCGTGCATCGTCCGGCGGGTCTCGGCGGAGCGGATGACGACGAAGTCCCAGGGCTGGGAGTGGCCGACGCTGGGCGCGGTGTGGGCCGCCTCCAGGACGCGGAGCAGCACCTCGTGCGGGATGGGGTCGGTACGGAAGCCCTTGCGGATGTCGCGGCGCTCGCGCATCACGCGCAGGACGGCCTCGCGCTCGGCGTCGGCGTAGCCGGGGGCGGCTTCGCCGGCCTGCTCGCGGACGGGGTGAACGGCGGCGGGCTCGGTCGGGAGCGACTCGGGGGCGGCCTCCGGGCCGGGCAGGACCGCCGCGGGCTCGGCGGCTGCCCCGGGCTGCGGCGCGGGCTCGGCGGCCTGCTCCGGAGCGGGCTCGGCGACCGCCTCGGGCTCGGCGGCGGGCTGCGGCGCGGCCTCGGCGGCGGCCGGGGACTCCGGTTCCGCGGCGGGGTCCGGTACGACGACGGCCTCGGGTACGACGAGGGCCTCGGCGGCGGCTTCCGGAGCGGCTTGCGGCGCGGCGGCGGGTTCGGCGGGGAACTGCTCGAACGCGACCGGCTCCGCGGGGGCCGGCTCGGCGACGGCCGCGAGCGGCTCGGGCTCGGCCGGCGCGGTGTCGGCGGGGGCCGGCTCGGCGGGGGCGGGCTCTGCGGGGGCCTCGGCGGCCTCCGGGGCCGCGGGCGCCTCGGGGGCCTGAACCACCGTTTCTGCGGGAGCGGGCAGCGGCTGCGCCTCGGGGGCTTCGGCGGCGGGCGCGACGGCCACCGGCTCGGCCGGGGCCTCCTCGGGCGCGGGGGCACCGGACGGGAGCGGCTGCTCCGGGGCGACCGCCAGGAGCGGCTCCGCGTCCGGCACGGCGACGGGCTCGGGCCGCGGCTCGGCGGCCGCGAGGACCTCGGCGGCCGGCTCGGGTGCGGCGGGGTCCGCGACGGCCGTGTCCGCCGGCGGCGCCTCGGGCGCGGGGACGGGCTCGGGCTCCGGTTCCGCGGCGGGCTCCGGCGCGGCGGCGGACTCCGGCGCGGCGGCGGGCTCCGGCGCGGCGGCGGACTCCGGTTCGACGGGCTCCGGTTCCGCGACGGGCTCCGGTACGGCGGCGGGCTCCGGCGCCCACGCGGCACCGGCCTGCGGCGGGATCTCGCCCAGCTGCGGGGCGGCCTCCGCGCGCGGGACGTCCAGGTACTCGGGACCCGCGGCCGGCGGCCTGGACGGGCGGCCGGGGGCCGGCACCGACGGGGTGGTCAGCACGGAGACGGCCGGGGCGACGGGCGCCTGGGCGGGCGCCGGCGCCGCCGCGGGACCGCGGTCCGCGAGGGAGCGTACGACGCCGCCGGTGGCCTCGGGCACGGGCGGGCCCATGTGCAGCGGGCGGCGCGGCGGAGCCGCGGGGGCCGCCTGCGCGAGGGGCTCCGCCGGGGCCTGGCCGACGAGCCCGCCGAGGTCCAGCGCCCCGGAGTCGCGGCCGCCCGCCTCGTGGGCGCCGGCGCGGTAGGAGGCGTCCGGGAACCCGGGCTGCTCCGGGAATCCGGAGGAGTCGGGGAACGCCGGCTGGTCAGGGAAGACCGGCTGCGGGAAGTCGGCGTACCCGGCGGGCTCGGCGTACGCCGCCGGAGCGCCCGGGTAGCCGGGCTCGGTGCCGTAGGGCGCGTCCGCGTACGGGGTCGGGGCGGGGAAGACGGGGGCGGGCGGGACGACCTGCGGGTCGCTCCAGGCGCCCTGTCCGCTCGGCATGAGCAGCAGTTCCTCGTCCTCCGGCCCGGCCGGGTCGTCCACGAGGTCCTGGAAGGCGTAGCCGGGGGGAAGCGGCGCCGGGATCTGGACCGGAGCGGGGATGCCTGGCTGATCCACCATGCCCGCGTTGTCCGGGAGACCCTCGCCCGGGACCTGGCCGGTGTCAGTCATGCGTACCCCTCGCCCATCGGTGTTGCGTCTTCGATCGCCCGGTCGCCCACGAGGCCGACGGGCCGACTTGCCGTGCGGGTTCGCCGTCCGGGGCGTCCGCTCACGCACGCCCCGGTGACAACCACTAAGCATTGTCGCGCCCGTTCGCCACCGTGGCGGCCATTACCGCCGCGGTCCGTTGTGGACTGCGCCACGTCGCGCGTTCCGGCGGTGTCGCGGTGCCCGAATCGTCCTGGGCGGTACGACGATCGGCCAGCCTACCCCGGGGCCCGTCTCAGCGGGTCACAGGGCGCTGCGCCGACAGCAGGAAGACCACGGAACGCTCCTGTTCGGCCCAGGTGTGGGGGTCCAGGCCCACCGACTGGAGCAGGGCGCACTCGACGGCGTACCCGTGTTCGGTGAGCGCCCGGCCGATGGCCTCCGCCTCGTCGCGGGTGGAGGCGTGGCCGACGATCCGTTCGGGGCGGCGGTCGGCGACCGCGCGGACGACGTCGGCGCCCCCGCCGCCGACGCGGACGACGTCGGGCTCGGGCAGGTCCTCCAGTACGTACGGCGCGCGCCCGGTGACGACCTGGAGCTGTACGCCCCGCTCCCGCGCGGCCGCGGCCACCCGGGCGCAGGCCTCGGGGTCGGCGTCCACCGCGATGACGGCGGCGCCGAGGGCGGCGGCGTCCAGGGCGACCGCGCCGGAACCGGTGCCGATGTCCCAGACGAGGTCGCCGGGGCGCGGGCCGAGCCGGGCGAGCTGGGCCGCGCGCAGCTGCGCGGTCTCGCCCTCGCGGGTGTCGGCGCGGGGGCGGGCCCAGCCGCGGTCGGCGCTCTGGGCGGCGTACTGGGCGGCGCTCTGGCCGAACAGCCAGCCGGAGTCGCCGGCCGCGGCCTGTCCGGCGCCGCCGATGACGATGACGACGTTGGGGTCGCGCCAGGTGTGGTCCGCGGCCTTGTCGGAGGTCAGGACGCTGACCTGTTCCCGGTCGGTGCCCAGTTCCTCGCAGACCACGAAGGTGCGGTGGATCCCGCCGAGGAGCAGGGCGAGTTCGGCGGGTCCGGCGCCGGGCGAGGTCAGGACGGCGACCTTGCCGTGGGCGCGGCAGACGTTGACGGCGCGGCGCAGGGTCCGGGGGTGGGCGACGACGACCTGGGCGTCGTCCCAGGGCATGCCGGCGCGGGCGAAGGCGGCGGCGACGGCGGATACCGCCGGGACCACCTCGACCTCCAGGCCGTGCTCCGGGGCGCGCAGGGTGCGTACGACGCCGAAGAAGCCGGGGTCCCCGTCGGCGAACACGACGGCGGTGCCGCGGTGGCCGGCGATGCGGCGGGCGGCGAGGCCGAGGCTGCCGAGGCGGACGCGCTCGGCGGTGGGCGGGACCTCGGGGAGGTCGAGGTGGTGCGGGGCGCCGGCCACGAGCGTGGCGGCGGAGAGCGCGGACCGGGCGGCCGCGGTCAGGGGCGAGCCGTCCCAGCCGATCACCGTGACCCGGTCGGCCATCGTCGTCAGTCTCCTGGTGTGGGGGCAGGGGAAGCTTCGTCAGGGGGGAGCGGGCACGGTGAGACTACCCGGTCATCGGGTGGGCGCGGTCGGGTCAGTGCCAGTCGGCGCCGACGGCGTGGCCGTTCGCGTCGGCCCGCTGCCCGAAGGCGGTGGTGCCGGCGTAGGCGTCGTACCCGTCGTAGCCCTCGTACCCGTCCGCGTCGTCGAGGTCCTCGGGGACGAGGCTCCACACGATGAGGTCCGTGCGGGTGTCGGTCCAGGTGCCCTCGGCGGTCTGGGTGCGCACTATCCACGCGTTGCGCAGGACGCCCTCGCTGATGCAGCCGATCTTCTGGGCGACCTGCTGGGAGGCGGTGTTGTCGGCCGCGGTGCGCAGTTCGAGGCGTTCGAAGCCCCGGTCGCGGAACAGCCACTGCGCGACGGCGAGCACGGACTCGCTGGCGTAGCCCTCGCCGCGGGCCCAGGGCGCGGTGAGGTAGCCGACCTCGGTGGCGCGGGTGCGCCAGTTGGTGTTCTGGAGGTGGACGATGCCGACGAGGCGGTGGGTGAGGAACTCGGTGACGGCGAGGACGATGCCGCGGCCCTCGGTGCGTTCGGCGTGGGACTGGCGGGTGGCCCAGGCGTGCGCGTCGGCGAGGGTGTAGGGGTGGGGCGCGGAGGTCCAGGCGGTGATCTGCTCGTCGTTCATCATCTCGGCGAGCGCGGTGACGTCCTCTTCCTCGAAGGAGCGCAGCACCAGCCGGTCCGTGCTGATGGTGACGTCCGGGAAGGTGGTAGTCATGCGCAGCTCCAAGCCTGGGACCGTGGTGCGACCGTGGTGCGGTACGACCCCGTACCGGCCCGTTTGGTGACGGACCGTCGAACAGGTCGTAGGCCACAGCATGCAGCATCGCCCGGGGGAAGTGCAGGGCCGGGTTGCCCGGAAGCGGGCACGGCTCGGCCCCGCGCGCCACCGGGCGCGCGGGGCCGGGAGGGTCAGGCCTGCGGGGTGCCGAAGGCCGGGGTGACCGAGCCCTGGTACTTCTCCTCGATGAACTTCTTGACCTCGTCGGAGTTCAGGAGCTTGGCGAGCTTCTGGATCCGGGGGTCGTCCTGGTTGCCCTCCTTGACCGCGAGGAAGTTGGCGTAGGGGTTGCCCTCGGCCTTCTCCAGGATCAGCGCGTCCTTGGCGGGCGACAGGTCGGCCTCGAGGGCGTAGTTGCCGTTGATCACGGCGGCGTCCACGTCGTTCAGGGCGCGCGGGACCGTGGCGGCCTCCAGCTCCTTGAACTCCAGGCCCTTCTTGTCGGTGATGTCGGACAGCTTGGCGCTGGTGCCGACGCCCTCCTTGAGGGTGATCAGGTTGTTGGCCGCGAGGAGCTGGAGCGCGCGGCCCTCGTTGGTGGTGTCGTTGGGGACCGCGATGGTCTGGCCGGGCTTGATGTCCGTGACGGCCTTGGCCTTCTTGGAGTACAGGCCCAGCGGCTCCAGGTGCACGTTCACGACGGGCACGATGTGCGTGCCGTTCTTCTTGTTGAAGTCGTCGAGGTACGGCTTGTGCTGGAAGTAGTTGCCGTCGACCTGGCCCTGCTCGGTGGCGGTGTTCGGCAGGACGTAGTCCGTGAACTCCTTGACCTCGAGCTTCAGGCCTTCCTTCGCCGCGAGCTTGTCCTTCACGAAGTTCAGGATGTCGGCGTGCGGGCTCGGGGAGGCGGCGATGACGAGCGGCTTGCTCTCGTCGGTCTTGCCGCCCTCGGCCTTCGTGGAGGACGGGTCCGAGGAGCTGCCGCAGGCGGTGAGGCCGAGGGCGAGCGCGGAGGCTGCGGCGGCGAGGGCGGTGAGCTTGACGTTCTTACGCACGAAGAGTGCCTTTCTTGCTGAACAAGTTCCGAAGACTTGCTGGTGGCGGCCCGAGCACGACAAGTGCGGGCTTTCTGGGGGGGGTGGGGAAGTCTGGGGGGGCCGGCCGGGGGGGGGCCGGTGGTCTCAGGTGGTCCGGCCGCGGCGGGCCAGGAGGCGGACCGCGCCGTCGCCGATCAGCTGGATCACGGTGACGAGGGCGATCAGGACGACGACGGTGGCGACCATGAAGCCGGTCTCGAAGCGCTGGAAGCCGTACGTGATGGCCTTGGAGCCCAGTCCTTCGCCGCCGACCGCGCCCGCCATGGCGGAGTAGCCGACCAGCGTGATGACGGTCGTGGTGACGCCGGCGACCAGGGAGGGCAGGGCCTGCGGGAGCAGGACCTTGCCGACCAGGGTGGGGACGGAGCCGCCCATGGACTCGACGGCCTCGATCAGGCCGTGGTCCACCTCGCGGACGGACGTCTCGACGAGCCGGGCGAAGAAGGGGATGGCGCCGATGGCGAGCGGGACGATCATGGCGGTGGGGCCGATGAAGGTGCCGACGACGGCCGTGGTGACCGGGATGAGGAAGATCAGCAGGATGATGAACGGCAGCGAACGGCCGATGTTCACGATGACGCCGAGGACCTTGTTGAGCGGCTGGTTCTGCAGCAGCCCGCCCTTGTCGGTCAGGACCAGGAGGATGCCGATGGGCAGTCCGCCGAGGACGGTCACCAGGGTGGACCACAGGACCATGTAGAGGGTGTCGTACGTGCCCTGGGTGAGCAGGGGCTGCATCTCGGACCAGGTCACTTGGCACCATCCTTGACCAGTGCGGCGATCTCGGAGTCGAGTTCGGCGTCGATGTCGGCGTCCGGTTCGGCGTCGACCACGTCGACCTGGAGGCCCTGCTCGCGCAGGAAGCCCACCGGCACGACGTTGTCCTCGTAGCGGCCGGGCAGCTCGATGCGCATGCGGCCGATCTGCCGGCCGGCGACGGTGTCCATCGCGGCGCCGAGGATCGAGATGTCGATGTTGTACGTGCGCGACAGCTGGGAGATCACCGGCTGCGCGGCGGCCTCGCCGTGGAAGGTGACGTCGACGACCGTGCGGTCGGGGCCGGTCGCGGCGCCGGTGACCGGGAAGAGCTCGCCGGCGAGCTCGGAGCCGGGGGTGGCGAGCAGTTCGGAGACGGTGCCGGACTCGATGACGCGGCCGTTCTTCATGAGGGCGGCCGAGTCGCAGACGGACTTGACCACGTCCATCTCGTGCGTGATGAGCAGGACGGTCAGGCCGAGCTGCTGGTTGAGGTCGCGCAGCAGCTGGAGGATCGAGCGGGTGGTCTCGGGGTCCAGGGCGCTGGTGGCCTCGTCCGAGAGCAGCACCTTGGGGTCGCCGGCCAGGGCGCGGGCGATGCCGACGCGCTGCTTCTGGCCGCCGGAGAGCTGGCCGGGGTAGGCCTTGGCCTTGTCGGCGAGGCCGACCAGGGCGAGGAGTTCGAGGGCCTTGCGGGAGCGCTCGCGGCCGGAGACGCCGAGGATCTCCAGGGGCAGCTCGATGTTGCCCTGGACGGTGCGCGAGGACAGCAGGTTGAAGTGCTGGAAGACCATGCCGATCCGGCTGCGGGCCTCGCGCAGCTCCTTGGAGGCGCGGCGGCCGCGGCCGGCGAGGGCGGTCAGGTCGACCCCGTCGACGCTCACGGTGCCGGTGGTGGGGCGCTCCAGCAGGTTCACGCAGCGGATCAGGGAGGACTTGCCGGCGCCGCTCTGGCCGATGACTCCGTAGACCTCGCCCTCACGGACGTGGAGGTCGACGCCGTCCAGGGCGGTGACCTCGCGGCCACGGGACTGGTAGACCTTCGTGAGGCCCGATGTGGTGATCACAGGATTTCCGTCGCTGTCGAGTGCACGGCGCAGCGGGTGCCGGGCACGGGGCAAACATCTGGGGACGCGATACGGGTCGAACCGTCAGAAAACGATCATGTCGACCCGTGCGTGGGGCAGGAACGATCCGCGCTGCGGGAAGCGGTGGCGGAGCGGCTCCGCCGTCTCGCTTCGGGGCGCGAGGTTCGGTGTGGGGCCCTCAGAAGGCGCACATTCGACACATACAACGAGCACCGGGCGTCATCGTCGCCTCGGTCGCAAGGGTGCGGCTGCTCGTCGTGGTCATGGGCCCAAGTAAAGCAGACCTCTCCCGTGACCGATCAATGTCGTCCGGTATGCGGACGTCTTTCGACCACATACCGGACAACAGCGGTCAGCTTCAGCCGTCCGTCCCGATCGTCAGACCGGTGGCACTGACCTGCACGGACACGGCCGACAGGTCCCGCACGACCACGTCCGCGTCGAGCTCCGCCGCGGGGTGCGTTGTGGTCAAGGCCACCGTCCGCATGCCGGCCGCCCTCCCGGCCGCGAGGCCGGCGGGGGCGTCCTCGAAGACCACGCACCGGGCCGGATCCACGCCCAGGCGCCGGGCCGCCAGCAGGAAGGGCTCCGGGTCGGGCTTCCCGCGGGTGACGTCGTCGGCGGACACGATCACCGGGGAGTCGATGCCCGCCTCGCGCAGCCGGGCGCCGGCGAGCGGGCGGGTGGCTGAGGTGACCACGGCCCAGCGGTCCGGGGGGAGCGTGGACAGCAGGTCCTTCGTGCCGGGGAGCAGGACGACGCCGCCGGCCACGTCCTCGACCTCCAGGGCCTCGATCCGGGCGAGGGCCCCGGCGCGGGCCGCGGGGGGCAGCAGCTCGGCGATGATCTCGGCGGCAGGCCGGCCGTGCAGCTCGACGCGGGCGAACTCCTCCTCGGTGATCCCGTGCTCCCGGGCCCACCGCGTCCAGCAGCGGTGCACGGATTCCATGGAGGAGACGAGCGTGCCGTCGTTGTCGAACAGGAGGGCGTCGGCGTGGAGGTTCATACCGTCCAGCAAAGCGCGGGCCGAGGGGTGCGCGCATCGGGTCTTTCGGCCCGTAATACCCTCGCTGCATGCTCGACGCCCTGACGGTCGCCATCGGCGTGGCCGCACTCGCCCTCGCCGCCTGGTGCGGCCACGCCGCCTGGCGGGACCAGCCGACCAAGGACTGGCACTTCATCGGCATGGCCGTGGTGACCGCGCTGGTCCTGGCCCAGCTGGTGGTCGGGCTGGTGAAGCTGGCCGGCGGCGGCGAGCCCGACGAGGGCACGGTGATCTTCGTGGCCTACCTGCTGGGCGCCTTCGCGACGGTCCCGGCCGCCGGGATGCTCTCGCTGACCGAGCGCACGAAATGGGGCTCGGTGACGGTGGCCGCGGGCGCGCTGGTCCTCGCCGTCCTCGAAGTACGGCTCTACGACATCTGGGGAACCACCGGTGCCTGACACGACCACCCACACGCCGGCCGGCCGCAAGCGGCTGGTCTCCGGGCCCGGGCTGCTGCTGGTCTGGCTGTACGGGGTGATGGTGGTCGGCGCCGTCTCCCGGTCCGCCTACCAGATCTCCACCGAGTTCGACCGGGCGCCGCTGGCGTACGCGCTGTCCGCGGTGGCCGCGCTGGCGTACGCGTTCATCACGTATTCGCTCGTGCGCGGCGGGGAGCGGGCCCGCCGAGCCGCGCTGCTCTGCTGCGCGGCCGAGCTGGCCGGCGTACTGACCGTGGGGACCTGGACCCTGGTCCGGCCCGAGGCGTTCCCCGACACGACGGTGTGGTCGCAGTTCGGAATGGGCTACCTGTTCATCCCGGTGATCCTGCCGATCACCGGGATGCTCTGGCTGCGCAGGCGCTGACGCCGCTCCGGAACCCGTGTCCGGGTCCGGGTCAGGGTCCGGGTCCGGGAGCCTGACTAGGCGCTGACCGCGAAGTCGGTGGCGGCCTTGGCTTCCTTCTCCAGTATCACCAGCCGGACCCCGTCGGACGCCGTGCGGCCGCCGACCTGGGTGTAGCCCGCCTTGCGGTAGAGACGCAGGTTGGACTCGCTCCGGTGTCCGGTGTGCAGGCGGAAGCGGACGGTGCCACCGCCGCCGGCGAGGGCTTCCTCGACGGCGCGCAGCAGGCGCGCACCGAGGCCGTGACCCTGGAGCCGGGGGTGGACGCACAGCTTGGTGATCTTGCCGGTGCCGTCCTCGTCGACGCTGCCGCGGACGGAGCCGACGACCTCGTCGCCGAGCCGCGCCACCAGGACCGTGTCCGCGGCGAGCTCCCCCTTGAGGGAGTCGAGGGACTGGGTGAGCGGCTGGATGAGGTAGTTGCCGTACAGCTCGGCCTCGCGCTGGAAGGCCAGGTACTGCAGTTTGAAGATCTGCTCAGCGTCCTCGGCAGCCGCCGCCGAAATGGTCACGCTCATGCCCATGTGCGCATGCCTCCCGCTCACCTGGTAGCCCGTCGGTCTACCGCTCCTTTCCCCGCAGGCCAGGAGCCGCAACCTCTGCAGCCAGCATTCTGCGCAGACATCCCAGGCAACGGGAACGGACGGGCCCCAAACTTCCTTGTGAGATACCCAACTCTCCTGCGATTTCACGGTAAGTGAGGTCTCGGGGCGAGAGAAGTGCCTGCATGAGTTCCGGACAGCGTCCGGGCAGCCGGGCCACCGCCGACCGCAGGGCCCGGTTCGTCTCGCCGTGCAGGAGCGCGTCCTCCGGCTCCGCTCCCCTGCCCGCGGCCGCGCCGGTCCCCGGGCCGGACGGCGGGCCGCCGTCCCCGGCGCGGCGGCGCCTGCCCTCGGCGACGGGGCGGCGGCGGTCGTTCGGGTCGTACGGAACCTCCCGGCGCACGCGGCGGCGGGCGAGGCGGGCCTCGGCGCGCACCGCCCGGCGCAGCCAGCGCGCGGGCTCGGCCGGGTCGGTGGGGTCGGGGGCGCGGCGGCCGCTCTCCAACAGCCTGACCCAGACGGCTTGTTCCAGGTCGGCCGGGTCGACTCCGGTGCCCGGGGCCTCCGCGGCCGCTTCGGCGGAGAGCAGCGGTCCGAGGTTCTCGAAGAGGTCGGCCTTCTTCAGCAGGTCCATGCCGGGCGGGACGAGCGGCCCGGGCCCGGCGGTTTCCGCGCCGGGCCCGGGCCACCCGTTCGAGGAGTCCCGGTCAGCGGTTGACGGGCCGGCGGCCCGGGCGGAAGTCCTCGGCGGCGAGCAGTCCGGTGTCCGGGTTGTCGGTGAAGATGCCGTCGATGCCCTGCTCGAAGTACGTGCGGAACGCGCCGAAGGCGTCGCCGTAGGCGGCCGGGTCGGTGCCCTTGCGGTATTCGGCCGGCAGGAAGCTGTTCTCGTTGCGCGCGGTGTAGGGGTGCAGGAGCAGTCCGCGGGCGTGGGCGTCCCGCACCAGGGTGGTGGGGGCCCCGAGCCGTCCGGCCGCGTCGCGCGGGAGGATCAGGTCCATGGTCGGGCCGATGCCCTGGGCGAAGCCGGCGATCCACTTCAGCCCGGCGGGCGTGACCAGGTCGGCGACCGTACGGGGGTCCTTCGCCAGCTCGAAGTCCCAGGGGCGGGTGTTCGCGGCGGAGAGCAGCACCACCCGCGGGGCGGAGACCAGCCGGGAGAGCCGCTGGATGCTGGACGGTTCGAAGGACTGGAGGAACAGCGCGGCGTCGCGGCCGTCGCGGCCGTGGCGGCGCAGCAGTTTCGCGAGGGGCTCCTCCAGGCCGAGGCCGAGGCTCCGGAAGTAACTGGGGTGCTTGGTCTCGGCGTGCAGCCAGACGCGCTTGCCGCGGCGCCTGCCCTCGCGGTCGGCCCAGCGCAGCACCTCGTCGAAGGTGGGCACGGCCCAGCGGCCGTCGTAGAGCGTGTTGCGCTGGCGGACGGCGGGGATGCGCTCCTTGGCCCGCAGCGTCTTCAGCTCGGCGAGGGTGAAGTCCTCGGTGAACCAGCCGGTGACGGAGACCCCGTCGACGGACTTGGTGGTGCGCCGAGAGGCGAAGCCGGGGTGGTCGGCGACGTCGGTGGTGCCGCCGATCTCGTTCTCGTGGCGGCACACGAGGTGGCCGTCGCGGGTCGGCACGAGGTCCTGCTCGATGACGTCGGCGCCGAGGTCGAGGGCGAGCTGGTAGGAGCCGATGGTGTGCTCGGGTCGGTACCCGCTGGCGCCCCGGTGGCCGATCACCGTCGGGACGGGGAGGTCCCGGTACCCGCCGTCGCCGCGGTCCGCTCCGGCCGCCGCCGCGGTTCCCGCCGGGATGCCCGCCGCGGCCGCGCCCGCCGCCAGGACGGCCGCTCCCAGGACCGTGCGCCGTGCTGCCCCACGCTGCGTCATGCGTGCCACTCCCCGTCGGAAAAGGGCCGCGGGTCCCGGGATCTCTGGTGTCACGCGGCCCCCGATCGGCGTGCCGATGGTAGGCAGGGGGTGGTGGCCGGCGGACGTGTGCGGGGGGAACATGGCGGAAACGCGCGTCAACACTGCGTATCCGACTCGTGAACCCGATGTGCGATCAGAGCCGACCCGCGAGTATCGTCCTCACCTGCACTACCGCCGTGTGGTGGCGTGTGCGAACCCGCTTTTCGATGCCGGAGGGCCCACGTTGTTCCGTACCGCGCTCATCAAAGCCACTGTCGGACCGGTCATGCGCATGATGTTCCGCACCCGTGTGGAGGGCATCGAGAACATTCCCGGGACCGGGCCGGTGATTCTGGCGGGCAACCACCTCACCTTCATCGACTCGATGATCCTGCCGCTGGTGTGCGACCGCACGGTCCACTTCATCGGCAAGGACGAGTACGTGACGGGCAAGGGGGTCAAGGGCCGCCTCATGGCGTGGTTCTTCACCGGCTCCGGGATGATCCCCGTCGACCGCGACGGGGCCAACGGCGGGGTCGCGGCCCTGATGACCGGCCGCCGGATCCTCGAAGAGGGCAAGGTCTTCGGCATCTACCCCGAGGGCACCCGCTCCCCCGACGGCCGCCTGTACCGCGGCCGCACGGGCATCGCCCGGCTGACCCTGATGACCGGCGCCCCCGTGGTCCCGTTCGCCATGATCGGCACCGACAAGCTCCAGCCCGGCGGTGCCGGCATGCCGCGGCCGGGACGGGTCACGGTCCGCTTCGGCGAGCCGATGGAGTTCTCCCGCTACGAGGGCATGGACCGCGACCGGTACGTGCTGCGCGCCGTCACCGACTCGGTGATGGCCGAGGTCATGCGCCTCTCGGGCCAGGAGTACGTGGACATGTACGCCACCAAGGCGAAGGCCGCGTAGGGCCGCGCCTACTGCCGCTGGAGGGACCGGCTGACGCCCGCCGCCGTCGTGGTGGCGAGGATCCAGCCGGTCATGATCAGCAGGTACGACAGCCACTGGTGCAAACCGCTCGGCGCGTACGCGGACTCCTGTCCGAAGCCGACGATCGGCAGCATCAGGTCGAGCGTGTAGAACACCGGGTTGAAGTCCGGCGCCTCCCCCGCCTTGAGGGGCCGCGGCGGACCGGTCCAGTACGCGACGACCCCGGTGGCCAAGAGCGCCAGCAGCCAGCCCGCCGCGCGCATCGGCCGGAACCCGTAGCCCACGGTGACGTCCTGGAGCAGGCCCCAGGCGCGGGCGTGCCGGGGCAGGGTGCGGCGGTGCCGGCGCAGCTTGGCGAGCTGGACGGTCCGGGCCGCTGCCTCGTCGCCGGCGGTGCGGTAGGCCGCGGCGAGCTGTTCGTAGGCGTACGGGAGGTAGCCCGTCTCCTCGCGTTCCAGTGCGGGCAGGCGTTCCTCGGCGGGGAGGTGCGGGGCCAGGGTCCGGTAGGTGAGTCCGTCGATGCGGATCTCCTGCGGCCAGGTCTCGGGGGGCATGTGCAGCCGGTCGAACTGGGAGCGCCGCAGGTTCAGGCCGCCCTGGATGGTCTCGCAGGACCGCAGCCACACCTCGCCGACCAGGCAGCTGGAGGCGCGCAGGGCGACGCCTCCGGGGTTGAGGAAGCGGGCGTAGGCGAAGTTGAGCTGGCCCGGTATGCGGGCGCCGGTCAGGTTGACGCGGCCGCGGGCCTCCATCCGCATGGCGCGCAGGTCCGTGCCGACGGTCAGGGTCTCGGCGTGCAGGGCGGTGCCGCCGGGGGCGAGCAGCCGGGCGCCGTCGAGGTTGATCTGGCCGCCGACGGTGGCGCCGTTGATGCGGGTCTGGCCGTGGACGGTGAGGTCCATCGCGATGACGTCGGTGCCGATGTCGGCGTGGTTGAACTGGAGGATCGGTTCCGCGGCCTCGTGCTCGTCGCCCGGGCGGCCGATGACCGCGCGCTGGAGGAAGAAGCCGCCGGCGATCCGGGCGCCGGACAGCCGGACGGGCCCGGTGATCGTGCAGCAGGGCATCCGCAGGACGACGTCGATGCTGACGGAGGTGGCGGTCAGTCCGGGCAGCGCCGAGTCGCTGAGCACCAGGGCCCGCAGCTGGGCCCCGTACACGAGGGGTTTGCGTTCGAACCAGCAGCCGCGCAGCCGGATCGCGTGCTCCACCACGGCGTACTTCAGGTCCAGCTTGCCCGTGATCCGGGCGCCGCGGACGTTGAGTCCGGCGACCAGGCCGGGGGTGCGGGGGCCGTTGAGCAGCAGGGCCGTGATCACCCCGGCGCGCACGGTGCGCTCCGGACCCCAGCCGCCGCCGTCGGCGGCGTCCTCGTCCGGGCCGGTCCGGAAGTCGACGCCCTCGCCGCGCGGGAAGGCGTCCCACAGGCGGCGTTCGGCCGGGGTCAGGTCGTTGATCTCCATCGCTGGGGATGGTGTCCCGTGGTCCACGAACTGTCAACTGTGTTCAGTGCGGCGCCTTTTGGCCGGATCACACCTGGTCAGTGCTCGATTCCGTCCTGGAGCTCCTGGCCCTTGAGGAGGAACCAGGCGGCCGCGGCGGTGGCCAGCAGGACGGCCGCGCCGACCCCCGAGGCGAGCCGCAGGCCGTCCACGAAGGCCTCCTGGGCCGCGCCCACCATCTGCTCGGCGGTCCGCGGGTCCAGCTGTCTGGCGGCCTCGACGGCTCCGCCGAGGGATTCGTGGGCGGCGTCCGCGACGGGTCCGGGGACCGAGGCGGGGGCCGTGAAGCTCTGGTAGACGCCGGTGACGACGGAGCCGAGCAGGGCGATGCCGAGCGCGGCGCCGAGCTCGTACGCGGTCTCGGAGACGGCGGAGGCGGAGCCCGCCTGTTCCTTGGGGACGCTGGAGAGGATGACGTCGGCGGTGACGGTGAACGAGAAGCCGGCGCCGAGACCGACGGCCAGCAGGGCGGCGCCGAGCAGCGGGTAGCCGGTGTCCTTGTGGATGACGGTGAGGACGCCCAGGGCCAGGCCGATGGCCGTGAGGCCGCCGACGACGATGGAGCGCACCGAGTACCGGCGGGCGTAGCGGCCGGCGAGCAGGCCGGTGACCACGGCGCCGACGGCGGCGGGCAGCTCCGCCAGACCCGCCTCCAGCGGGTCGCGTCCCTGGACGAGCTGGAGGAACTGGGAGAGGAAGAAGACCAGTCCGGAAAGGCCGAAAACGGTCAGCAGGTCGGCGAGCACGGCGCCGGAGAACCCGCGGTGCTTGAAGAGCCGCATGTCGAGCAGCGGGGACGGCAGGCTGAACTGGCGCCGGACGAACGCGTACAGGCACGCGCCGCCGATGACGACGGCCGCCCAGACGCCCCAGGTCATGCCGTGGGTGGCGACTTCCTTGATGGCGTAGACGACGCCGATGACGCCGACGAGGGAGAGGGCGACGCTGACCAGGTCCCAGGGGCCCGCGACCGGGTTCTTGGACTCGGGCAGCAGCTTGACGCCGACGACGACCAGGACGATCATCACGGGCAGGTTGATGAGGAAGACCGAGCCCCACCAGAAGTGCTGGAGCAGGGCCCCGCCGACGACCGGTCCGACGGCCGCGCCCGCCGAGGCGGCGGCGCCCCAGACGCCGATCGCGAGGCTGCGCTCCCGGGGGTCCTGGAAGATGTTGCGGATCAGCGCGAGGGTGGACGGCATCAGGGTGGCGCCGGCGACGCCGAGCAGGGCCCGGGCGACGATCATCATCTCGGGGCTGGTGGCGTACGCGTTCAGGACGGAGACGGCGCCGAAGGCCGTGGCGCCGACGAGGAGCAGCTTCTTGCGGCCGATGCGGTCGCCGAGGGAGCCCATGGACACGAGCAGACCGGCGATGACGAAGGAGTAGATGTCGCCGATCCACAGCAGCTGGGTGCCGGACGGCTGGAGGTCCTCGCTGAGGGCCGGGGTCGCGAGCCCGAGCACGGTGGCGTCCACCGCGACCAGCAGGACGGCCAGGACCAGCACGCAGAGCGCCAGCCAGCGCCCGGGGCTCCTCCCCTCCGCCCCCTTGTTCCTGCTCAGCTCTTCGGTTCGGCTCATCACTCCACGCTCCGTCGTGCCCCACCGAGCAGCAACTCGATGATCATGTACTGAAAGTCCTTGGCGGCCACCCGGCCGTCCATCACGGCCCAGGCGCAGGTGCCGATGAGCCCGTAGAGGGCCTCGGTGAGCCAGGCGGCGCTCAGGTCGATCCGGATGTCGCCCTCCTGCTGGCCGCGCCGGAAGAGCGCGCCGACGCGCGCGTCCAGGCGGGCCCATCCCTCGTGGATCCCGTCCCCCTCGAACAGCTGGTTCTCGGTGACGAGGAAGGCCAGCAGCTCCGCGTTGGGCTCCGCCTCGGCGACGAGCCGCCGCAGGGCGTCGACCGCCGTGTCCTCGTCGAGGCGGGCGTTGTCGAACGCCACCTCGAACTCCCGGATGCCGAGCTCTTCGAGCGCCCGTACGAGGGCGTCGCGCCCCGCGAAGTGCCGGTGGAGGGTGGCGCGCCCGATTCCGGCGGCGCGCGCGACCTCGTCCATCGTCGCGGTCGATTTGCGGGAGAGCAGGGCCGCCGCGTCGCGGAGCACCTGGTCACGATCCATGGCCATGAGACAACCATAACCCGAATGAGACGCCACTGTCTCATTCGACCGGAAAATGGGCTGCCCCCGGGCCGCCCGGAAGGAATGCTGCCGAGATGAATCCGCCGAACGCCCCCAGGCCGCTGCTGCTGATCGACGTGGACGGGCCGCTGAACCCGTACGCCGCGAAGGCACAGCGCCGCCCCGAGGGCTACACCACCCACCGGATGCGCCCGACGGGCTGGCGCGAGGCCGAGAGCGCGAAGCCGCTGCGGGTCTGGCTGAACCACGGGCACGGCGCGGAGCTGCTCGCGCTGGCGCGGACGTACGACCTCGTGTGGGCGACGACCTGGAAGGACGAGGCCAACGACTGGATAGGCCCGCACCTGGGGCTGCCCCGGCTGCCCTTCGTCGACTGGCCGGTGATGCACGGGCGCGCACCGCGCGGGACCTTCTGGAAGACCCAGTACGTCCTCCCGTACGCGGGGACGCGCCCCTTCGCCTGGATCGACGACGACATCCGGGACGCGGACCGCGAGTACGTCGCCATGCACCACCCCGCCCGGGCGCTGCTCCTGCGCATCGACGAGCAGGTCGGGCTGGTCCGGGCCGACTTCGACGCGCTGGCGGACTGGGCACGGTGAGGGGCGCCGGCCCCGGTCCCGGCACACGCCGGAGGGGCGGCCGGAGCGGATGCTCCGGCCGCCCCTCCGGGGACCGCGGCTACTGCTTGTGGATCGCCCAGGCGTGCTGGATGACCAGGTCGGCCTTCAGCTCGGTCAGCTGGACCGCGACCGCCGACGGGGCGGTGCCGCCGCGGCCGCTGCGCGAGGCCAGGGCGCCCTTGACGTTGAGCACGGTCCGGACCTCCGGGGTCAGGTGCTCCGAGATCTTCGCGAACTGGTCGTCGGTGAGCTGGTCGAGCTCGATGCCCTCGCCCTCGCAGACCTTGACGCACTCGCCGGCCACCTCGTGCGCCACCCGGAACGGCACGCCCTGCTTGACCAGCCACTCCGCGATGTCGGTGGCGAGCGAGAAGCCGGCCGGAGCCAGCTCCTCCATGCGTTCCCGGTTGACCGTGAGGGTGGCCATCATGCCGGTGAAGGCCGGCAGCAGGACCTCCAGGGTGTCGCAGGAGTCGAAGACCGGCTCCTTGTCCTCCTGGAGGTCCCGGTTGTACGCGAGCGGGAGCGCCTTCAGCGTGGCGAGCAGGCCGGTCAGGTTGCCGATGAGACGCCCCGACTTGCCGCGCGCCAGCTCCGCGATGTCCGGGTTCTTCTTCTGCGGCATGATCGACGACCCGGTCGAGAAGGCGTCGTGCAGGGTCACGAAGGAGAACTCCTTCGTGTTCCAGATGATGATCTCCTCCGCGATGCGGGACAGGTTGATCCCGATCATCGCGGTGATGAAGGCGAACTCGGCGACGAAGTCGCGCGAGGCCGTGCCGTCGATCGAGTTGCCGACCGATCCGCGCTCGAAGCCCAGGTCGGCGGCGACCGCCTCCGGGTCCAGACCCAGGGAGGAGCCCGCGAGGGCGCCCGAGCCGTACGGGGAGACCGCGGTCCGGGTGTCCCACTGGCGCAGCCGCTCGGCGTCCCGGGACAGGGCCTGCACGTGGGCCAGCACGTGATGGGCGAACAGCACCGGCTGCGCGTGCTGGAGGTGGGTCCGGCCGGGCATGGCCACGTCCGCGTGGCTCTCGGCCAGGCCGACCAAGGCGTCCTGGAGGTCCGCGATCAGACCGCCGACGATCCGCGCGTGGTCGCGCAGGTACATCCGGAAGAGGGTGGCCACCTGGTCGTTGCGGGACCGGCCCGCCCGCAGCTTGCCCCCGAGGTCGGCGCCGAGCCGCTCCAGCAGCCCCCGCTCCAGGGCGGTGTGCACGTCCTCGTCCGCGATGGTGCCGGTGAAGGAGCCGTTCGCCACGTCGGCTTCGAGCCGGTTCAGGCCGTCGGTCATGCGGTCGAGCTCTTCGGCCGTGAGCAGGCCCGCCTTGTGCAGCACGCGCGCGTGGGCCCGGGAGCCGGCGATGTCGTACGGGGCGAGGCGCCAGTCGAAGTGGACCGACGCGGACAGCTTCGCGAGGGCCTCGGCGGGGCCGTCGGCGAAGCGGCCGCCCCAGAGCCGGACGTCACCGTTGTTGCTGCTCACAGCTACTGCTCCTCAAGGGGGTGGGTGTGCGACGGCCTCCCCGCCGCGGAGGGTGCGGGGAGGCCGTCGGCGTACTGCCGGTCCTGCTGGTGTCGCCGGTGCCGCCGGTCCTGCCCGTACTGCCCAACGACTCGGGCGGGGTCGCGATGCGCGACGGTCTCCGGGGAAGGGCCGGGGCCGGGGCCGGGGCCCCTGCGTACGGCACATCCAACGACAGGCATAACTATGCATTAGTCCGTATGTTTCGTCAATCGAGCCCGGCTGTACCCCCGTGACCAGCCCGAATATCGGAGGCGCCGCCCCCACCCGCTCCCTAGGATCGGTACCTGACACACCCCGGGGAGGGCACATGGGCGCCGAGCGGCGGCAGGAGACCGAGCGGGGCCGGGCGGCGGCGCAGGCCGTCCTGAGCGGCGCGGCCGGCGGAGCCCGACCGGTGCTGCCTGGCGCGGGGCCGGAGGCGTGGACCGCCTTCGACGAGGAGATCCGCTCGTACGCCGCATCCCGGTACGCCGGCGCCGACCGCCCCGAGGCCGCGCTCTGCCACCCCGACGGACGGATCCGGCAGCGGGCCCTGGGGTCCCCGCACCCCACGCCGGAGCTCGTCGCGATCCGGTGCGCCGACTGGGCTCCCCCCGTACGGCGGGAGGCCCGGCGCGTCCTGGCGGAGCTGCTGGCCGCCGACCCGCTGGCGGCACTGCTCCGGCTGACCCCGCTCGTGCTGCTGCTCGGCCGCCGCGAGCAGGGCGTCTGGGCCCGGGAGCTGTTCGAGGAGGCCCTGCGCACCGGAGCCGGCGGCCCCGCCCTGGCCGGGCTGGACGACAGCCCCGACCTGCCCACCCGGCGGCTCGCCGCCCGGATCGCCGTCGGGGCCGGGACGCACGACGTACGGGAACTGGCGCGCCGGGCCGCCGCGGAGCACGATCCGGCCACGGGCCGGACGTGGACCGACGCGGCCCTGGCCCTGGCCGCGGCCTCCCCCGGCGGACCGGACGCCGAGGCCGTCGACACCCTGCTCGGCGGGCACGGCCCGCTGGTCCGCTCCGCCGGGGTCACCCTGCTGCGGCGGGCCGGGCGGGGCGCCGAGGCCGGGCCGTACCTCGGGGACCGCTCCGGGCTGGTCCGGGCCTGCGCCCGCTGGGTGGTGCGCCAGGACGGCGGTGACCCGTACGCGCTGACCCGCGCGCGCGTCACGGGCCCGGGGCCCGTCACGGCCACCGCGGTGCTCGGCTTCGCCGAGTGCGGCGGCCGCGAGGACGCCCCGCTGCTGCGGACGCTGCTGGCGCACCCCGCCGGCGCGGTGCGGGCCGGCGCCGTCGCCGGGCTGCGACTGCTCGACTCCCACGACACGGTCCTGCTGGAGCCGCTGCTGGACGACCCCGCGCCCGCCGTGGCCCGCGAGGCCTCGCTGAGCCTGCGGGCCTCGGCGGACCGGCTGCACCCCGGCCCGCTGCTGGAGCGCGTCGTGCCGGGCCGCCCGCCGCACACCCGCCGCGCCGCGTACCGGCTGCTGCGCGCGCGGGGCGGAACGGCCGCGCTGCGCGTGTCGGTGGACCTGCTGGCGGACGGCGACGCGGACCTGCGCCGGATCGCCGGGCAGTACGTCCAGAGCCTGTGGTCCCCCCACCGTCCCCCCGCCCTGCCGACCGGGGACCCGGAGGTGGGCGCCCTGCTGGACCGCTGCACGGGCCTGTTCAGCGAATACGTCATGCACCGCATACGGCGGCAGCTCGGACTCCCCCTCCGCACCTCCCCGACGAACGGATAATGATCTCCATGGGAAAACTCCACGCACGCATAGACGACCGGCTCCGCAGGTTCATCGAGGAGCAGCCCGTCTTCTTCACCGCCACCGCCCCGCTCGCGGGTGACGGACACGTCAACCTCTCCCCCAAGGGCCGCTCGGGAACCCTCGTCGTCATCGACGACCAGACCCTCGCCTACCTGGACTTCGGCGGCAGCGGCGCCGAGACCATCGCCCACGTCCGCGAGAACGGCCGGATCACGCTGATGTGGTGCGCGTTCAGCGGGCCGCCGAACATCGTGCGGATCCACGGCGAGGGCGAGGCGGTCTTCCGCGACGACCCCCGCTGGGCCGGACTGGTCGCCCTGTTCGGCGACGCCGACGGGCCGGCCGCCCGGGCCGTCATCGTCGTACGGGCCCGCCGGATCACCGACGTGTGCGGGTACGCGGTCCCCTTCATGGAGTACCAGGGCGAGCGCACCCTGCACGCGGAGTACTTCGGCCGCAAGACGGACGACGAGTTCGCCGCGTACTGCGAGAAGAAGGATTTCATCGCGACCAGCGTCGACGGCCTGCCTGCGCTGCCGCTGCCCCTTCCGCCCCGTACCGTCTGACGTGTGCTGCGTACCGCTCTCGTCACCGGCTCACTGATCGTCACCGCCCTGCTCCCCCAGGGCCCTTCGCCGCTGCCCGCCCGGCTCGCCGACACCGGAGGGGGCAGCCAGCTGATCACCGCGGTCGCCCCCGCACCCGGGTCGACGACCGGGCGGGTCACCTGGTGGGACCGGCGGGCGGGCCGCTGGTTCGAGGCCGGGAGCGCCGAGGCCCGCTTCGGGGCGAACGGGCTCACCGACGGCGCGAGCCGCGTCCAGGGCACGAACACGACGCCGACGGGGCTGTACGCGCTCCCGTACGCCTTCGGGATCCGCAGCGCCCCCGCCGGCACGCGGTACCGCTACCGCCGGGTGACGGACGACGCGTGGTGGTGCCAGGACAACGCCTCCGGCAGCTACAACCGCTGGACGCAGCCGCTGCCCGCCGACTGCGCGCCGGGCGAGGCGGAGCACCTGGCGGACTACGGCACCCAGTACGCGCACGCGCTGGTCGTCGCCTTCAACTACGACCGGCCGGTCCGCGGCCGGGGCGCCGGCATCTTCCTGCACGTCAACGGCAGGGGCGCGACGGCCGGTTGCGTGTCCGTGCCGGACCGGGCCATGCGGGCGCTGCTGCGCTGGGCGGACCCCCGCCGGAGCCCGCACATCGCGATCGGCACCGGGTCGGGGGCCCTCGCCGTGACCCGCTACTGACCGGCGGGCGACGCGCCGGCGGACCCGCAAGCCACGGGCCGCGGGTCCGACAGCCGCGCGGGCAGGGGTGGAGGCCCTGAGGGGTCAGCCTTCCTTCTGCGCCAGGCGCAGCAGGTGGTCGGCGAGGGCCTGGCCGCCCAGCGGGTCCCGGCTGATCAGCATCAGCGTGTCGTCGCCGGCGATGGTGCCGAGGATCTCCCGCAGTTCGGCCTGGTCGATCGCCGACGCGAGGAACTGCGCGGCCCCGGGCGGGGTGCGCAGGACCACCAGGTTGGCGGAGGCCTCGGCCGAGATCAGCAGCTCCCCGGAGAGCCGCCGCATCCGCTCCTCCTTCGCCGACTCCCCGAGGGGGGCCTGCGGGGTGCGGAAGCCGCCCTCGCTGGGAACCGCGTAGATCAGCTCGCCGTTGGTGTTGCGGATCTTCACCGCCCCGAGTTCGTCGAGGTCGCGCGAGAGCGTCGCCTGGGTCACGCTCAGCCCGTCGTCCGCGAGCAGCTTGGCCAGCTGGCTCTGGGAGCGGACGGGCTGCCGGTTGAGGATGTCCACGATCCGCCGGTGCCGTGCGGTGCGGGTCTGCGGGACGGCCTGCCCGACGTGGTCGTTCTCCTGCGCCTGGGTCATCGTCGTCTCATTCTCCGGATCCGTCCCCGTGGGCTGTGTCGAGGATGCCGGGCAGGGCCCGGAGGAACGCGTCCAGCTCGGCCTCGGTGAGTACGTACGGGGGCATCAGCCGTACGACGTCCGGAGCGGGCGCGTTGACCAGGAAGCCGGCGTCCTGAGCCGCCTGCTGCACCTGGGGCGCGAGGGGCTCGGTCAGCACGATACCCAGCAGCAGCCCGGCGCCGCGGACGTGGGAGACCAGCGGGTGGCCGGTTCCCTCGATGCCGGAGCGCAGCTGCTCGCCGCGCTCCTTGACCCGGTCGAGGAGCCCTTCGGCGGCGATCGTGTCGATGACGGCGAGGCCGGCGGCGCACGCGACGGGGTTCCCGCCGAAGGTGGTGCCGTGCTGGCCCGGCCGGAGCAGCTCGGCGGCGGGGCCGAAGGCGGCCACGGCGCCGATCGGCAGGCCGCCGCCCAGACCCTTGGCGAGGGTGACCAGGTCGGGCTCCACGCCCTCGTGGGCCTGGTGCTCGAACCACTGGCCGCAGCGGCCGATGCCGGTCTGGACCTCGTCCAGGACGAGCAGGGTGCCGGTGGCGCGGGTGATCTCGCGGGCGGCCGTCAGGTATCCGGCCGGGGGGACCACGACGCCGTTCTCGCCCTGGATCGGCTCGATGACCACGATCGCGGTCTCCTCGGTGACCGCGGCCCGCAGGGCCTCGACGTCTCCGTACGGGACGTGCGTGACGTCGCCGGGCAGCGGCAGGAACGGCTCCTGCTTCTTCGGCTGGCCGGTGAGGGCGAGGGCGCCCATGGTGCGGCCGTGGAACCCGCCGTCGGTGGCGACCATGTGGCTGCGCCCGGTCAGCCGGCCGATCTTGAAGGCGGCTTCGACGGCCTCGGCGCCGGAGTTGCAGAAGAAGACCCGGCCGGGGCGGCCGAAGAGCTGGAGCAGCCGTTCGCCGAGCGCCACGACGGGCTCGGAGACGTAGAGGTTGGAGACGTGGCCGAGGGTGGAGATCTGTCCGGTGACGGCCTCGACGATCGCGGGGTGGGCGTGGCCCAGCGCGTTGACCGCGATGCCGCCGACGAAGTCGGTGTACTGCCGGCCGTCCGCGTCCCAGACCTGGGCGCCGTCGCCGCGTACGAGGGCCAGGGCGGGCGTCCCGTAGTTGTCGGTCAGGGCGCCCCGCCAGCGGTCGCCCAACTCCTGGTTGGTGGTGTGCGCGGTCACTTCGCTCCCCCTTGCGGCTCGTCCGGCACGACCATCGTGCCGATTCCCTCGTCCGTGAAGATCTCCAGCAGGATCGAGTGCTGGACCCGCCCGTCGATCACGCGGGCGGTGGTCACGCCGTTGCGGACGGCGTGCAGGCAGCCCTCCATCTTGGGCACCATGCCGCTGGACAGCTCGGGCAGCAGCTTGTCCAGCTCGCTGACGGTGAGCCGGCTGATCACCTCGTCGCTGTTCGGCCAGTCCGCGTAGAGGCCCTCGACGTCGGTGAGGACCATGAGCGTCTCGGCGCCGAGGGCGGCGGCGAGGGCCGCGGCGGCCGTGTCGGCGTTCACGTTGTAGACGTGGTGGTCGTCGGCGCTGCGCGCGATGGACGAGACGACCGGGATGCGGCCGTCCGACAGCAGGGCCTCGATGGCACCGGTGTTGATGGACGTGATCTCGCCGACCCGCCCGATGTCGACGAGCTCTCCGTCGATCTCCGGGCTGTGCTTGGTGGCGGTGATGGTGTGGGCGTCCTCGCCGGTCAGGCCGACGGCGAGCGGTCCGTGCTGGTTCAGGAGCCCGACCAGATCGCGCTGGACGTGACCCGCCAGGACCATGCGTACGACGTCCATGGCCTCCGGGGTGGTGACGCGCAGGCCCGCCTTGAACTCGCTGATCAGGCCCTGCTTGTCGAGCTGGGCGTTGATCTGGGGACCGCCGCCGTGCACCACGACCGGCTTGAGGCCGGCCTGCCGCAGGAAGACCACGTCCTGGGCGAAGGCCGCCTTCAGGTCGTCGTCGATCATGGCGTTGCCGCCGAACTTGATGACGACGACCTTGCCGTTGTGGCGGGTGAGCCAGGGCAGGGCCTCGATGAGGATCTCCGCCTTGGGCAGCGCGGTGTGCTTGCGCGCCGTGCCCGGGTGGGCGCTGCTGCCGCTGCCGGGCTGCCCGGCCTTGTCGTCGCTCATGAGCTGTACGCGCTGTTCTCGTGGACGTACTCGGCGGTCAGGTCGTTGGCCCAGATCACGGCGGACTCGCTGCCGGACGCCAGGTCCGCGGTGATGCGCACCTCGCGGTCCTTCATGCTCACCAGGTCGCGGTCCTCGCCGACCGAGCCGTTCTTGCAGACCCAGACGCCGTTGATGGCGACGTTCAGCCGGTCCGGGTCGAAGGCGGCCGCGGTGGTGCCGATCGCGGAGAGCACCCGGCCCCAGTTGGGGTCCTCGCCGTGGATGGCGCACTTGAGGAGGTTGTTCCGGGCGATGGACCGGCCGACCTCGACGGCGTCGTCCTCGCTGAGCGCGCCGACGACCTCGATGCGGATGTCCTTGCTGGCGCCCTCGGCGTCGCCGATCAGCTGGCGGGCGAGGTCGTCGCACACGGCCCGTACGGCCTCGGCGAACGCCTCCTGCTCCGGCACCCGGCCGGACGCGCCGGAGGCCAGCAGCAGGACGGTGTCGTTGGTGGACATGCAGCCGTCGGAGTCGACCCGGTCGAAGGTGGTGCGGGTGGCGGAGCGCAGCGCCGTGTCGAGGGCGGCGCTGTCCACGTCGGCGTCGGTGGTGAGGACGACGAGCATGGTGGCGAGGCCCGGGGCGAGCATGCCCGCGCCCTTGGCCATGCCGCCGACCGTCCAGCCGTCCCGGGAGACGGCGGCGGTCTTGTGCACGGTGTCGGTGGTCTTGATGGCGACGGCGGCGGCCTCGCCGCCGTCGGCGTCGAGCGCGGCGGCCGCGATCTCGATGCCGGGCAGCAGCTTGTCCATGGGGAGCAGGATGCCGATCAGGCCGGTGGACGCGACGGCGATCTCGCCCGCGTTGAACTCGGCGCCCGTGCCGAGCGCGTTGAGGACGTCCGCGACCTTCTCGGCGGTGGCGTGGGTGTCCTGGAAGCCCTTGGGGCCGGTGCAGGCGTTGGCGCCGCCGGAGTTCAGGACGACCGCGCTGACGGTGGCGCCGCGCAGGACCTGCTCGGACCAGTGCACGGGCGCGGCCTTGACGCGGTTGGAGGTGAACACGCCCGCGGCGGCCAGACGCGGCCCGTTGTTGACCACGAGGGCCAGGTCCGGGTTGCCGTTCGCCTTGATCCCGGCGGCGATGCCCGCCGCCGTGAATCCCTGTGCTGCCGTGACGCTCACGGTGCTACTCCGATCGTGGAAAGGCCGAGCTGTTCGGGGAGCCCGAGGGCGATGTTCATGCTCTGCACCGCGCCGCCGGCGGTGCCCTTGGTCAGGTTGTCGATCGCGCTGACGGCGATGATCCGCCCGACGGACGCGTCGTAGGCGACCTGGACCTGGACGGCGTTGGAGCCGGTGACGGACTGGGTGGCGGGCCACTGTCCCTCGGGGAGCAGCCGGACGAAGGGCTCGTCGGCGTACGCCTTCTCGTAGGCCGCGCGGAGCTGCTCGGCGGTGGTGCCGGGGAGCGCCTTGGCGGAGCAGGTGGCGAGGATGCCGCGCGCCATGGGGACGAGCGTCGGGGTGAAGGACACGGAGACGCGCTGTCCGGCCACCGGGGAGAGGTTCTGCACCATCTCGGGCGTGTGGCGGTGTCCGCCGCCGACGCCGTACGGGCTGACGGAGCCCATGACCTCGGAGCCGAGCAGGTGGGGCTTGAGGGCCTTGCCGGCGCCGGAGGTGCCGGTGGCGGCGACGATCACGGCCTCGGGCTCGGCGAGCTGCTCGGCGTACGCGGGGAAGAGCGCGAGCGAGACCGCGGTGGGGAAGCATCCGGGGACGGCGACCCGCTTGGCCCCCGCCAGGGCGGCGCGGGCGCCGGGCAGCTCGGGGAGGCCGTAGGGCCAGGTGCCAGCGTGCGGGGCGCCGTAGAAGGCGTCCCAGTCGGCGGCGTCCTTGAGCCGGTGGTCGGCGCCCATGTCGACGACGAGCACGTCGTCGCCGAGCTCGGCGGCGACGGCGGCGGACTGGCCGTGCGGAAGCGCGAGGAACACGACATCATGTCCCCCGAGGACCTCGGGGGTCGTCGCCTCCAGGGTGCGCCCGGCGAGCGGGCCCAGGTGCGGTTGCAGGGACCCGAGCAGCTGTCCGGCGTTGGAGTGCCCGGTCAGCGCTCCGATCTCCACCTCGGGGTGCGAGAGCAGCAGGCGCAGGAGTTCCCCGCCCGCGTACCCGCTCGCACCGGCCACCGCTACACGTACTGCCATCGGACCCTCCTCGTCGATGGCATGACTATACGTATCACCGCAGTTTTATGCAAAGACACCACCCGCCCCGGATCTTGAGCCGTGCGACCTGGACGTTAGCCTCCTCGGATGCTTCCTGAGCCGCAGCCGAAGGTCTTCACGCGTCAGCGCGACGGGCGGATCCACGCCTACGTCGTGGACGCCGGCGTCTACGGGGCGCTGGAGCCCGCGGCGGTGTTCCGGCCGCGCGAGGGCGACGAGGTCGTGGCGTCGGTGGTCCGGCAGGATCTGGAGCGGGTCGTGTACACGACGCTGAATGGAGTCGTCTGCCTCACGCGTGCCGGCGCCCTCGTGTGGGCGTCGGACTTCGAGCCGCACTCTGTCGTACGCCATGGCCACCGGCCCGGCTGTGTGCTGTCTCTGGACGGCCGGACGGTGTGGGTCTACCGGCCGGACGCGATGGCGGAACGCGGAGACGGGGACCAGTGGGTCGTGCACGACGCCGACAGCGGTGCGGTTCTCGCCCGCCGGGAGCTGGAGACGGTCGGACACGCGGCCTTCCACCACGTGCATCCCGTGGACGGCAGCATCTACCTCGACGTCGGTGAGGGCCAGGACGGCTCCGTCATGCTCCGGGGTACGGGCGGGGCGGACGGCGAGCCCGAGTTCGTGACGTACCCGTGGACGGACCGCTGCCTGATCGGCCTGGCGCCGTCCGGGCGGCAGTTCATGACCGTGGACCACGGGCAGGCGGACGTCGCCTTCCACGGCCACCCCCACGGGGACGTGCTCTTCACCCTCCCCGTCGAAGCCTTCGGGTACGACCCGGAGGAGACCTTCGTGGAATGGAGCGGCGGCTACCTCACCGAGGACACGGCCATCGTGATCCTGGGCGGTGAGAGCGAGGACGAGGACGAGTGGTTCCGCTACCACCTGGTCGACGTACGCACGGGCACGCCCCGCGGCGAATTCACCGTGGAGGTGAGCAACCCCTACGAGCTGGTACCCCTGGGCGACGGTTCCTGGCTCACCGACGACCCCGGAGGCCACCCCGTCCGGTGGCCCCGCGCTCCGCAGCCGTCCGCACCACCGCGCCCGGCCGTGCCAGCCACTCCGTGCGAGAGGCAGGAGCGGTGACGGCGGACGCCCGAGTGTCACTGGTTCCTCAGGCGCCTGAAGGTCTGAGCCGGCGAGCTCGCCACTTCGTCGAGGGGCACGGGCTGCGTGTTCCCCGCCGCGACCTCACGCCTTGTCGGGAGGTATGGCTCACACACGGGATACCACCCGCGGAGATCGACCGGGCCGTGGCCTTCCAGGCGCGCTGGGGCGGCATCGCCCTGCCCCCTGCCCCCGCATACGAGGGCGGTCCGCGGGTGCTGGAAGCCGATGCGCCCGAAGGCTCGGCCGTGGACGGATGGCGGTTCTCGGCCGGCTGCTGTCGCGTCTCGATGGCCCACGGGTTCATGATCGGGCCGGGAGGCGAATTCGGGATCGACGCCGACCGCTGGACACCGCTGCACGCCAGCACGGAGGGGTGGGTGGAAGCCCTGGCGCTGGCCGACCACGCGGGCTACTGGGCCGAGATCGTCACGAAGATCAAGGGGGACGCCGTTGAGGAGCTGAATCTCGACGGATTCGAGCCGGTACCTGAGGTCCAGGGACTCGCTGACACCTGGTGGCGGGGCAAGGACTCCCTGATCGCAATCTACCGCGGCGAAGCCTCGGGCTTCGGCGCCCCCCACTGCCTCAGGGCCCACATCTACGGCGGGCTCGATGCGTGGGGCCTGGGCGGCAACGGACTCCCGAAGGCCGAGCCCGTCGGTCCCGGCGCCGAGCGTTCGAATGGGCCGTAGGGCCCCTGCGGCGTGACCTGCCCGTCGGTGAGGTGGTCGCACCGGGGCGCGTGGGCGTTCCCGGTCCGGCGGGGCGGGCCCGGCCTCCGTCAGAGCGCCGTGGCCGCATTGCGCGGATATCGTGGGACATGTGATCGAGTCTGGACGGCCGCGGCTCCGCAGACGCCCCGGCCCGGGAAGACTTGTGCGGCTGTCGCCGGTGATCCTGACCGTCGTCATCGCCAGCCTGGCCTACGCCACGCCTCCGGAAATGGCCTTCAGCCGCCTCCTGCCCGCGGCGCCTGCCCTCGCGGCGGCCATGTGGCCGGTGCTCCCCACCGTCCTGCTCGGAACCGTCTGCCTCCTCCTGATGATCGGCCTCGGCCTCGTCTTCCCCGACCTGGGGACGTGGTGGACCGCCGCCGGCATCATCGCGGTGACCGTGGCCGCCGCCTACGGCAGCCACGTCCGGCTCCAGCGGGAGCGCACCCTCTTTCAAGTGCGGCTCGTCGCCGACGCGGCGCAGCAGGTGGTGCTGAGCCCCATGCCGCGCCGCTTCGGCCGCATCGCGATCGAGTCGCTGTACCTGGCGGCCGCGGCGGAGGCCCGCATCGGCGGGGACTTCTACGAGGTGGTCGACACGCCGTTCGGGGTCAGACTGCTCATCGGCGACGTGCGGGGCAAGGGCCTTCCGGCGGTGGGGGCGGCCGCGGCCATCGTCAACGCCTTCCGGGAGGCGGCCTACGACGAGGGCGACATGGTCGACATCGCCCGCAGGCTCGACGCCAGCAGCATGCGGTACAACGCCGCCTTCCCACCCGAGGGGCCGATGGAGCGCTTCGCCACCGCCCTCCTCGTCGAGATCCCGCACGGGGGCGGGCGGATCGACGTCCTCAACTGCGGACACCCCCCGCCCCTGCTCGTGCACCGCGGGAAGGTCCGCGTCCTCGAATCGGTCACCCCCTCGCCGCTGCTGAGCCTCGCGGAGCTGATCGGCGAGCGGTACACCGTCGACACCTTCCCCTTCACCCCCGGCGACCTGCTGCTCCTCTACACCGACGGGATCGCCGAGGCCCGCGCCCGCGACGGAGAGTTCTTCCCGCTGGCGGCCTGGATGGGCCGCCAGCCCCCGACGCCGCCCCGCGAACTGCTCGCGGCGCTCCACCGCGACCTCCTGCGCTACAGCAGGGGTCGCCTCGACGACGACATCGCCGCCCTCGCCGTGCGCCTGCACGCGCCCTGAGGCGGACAGCGGCCGCCGGGCGGGTCAGGAGGCGCCGGGCGGGTCAGGAGGCGGTGGGCAGCGAGAGGTACCAGCGGCCCGGGCCGCCCGTGAGGGTGAGCGTGGACAGGGGGCTCACGTCGACGTTCCAGTAGGTCAGCGGGGGCGCCTTCAGTACGAAGACCAGGGCCGCCCGCACCACCGCGGGCTCCGTCACCGCCACGATCGCGCTCCCGTCGTCGGCGGGCCGGGTGTCCAGCCAGCCGCCGACGCGGGAGATGAAGGCGCGCAGCGACTCGCCGCCGTGCGGGGCGGCCTCGGGGTCGGTGAGCCACGCGTCGACGGCGTCGGGTTCGTGGGCGGCCGCCTCGGCCAGGGTCAGCCCCCGCCAGCGGCCCATGTCGCACGCGCGCAGCGCCGGCTGGGCGAGGGGCGCGTACCCGAGGGCCTCGCCCGTGGCCCGGCAGCGCGGTGTCGGGGAGCAGTAGCGCAGGTCGGCGGCGCCCAGCGGCACCAGACCCCGGGCGGCGGACTCCACCGCGAGCCGGCCGGCGACGTCCAGCGGACGGTCGTCGTCGAAGCGCTCGGCGAGCAGCGGGCAACCACGGGCTGCGGCGACGAGCGAAACCCGAACATGCATGCGGTGATGGTGGGGCGCCGCGCCCCCCGGGTCAAGCGTCCGGGGCGGCGGGTTCCGTGAGGGCGGCCCGCAGCCGTACGGCCGCCTCCACCAGATCGGCGGGACCCGCGACGGCCGCGAAGCTCATCCGCACGTAGGGCGCGGGCGGCTCCGCGCAGAAGTACGGGCGCCCGGGCGTGACCGCGACCCCGGCCCGCAGCGCCGCAGCGGTCACGGCGGTGTCGTCGCCGCCGACGGCGGGCCGCACCCACAGCTGGAAGCCCCCGGAGGGCGGATGGGGCACCTCCAGGCCGGGCAGCTCGCGCCGCAGGGCCCCGGTGAGCACGTCCCGGCGGTGGCGCAGCTCGGCGGCGACCGTCCGCAGGTGGCGCGGCCAGGCGGGTGCGCCGACCAGCTCCAGGGCCGCCTCCTGGAGGGGACGGGGCACGAAGAAGCTGTCCACGACCTGGATGGCGCGCAGCCGGTCCAGGACCGGGCCGCGGGCCGCCAGGGCGCCCACCCGCAGGCTGGGCGAGGTGGCCTTGGTCAGCGACCGCACGTGGACCACCACCCCGTCCGCGTCCTCGGCGGCGAGGGTGGCGGGCAGCGGGCCGGCGTCCTCGTGGGCCAGCGCCCGGGCGTAGTCGTCCTCGACCACGAAGGCCCCGGCGGCCCGCGCGATCCGCAGCACCTCGGCCCGCCGCGCCGGGGCCAGCACCGCGCCGGTCGGGTTCTGGAACAGCGGCTGGCACACGAACACCCGCGCCCCGGTGGCCTCGAAGGCCGCGGCGAGCAGGTCGGGCCGGACCCCCTCGGCGTCCACCGGTACGGGGACGGGCCGGCATCCCGAGGCGCGGGCGATGGCCAGCAGTCCCGGGTAGGTCGGCGACTCCACCAGGATCGGCGCCCCCGGCGGGGCGAGCGCCCGCAGCGCGGTCGCCAGCGCGTTCTGCCCGCCCGCGGTGACCAGGACGTCCGCGGCGCCGACCGCCCCGCCGATCTCCCGGGCGAACCAGTCCCGCAGCTCCGGCAGCCCCTCGACGGGCGGCCGCCCCCAGGCGCCGGGCCGCCGGCCGGCCCGGGCCAGGGCCGCCGCCATGGCCCGCTCGGGCTGGAGCGAGGAGTGGAGGTAGCCGCCGCTGAGCTCGATGACCCCCGGCGGCGGCGTGGCGAGCGAGGCCAGCACCCCGGCGGCGTCCACGGACCGCGGGACGACCTCGCCGGCCCCCTCCGCGCTGAGGGCGACCTCCTGCCAGGAGGTGTCCCCGGGCGCGGCGGCCTGCGCGCGCGGCCGGGCGCGGAAGACGCCGGCGCCCGGGCGGGTGACGACCAGCCCCTCTGCGGAGAGCTGGGCGAGGGCCCGGGAGACCGTCACGGGGCTGACCCGGTAGCGCTCGACGAGGGACCGGCTCGACGGGAGCTTTCCACCGATCGAGTAGCGGTCGAGCTCTTCCCGCAGGGACTCGGCCAGTTCCACCACACTGCTACGCTCGTACATGACAGCACAGAATAGCGCTATCCTCCCGCCCCCGATAGCGGTCGACGGGTCCATGAGCCGCCGGGGCACCCTCCTGGCCTCCCTGGGCGTCGTCGCCTTCTCGCTGACCTTCCCCGCCACCGCCTGGGGACTGGAGAGCTTCGGGCCCTGGTCCCTCGTCTCGCTGCGCAGCGTCCTCGCCGCGGTCCTCGCCGGCGGCTTCCTGCTGGCCCTGCGGGTCGCGCCGCCCGCCCGGAGGCACTGGGGCGGGCTGGCGGTCGTCGCCGCCGGAGTGGTCGTGGGCTTCCCGCTGCTCACCACCCTCGCGCTGCAGACGTCGACCACCTCGCACGCGGCCGTGGTCGTCGGCCTGCTGCCGCTGACCACGGCCGCCTTCTCGGCGCTGCGCACCGGGGCCCGCCCTCCGCGCCGGTTCTGGGTGGCCGCCGTGGCCGGGGCCGCGGTCGTCCTCGCCTTCACCGTGGCGCAGAGCGGCGGCTCGCTCTCGGCCGGCGACGGCTACCTGTTCGGCGCGCTGCTGGTGTGCGCCGCCGGGTACACCGAGGGCGGGCGCCTGGCCCGGGAGCTGCCCGGCTGGCAGGTGGTCGGCTGGGCGCTGGTGCTGTGCCTGCCGCTCAGCCTGGCCGGCTCCGCGCTGGGGCTCGCGTACGAGCCGGTGCAGCTCACCGGGCACGGCCTGGCCGGGCTGGTCTGGGCGGCGGCCGGCTCCACCTTCCTCGGGCTGTACGTCTGGTACCGCGGCATGGCCGAGATCGGCGCGCCGCGGGCCAGTCAGCTCCAGCTCGCCCAGCCGCTGCTGACGCTGGTGTGGTCGGTGGCGCTGCTGGGCGAGCACCTCTCGCCCGCCGCGCCCGCGGCCGCCTGCGCGGTGCTCGTCTGCATCGCGGTCACCCAGCGGACCAGGTGACGAGCGGGTCAAACCGCAACAGGACGACCTAAACTGCTTACACCGGATCGGACCGCCACCGAGGAGGTCGGACATGCACGCGACCGAGGGCGACCAGCTGGTGCAGCACGGCAGGATCGTAGGTCAGAACGACAAGGTCGGCGAGATCACCCAGGTCCTGGGGGACAACGGGACTCCCCCCTACCGGGTGCGCTTCCAGGACGGACACGAGGCGCTCATGGCCCCCGGGCCGGACTGCGTGGTCCGCCACCCCCACCCCGAGGCGGACGGACTCTGACGCCCCGGACGCCACCCCGCCCGGCGGACCGCCCTGCGCCGGCCCGCCGGGCATCCGACCGCCCGGCACCGGTTCAGCGCGGGCGGACCACCGAGCCGTAGTGGTCGGCGACGACCCGGGCCATCGCCCCGTTGGGGTCCGCGGCCACCTGCGTCGCCGAGAACCAGAGGTGCCCGCGGACCTCCGGGTACTGCCGCGCGAAGCGCACGTGCCGGGACGGCTCCGCCGGATCGCGCCAGGCGGCGGTGGGGCTGTTCGCGTCGCTCCGGTAGAGCGCCTCCCCGATGTAGAGGTCCACTCCCGTGCCCGCGACCGTCCGCGCCCACCACGGGACGACGTCGGCGTAGTCGGCGGTCGGGTGGCCGATGTGCCAGTAGACCTGCGGGGCCACGTAGTCGATCCAGCCCTCGGTGACCCACTTGCGGGTGTCCGCGTACAGGTCGTCGTACGTGCCGAGGCCCGCCTGCGTCGGCGAACCGAGCGGGTCCCGGTCGGCGTTGCGCCAGATCGCGAACGGGCTGATGCCGAAGCGCGCCGCGGGCCGGAGCGTCCGCAGCCGCCCGGACATCTCGCGGACCAGCGTGTCGGTGTTGTGGCGGCGCCAGTCCGCGCGGGAGTCGAACGAGGAGCCGTAGCGCGCGTAAGCCTCGTCGTCGTCGAAGGACAGGCCGTCCACCGGGTACGGGTAGAAGTAGTCGTCCCAGTGCACCCCGTCGACGGGGTAGCGGGCGACGGCGTCGAGCATCGCGTCCTGGACGAAGCGCCGGACCTCCGGCAGGCCCGGGTTGTAGTAGAGCTTCCCGCCGTACGGGACCGTCCAGCCGGGGTTGCGCCGGGCCGGGTGGGAGGGCACGAGCCGGCCCGGGTCGGTGTGGTTGGCCACCCGGTACGGGTTGAACCAGGCGTGCAGCTCCAGCCCGCGGGCGTGCGCCTCGGCGACGGCGGTGCCGAGCGGGTCCCAGCCGGGGTCGCCCCCCTGCTCGCCGGTCAGCCACTGCGACCAGGGCTCCAGCCGGGAGGGCCACAGCGCGTCGGCCGCCGGGCGGACCTGGAGGACGACCGCGTTCAGGCGCCGCTCGACGGCGGTGTCGAGGAGGTACAGCAGTTCCTCGCGCTGCTCCGCCGCGGACAGCCCGGACGCGGAGGGCCAGTCCACGTTCTGTACGGACGCGATCCACATCGCGCGGAACTCGGGGGCGTCCGCCCGGCCGCCCGGCCGGGACCGGGCCGCCCGCACCGCGGTCCCCGCCGCGCCCGCTCCCGTCGCGCCGCCCGCCCCCGCGCCCGTCACCGCTGCCGCTGCCGCCGGGCCCGCCGCGGCGCCGGTCGCGGCCCCCGCCAGCGCCCCCGCCGCTCCCGCCAGCAGGCCCCGCCGTCCGATGTACGCCATGTGACGACTCCGTTCCTTTGCGTGACATCCCTCTGCCTGCGCCCAGCATGCCCGCCCCGGCCCGCCACCGGGGTCAAGGTCGGGGGTAACGTCGGGGGGCGTGGCGGGCGCCGGAATGCAGTTACCACTGCCGAACACGGGGGACCCGCGATGGATGAGCAGCGAAAGGCACGATGTGACGGACCTCTCTACCCTCCCGACCGACATCGCTCGCGTCGGCGTAGTGGGCTGCGGCCAGATGGGCGCGGGCATCGCTGAGGTGTGCGCCCGCAGCGGCCTTGAGGTGATGGTCGCCGAGACCACCGGCGAGGCCCTGGAGATCGGGCGCACCCGGCTGCACAACTCCCTGATCAAGGCCGCCGAACGCGGCAAGATCAGCGAGGAGGAGCGGGACGCCACCCTGGCCCGCCTCACCTTCACCACCGACCTCGGCGAGTTCGCCGACCGCGACCTCGTGATCGAGGCCGTCGTCGAGAACGAGCAGGTCAAGACGGAGATCTTCCAGGTGCTCGACCAGGTGGTCACCCGCCCGGACGCGATCCTGGCCTCGAACACCTCCTCGATCCCGCTGGTCAAGCTCGCCGTCGCCACCTCGCGGCCCGACCAGGTCATCGGCATCCACTTCTTCAACCCGGCCCCGGTGCAGCAGCTCGTCGAGCTGATCCCGGCGCTGACCACGGGCGAGGAGACGGTCAAGCGCGCCGAGGCCCTGGTGCGGGACGTGCTGGGCAAGCACGCGATCCGCGCCCAGGACCGCTCGGGCTTCGTGGTCAACGCGCTGCTCATCCCGTACCTGCTGTCCGCCATCCGGATGTTCGAGTCGGGCATCGCGAGCCGCGAGGACATCGACAACGGCATGGAGCTGGGCTGCGCCCACCCGATGGGCCCGCTGAAGCTGGCGGACCTGATCGGTCTGGACACGGTGGCCTCGGTGGCGGACTCGATGTACTCGGAGTTCAAGGAGCCCCTGTACGCCGCTCCCCCGCTGCTCCAGCGGATGGTCGACGCGGGCCGCCTCGGCCGCAAGACGGGCTCGGGCTTCTACCCGTACGCGTAGGCCCCCTCCCGGGCGGCTCCCCTCCCGGGCGGTGCCGCTCGCGGGGCGGCGCCCCTCCCCGGACCGGGCCGGCACCGGTCCGGGGCACGATCCGTACGGGACGCCCTAGCCGAGCCGCAGGTGGTGCAGCAGGAGCAGCCCGGCCGCCATGTTCGCGGCCGGGACCTCCCCGCGCGCGATCATCTCCGGTACGAGCTTCAGCGGGACCCACTCCCGGCGCGAGGACTCGAAGTCGTCCTCGGGATGGCCGGTGTAGGTGGCCCCGTCCGCCCAGTAGAGGTGGTGGCGGGCGTCCGTCAGCCCGTTGGACGGCTCCACGGTCATCAGGTGGCGGAGCGGGCCGGGCCGCCAGCCCGACTCCTCCTCCATCTCCCGCGCGGCCGCGGCCTCCACGGACTCGCCGTCCTCGACGACGCCCGCGGGCAGCTCCCAGCCCCAGCTGTCGGTGATGAAGCGGTGCCGCCAGAGCAGCAGCACCTCGTCGGCCGCGTTGACGGCCGTGGCCACGGCCACCGGGCGCAGCCGGATCACGAAGTGGTCCAGGTGCCGGCCGTCGGGGAGCTCCACGTCCGCGAGGTTCACGTCGAACCAGCGGTTCCTGTACACGGTCTGCTCGTTCAGGTTCATCCACTGCACGGTCTTGCCACCTTCCGATCGGGTTGGTGGCAACATGGCAGCAGAACCGGCTCTCAGAGGGGGACGCGCAGCGCCCCGTCGATGAGCAGGGCGGTGTCCTGCGCACCCGAACATCCGCTGCTCAGCAGCTGTTCGCGGACGATGCGCAAGCGGTCGCGCAGACGCAGCGACTCCATCCCCTTGGCGCGCTCGGCCATCTCGGCCGCGGCCGCCACGGCCCGGTCCGCCTCCCCCTGCCGCAGCTGGATCTCGCACAGCATCGCGAGCCGGTGCACCCGGCCGCGGTCGTGGGCCGGGGTTCCCACGGCGGCCGTCGCCTGCTCGTGCGCGCCCGCGAGGTCGCCCAGGCTGAGCAGCGCCTCGGCGACCTGGACGTTGACCAGTCCGGGCTGCACGTAGCCGGTCTCGTCCGGCTCGGTGCCCGGCCGGATCCGGTCGGCGGCCGACTCGGCCAGCCGGATGCACTCCAACGCGGCGCGGTCGTCTCCGAGTTGGGCGTAGGCCTTGGCCTGCATGGCGTACAGGTCGGCGGCGAGCGCCGGGGTGGTGTGGCGGCCCGCGGAGCGCAGCGCCGCCTCCGCGAAGGCGACGGCCTGGCGGTATTCCCGCAGGTGCAGGGACTGGTTGACGATCAGCGCGACGACGTACGCCCCGAGCCCCCGGTCCCCGCTGGCCTTGGCCAGGCGCAGGGCCTGGTGGAAGTAGCGCTGGGCCAGGCCGTGGGCGTCCGAGTCGTACGCGCAGATGCCGGCCACCGCCACGAGGGAGCCGGTGGCGCGGTGCAGGCGGCGGCCGACCTCGTCGGAGTAGCTCCCGCGCAGCATGGGCGCGGTCTCGGTGCCGAGGAAGCGGACGACGCGGTCCCGGGTCGCCACCCCGCCGGCCCGGCGGTACATGAGCTCGTAGTGCGCGCGGGCCGCCTTGAGGACCTCGATGTGCTCGGGCCCGATCCGGTGCGGGCCCTCGCGGGACACATCGGCGTCCTCGGGCGGGTTCTCCCACTCCCAGACCGGGATGACGGCGGGCGTCCCGGTGACGGCACCGGCGGCGAGCGCCCGCGACCTGCCCTGCCCGTCCGAACGCCACAGCGCCGCGGCCCGGTCGACGAACCCGCTCAGCGGGGAGCCGTGGGCGGACGCGGGCCGGTCCGGGAGGCCCAGCCCGATGTCGTCCAGCCCGACGGGGCGGCGCAGCCGGCCGCCGAGCACCTCGCAGATCAGGTCGGGGACCTGGCCGCGCGGGCGCTGGCCCTTCAACCACCGGGCGACGGCGGTGTGTTCGTAGCGCAGGGCCAGTCCGCGGGTACTGCCCGCCTGGTTCACGTACGCGGCGAGTCCGGCGTGGGACATGCCCGCCTCGGCCAGGAGGGCGTCGAGCAGGACATTGGGCTGCATGGGCCGCTCCAAGGGCTCTTCGGTCACAGGCTAGTGGGTGCGCGCTTCACACGGGGTGTGAACCGTGTACGCGCATAAATGCGATGCGCACCCTGCCGCGGGAGCCCCCGCGCGCGCTTCACTTAAGGGCCTCGCCAAGAGGTAGCCCGGGTCGTCGGCTCCCCCTCGTACAGTGCGACGACCCGTCACCGCGCCGCCCGCCCTGCTGTCTGCCCGACACTCCATGGCAGGCGGGCGGCGCGTTCCGGCTCCGCCGGCGCCCGGTTGGTCGCCGGGCCCCGGCGAGCCGGCCGGGGGGGGGGCCGCGGGGGCCCCCCCCCCCCCCCCCCCGGGGGGCGCGCCCCCCCCCCCGGCGGGCGCGCGCGCGGGGGGGGCCCCCCCGGCCGTTGTTGGGGCCACACACCCCGGGGCGGGGGGGGGCCGGGTTCCGGCCCCCCCGGCGCCCGGTTGGTCGCGGGCCCCCGGCGCGCCGCCCGGCCGCGCACCGGGTCCATCCACCGGCCCCGGCGCGCGGTTCGGCTCCCGCCCGGGCCGTCCGGGCCGGCCGTCGCGGGGCACCGGCAGGGCGGTTCGTCGGCGGGCCGCCCTTCCGGTGCGCCGCGGCGCTCACGCCCCCGGCTCCTGCCGCCGGCCCGGTCACGCGCGAGGGGCGCGCCCGGTGGATCCGGACGCGCCCCTCGTCATGCCGTGCGGGTGGGCGGCTACGCGCCCCGGAGCACCGCCCCGGTCAGCTCGCCGGCCAGTGCCACCGCCGCGTCGCGCGCGGCCGTGGACTCCTCCGCCGTCAGCGTGCGGTCGGCCGCGCGGAAGCGCAGCGCGTACGCCAGGGACTTCTTGCCCCCGCCGACCTGCTCACCGGTGAACACGTCGAACAGCCGCAGGGACTCCAGCAGTTCGCCGGCTCCCCGGCGCAGCGCGTCCTCCACGGCCGTGGCCGGGACGGACGCGTCGACGATCAGCGCGACGTCCTGGGTCGCCACCGGGAAGGTGGAGATCCGGGGCGCGTGCAGGGAATCGGCGCCGGCCGCCCCGAGGCGGTCCAGGTCCAGTTCCATCGCACTGGTGCGGGCGGGCAGGCCGAGCGCCTTCACCACGCGCGGGTGCAGCTCGCCGGCGTGGCCGATCACCTGCTCGACGCCGTCGACGGTGACGACCAGCTCGGCGCAGCGGCCCGGGTGCCAGGGACCGTACTGGCCCTGGCGGACCACCAGTTCGGCGCCGGCCTCGACGGCCAGCGCGCGGGCGGCCTGGACCGCGTCCGCCCAGTCGGCCGGGCGGCCCCTGCCCCACCAGCCGGCCTGCTCGCGCGCACCGGCCAGCACGACCGCGGCGTGCCGCGGCTGCGCGGGCAGGGCCGCGTCCAGGGTCGCGATCTCCTCGTCCGTGGGACGCCGGTCGACGGGCAGCCGTACGGCGACACCCGCCCGCTCGGCGGCCAGGAAGACCGAACCGGTCTCGAAGAGCGCGAGGTCGTGGCTGCCCCGGCTGTCGTTGCGGCGCAGCGCGCCGAGCAGACCCGGCAGCAGCGTGGTGCGCAGCGCCGGCTCCTCGTCGGAGATCGGGTTGACCAGCTTGACGACCCGGCGGGCGGGGTCGTCCGCGGACAGCTGGAGCTGGTCGAAGACCTGCTCCCCCACGAACGGGTAGTTCAGCGCCTCCACGTAGCCGGCGCCGGCCAGCGCGCGGCCGACCCGGCGGTGCAGCTGCTGGCGGGCCGTGAGGCCGCGCCCGGAGGGCACCTGCGGAAGGGTGGACGGGAGGTTCCCGTAGCCCTCCAGCCGGATGACCTCTTCGGCGAGGTCGTTGGGCTCGGCGAGGTCGGGCCGCCACGACGGGACGGTGACGACGAGCTCGTCCTGGCCGTAGACGTCGCAGCCGACCTCCTGGAGGCGGCGCACGACGGTCTCGCGGCCGTAGTCCATGCCCGCGACCCGGTCCGGGTGGTCCGCGCTCATCGCGATGGAGCGCGGGGCGCCCGGGGCGAGGAACTCGGTGACGCCGGCCTCGGCGGTACCGCCCGCGAGCAGCACGAGCAGGTCGACGGTCCGCTGCGCGGCCGCGGCGGCGGCCTGCGGGTCGACGCCCCGCTCGAAGCGCTTGGAGGCCTCCGAGGAGAGCTTCAGCCGGCGGGCGGTGCGCGAGATCGACACGGAGTCGAAGTGCGCGGCCTCGATGACGACGTCCGTCGTCCCGGTGACCTGTCCGGTCGCGGGGTCGGTGGTGGAGTCGGCGATCTCGGTGTCGGCGCCGCCCATGACGCCGGCGAGGCCGATCGGCCCGCGGTCGTCCGTGATCACCAGGTCCTCGGCGTCGAGCGTGCGCTTGACCCCGTCGAGGGTGGTGAACTTCTCGCCCTGCTCCGCGCGGCGGACGCCGATCGCGCCGTCGATCCGCGAGCGGTCGTAGGCGTGCAGCGGCTGGCCGAGCTCCAGCATCACGTAGTTGGTGATGTCGACGGCGAGCGAGATCGGGCGCATGCCCGCCTTCTGCAGGCGGCGGGTCAGCCAGATCGGGGAGCGCGCCTCGGGGTCGAGGCCGGTGACCGTACGGGCGGTGAAGCGGTCGCAGCCGGCCGGGTCGTCGACCTTGACCGGGTAGCCGTACGCGTTCGGCGCGGGGACGTCGAGCAGCGCCGGGTCGCGCAGCGGCAGTCCGTACGCGGTCGCCGCCTCGCGGGCGATGCCGCGCAGGGACATGCAGTAGCCGCGGTCCGGGGTGATGTCGATGTCGAGGACCTCGTCGACGAGCTCCAGGAGCTCGATCGCGTCGGTGCCGACCTCGTACTCGGGCGGCAGCACGATGATGCCGTGCGTGCCGTCGTCACCCATGCCCAGCTCGTCGCCGGAGCAGATCATGCCGTGCGAGGTGCGGCCGTAGGTCTTGCGCGAGGCGATCGCGAAGTCCCCGGGCAGCACCGCGCCCGGCAGGACCACGACGACCTTGTCGCCGACGGCGAAGTTCCGGGCGCCGCAGACGATCTCCTGCGGCTCGCCGGTGCCGTTGGCGGTGCCGACGTCGACCGTGCAGAAGCGGATCGGCTTGCGGAAGCCCTCGAGCTCCTCGATGGTCAGCACGCGGCCGACGACGAGCGGGCCCTTCAGCCCACCGCCGAGCTGCTCGACGGTCTCGACCTCGAGGCCGGCGTCGACCAGCTTGGCGGCCACGTCGCGGCCGGTCTCACCCGCGGGGAGGTCGACGTACTCCCGCAGCCAGGAAAGCGGGACGCGCATCAGATCTCACTCCCGAACGGCCGGGTGAAGCGAACGTCACCCTCGACCATGTCTCGCATGTCTTCTACGTTGTGACGGAACATCAGCATCCGCTCGATGCCGAACCCGAAGGCGAACCCGCTGTACTTCTCCGGGTCCACGCCGCAGGCGGTGAGCACCTTGGGGTTGACCATGCCGCAGCCGCCGAGCTCGATCCAGCCCTCGCTGGAGCAGGTGCGGCACGGGCGGTCGGGGTTGCCCACCGACGCGCCGCGGCACACGTAGCACTGCATGTCCATCTCGGCGGACGGCTCGGTGAAGGGGAAGAAGTGCGGGCGCAGGCGCGTGGTCGTGCCCTCGCCGAACAGCTCCTGGACCATGTGGTCCATGGTGCCCTTGAGGTCGGCCATGGTCAGGCCCTCGTCCACGGCGAGCAGCTCGACCTGGTGGAAGACCGGGGTGTGCGTCGCGTCGAGCTCGTCGGTGCGGTACACCCGCCCCGGACACACGATGTAGACGGGGGGCTTGCGCTCCAGCAGCGAGCGCGCCTGCACCGGGGAGGTGTGGGTGCGCAGCACGACGCCGGACTCGTCGCCCCCGGTGCCCTCGGGCCCCTGGACGAAGAAGGTGTCCTGCATCTGGCGCGCGGGGTGGTCGGGCGTGAAGTTGAGGGCGTCGAAGTTGAACCACTCCGCCTCGACCTCGGGTCCTTCCGCGACCTCGTACCCCATGGCCGTGAAGATGTCCGCGATGCGGTCCATCAGCGTGGTCAGGGGGTGCCGGGCGCCGGAGGGCACGCGGTCGTAGGGCAGCGTGACGTCCACCGCCTCCTCGACGAGCACCCGCTCGTCGCGCTCCGCCTCCAGCTCGACCGTGCGGGACCCGAAGGCCTTGTTCACGGCGCCGCGGGCCTGGCCCACGCGCTTGCCCGCCTCGGCCTTGGCCTGGGGTGGCAGGGCGCCGATCTCGCGGTTGGCGAGCGCCAGGGGCGAGCGGTCGCCCATGTGCGCGGTCTTCGCCTCACGCAGCGCGTCGAGGTCGCCGGCGGAAGCGAAGGCGGCGAGCGCCTCGTCCCGCATGCGCTCGATCTCTTCCGGTTTCAGTGCCTCGACCTCGACAGGGTCGTACGACTTGTTCGGTGCCGACATCTCTTCCCGTACTTCCGATGGCTGGCTGGTGGTCCCCGACGACTTGATCGACCTGATCGACACAAGGACACAAAGGTGCCAAAGGTCGAGTCTAAAGGTCGCCGGGGGTGAAGGAGCCCGTGGGCCGCCTGGCGAGACGCTCCGCAGTGCTACTGCGTGAGGTAGGCCGGGGCGCTCACGGGCAGAATAAATCGGAACTCGGCTCCGCCGCCGGGCCCGCGGCCGACCGTGATGGTGCCGCCGTGGGCCTCCACGATGCCCTTGACGATGTACAGGCCCAGGCCGGTGCCACCGCGCTTGCTCCCCCGCCAGAAGCGGGTGAAGACGCGGCCCATCGACTCCTCCGGGATCCCGGGGCCCTCGTCGGTCACGGTGACGGCTGTTCCCTTCTCGTGCGGCGCTACGTCGATGGTGACCGTTCCCTCACCGTGCCGCACCGCATTTTCCAGGAGGTTGCCGAGGATCTGGTCGATCTTGTCCGGGTCGGCCCACAGATCGGGGAGCGGACGGCAGACGCTGACGAGGAACCGCTCGGGCGCCTGCCCGTTCGCGGTCAGCGCCTGGACGTGGCGGGCCACGGCGGTGCCGATGTCGACCGGCTGGCGGCGCACCTCCAGGCGGCCGGAGTCGATGCGGGAGATGTCGAGGAGTTCGGCGATGAGCCGCGTGACGCGGTTGGCGTCGGCGTCGACGGTCTCCAGCATCAGCCGCTTCTGGTCGTCGGTGAACCGCTCCCACTTGGCGAGGAGGGTCGCCGTGAAGCCCTTGACGGAGGTCAGCGGGGAGCGCAGTTCGTGCGCGACGGTGGCGATCAGCTCCGCGTGGCTGCGCTCGGTGCGGCGGCGGGCCTCGGTGCCGCGCAGGGTGACGACGAGGCGGCGCAGCGGGCCGGTGGGGTGCGTGCGCACGTAGCGGGCGGAGACGAGCACCTCGCGGCCGCCGGGCAGCAGCAGGTTGCGCTCGGGCTGGCCGCGCCGGGTGGCCAGGCCTCCGTACGGGTCGGTCAGCGCCCACCAGCGGCGGCCTTCGAGGTCCTCCAGCGGCAGGGCGCTGTCGATGCGGGTGCCGAGGGCCCGCGCGGGGTCGGTGGCGGTCATCCGGGCCGCGGCCAGGTTGAAGCAGATGACCCGCCCGGAGGCGTCGGCGACGACGAGCCCGTCGGGCAGGTCGTCGGGGTCGATGCCGCCGCCCAGCCGCTCGCCGGCGGCGTCGCCGGGCCCCGGACCGACGGGGATCCCCGGGCCGGGGGCCCCGGACTCGGCTCCGGGGGCGGGACGGGCGGGGCCCGACTGGGGCGGGACTCCGGCCAGCGCGGCACGGACGTCCGGGAGACGCTCGGCGGCGGGGCCGGAGGCCCTGCCGGCCTGCGGCGAGCTGTTCGTACCGACGGTCATGTCCCCGTACCCCACATCTCCGAGTAGCGCAGTGGGCCCCCCGGGCCGCCACATTACTAGCTGGGGGTCACGGAGCGGCACCCTCCGGGCGCCCGCTGTGCACGCGCGGAGGCGTAGAGGCACACGGCGGCGGCCGTCGCGAGGTTCAGGCTCTCCGCCCTGCCGTGGATCGGGACCCGCACCACGGCGTCCGCCAGCGCCCGGGTCTCCTCCGGCAGGCCCCAGGCCTCGTTGCCGAAGACCCAGGCCGAGGGGGTGCCCATGGTGCCCGCGTCGAGCTCGGCGTCGAGGTCGTCCTCGCCGGCCCCGTCGGCCGCGAGGATCCGTACGCCGGCCGCCCGGAGCCCTGCGACGGCCTGCTCGACCGGGACGCCGACGGCCACCGGCAGGTGGAAGAGGGAACCGACGGAGGCGCGTACGGACTTGGGGTTGTACAGGTCGACCGAGGCGTCGGTCAGCACCACCGCGTCCGCGCCGGCGGCGTCCGCGCAGCGCAGGACGGTACCGGCGTTGCCGGGGTCGCGGACGTGCGCGAGGACCGCGACGAGCTTGGGCCGGGCCGCCAGGATCTCCTCGAAGGGGGAGTCCAGGAAGTGGCAGACCCCGACGAGGCCCTGCGGCGTGACGGTCTGGGAGACCTCGGCGAGGACCTCGTCGCCCGCGTAGTGCACCCGGGCACCGGCGGCCAGTGCGGCGTCGATGATGTCCGCGTAGCGCTCGGCGGCCTCGACGGTCGCGAAGAGCTCGATCAGGGTGGTCCCACCGGTGGCCCCGCGGTGCTCGACAGCCTCGCGGACGGCCTGCGGCCCCTCGGCGATGAACCGGCGCTCCTTGGTGCGGAAGTTGCGCCGCGCCAGTCGCCTGGCGGCGGCCACCCGCGGGGATCGGGGGGAGATCAGCTCGGCGGGGGTGCCCATGGTGTCTGCGGTTCTCTCTCGGGTCCTGGTGCGGAGGGGAAAGCACACGGACCCGCAGGCGAATGCCTGCGGGTCCGTGGGGGCCGGCCCCGTGACTGCCGGGCCGGCTGGCCCTTAGGCGGCGGCCTTGGGGGCGTTCACGTCGGCCGGAAGCGCCTTCTGCGCGACCTCGACGAGCGCGGCGAACGCGTTGGCGTCGTTGACGGCCAGCTCCGCGAGGATCTTGCGGTCCACCTCGATGTTGGCGGCCTTCAGACCCTGGATGAGGCGGTTGTACGTCATGCCGTTCTGGCGGGCAGCGGCGTTGATGCGCTGGATCCACAGCTGACGGAAGTCGCCCTTGCGCTTCTTGCGGTCGTTGAAGTTGTAGACCAGCGAGTGGGTGACCTGCTCCTTGGCCTTGCGGTACAGGCGCGAACGCTGACCGCGGTAGCCGGAGGCCGCCTCGAGGATCGCCCGGCGCTTCTTGTGGGCGTTTACTGCCCGCTTGACGCGTGCCACTTTTTAACTCCTTGTAGCGGGGCCGTGGTTGTCTTCACACGACCCGAATTCGATGGGGTCCCGGTCTTGACGTCCCGCTCCCGGAAGGGGAGCGGAGAGCGTCACTTGCCGAGAAGCTTCTTGATCTTCGCGGCGTCGCCGGGGGCCATCTCCGCGGTGCCGGTCAGGCGGCGGGTGACACGGGACGACTTGTGCTCGAGCAGGTGGCGCTTGCCGGCGCGCTCACGGAGCACCTTGCCGGAGCCGGTGATCTTGAAGCGCTTCTTGGAACCGCTGTGCGTCTTGTTCTTCGGCATAGCGCCGTTATCTCCTCGTCGGTGGCGCTCCCACCGGTCCGCTGGGGACCGGCTCCGGGAGCGTCATGTCGTGTTGGTGATCCGAGACGGGCTGCCCCGGAATCAGGCCTGGGCGTTCGCCTCGTGGGCGGGCGCCTCGCCGGCACCTGCCTCGTCGGTGGCAGCCTCGGTGACCTCGGCGGCCTCGGTCTCCTGCGCCTCGGGCTCGGCGTCCTCGGAAGGAGCCTCGTCGTCGGTGTAGGAAACGCCGTCTTCGGTGTAGGCGACGCCCTGGCGCTCGGCCTTGCGGGCGGCCTGCGCCTCGCGGGCCTCGGCCATGGCCTCGGTCTTCTTCTTGTGCGGACCGAGGACCATGATCATGTTTCGACCGTCCTGCTTCGGGTTCGACTCGATGAACCCGAGGTCTTCGACGTCCGTGGCGAGACGCTGCAGCAGTCGGTAGCCGAGTTCCGGCCTGGACTGCTCGCGACCACGGAACATGATCGTGATCTTGACCTTGTCGCCCTGCTTGAGGAACCGGACGACGTGACCCTTCTTGGTGTCATAGTCGTGCGGGTCGATCTTCGGCCGGAGCTTCATTTCCTTGATGACCGTGTGCGCCTGGTTCTTGCGCGCCTCACGGGCCTTCATGGCCGACTCGTACTTGAACTTGCCGTAGTCCATGAGCTTGCAGACCGGCGGGCGTGCGGACGCCGCGACCTCGACCAGGTCGAGGTCGTACTCCTGCGCGAGCTCAAGCGCCTTCGCAAGCGGCACGATGCCGACCTGCTCGCCGCTCGGACCGACAAGCCGTACCTCGGGAACGCGAATCCGGTCGTTGATGCGGGGCTCGGTGCTGATGGATCCTCCTCGGTAGCACCACACGACTGCCTGGCAGACAGCCGCTGACGTGTATTTCCGTCAGACCTACCGCGGCGGGAGAATGAAAAAAGCCCCGCCGGGCACAGGCAGGGGCTCCAAAACAACCGGAGCACCGCCGCGTGCGAACCGCGGGGCGCAAAATCGGGCGGCTTTCCATCGTCCGTACGGAACGATGGATACCGCCTGACCGGATGACCCGCCACCCCGGGGGGCGGTCAGGTGGGAGAACGGAGCCTCCACTTGTGGGCCGGGCACAGCAGTGTCCGGCCGGTCGAAGTACATACTAGCACCCGCGTGGCAAGCCCGCCGCACGGCATATCGTGGGCCACATGACTGACGCGACCCCCTCCACCGACCCCGCTGCCGACGCCTCCCCCGACTACGACGCCATGACCCGCGACATCGCGGACGTCCCCGCGGTCGAGGTGATCACCACGGTGGCCGTACACCTGCTGAGCGCCGCGGCGGTCAATCTGGGCCTGGACAAGCCGGACTCCGAGCACAAGGACCTCGACGAGGCCCGCAAGCTGATCACGGCCCTGGCCGGCCTGGTCACGGCGAGCGCCACCGAGATCAGCTCCTTCCACGCCGCCCCGCTGCGGGACGGTCTGAAGTCTCTCCAGCTCGCCTTCCGCGAGGCCTCCATCGTCCCGGACGAGCCGGGCCAGGGGCCGGGCGAGAAGTTCACCGGCCCGGTCTTCGGCTGAGCCCCGCACCCCTCCGTACGGCGACGGCCGGCGCGACCCCGCGGGGGCGCGCCGGCCGTCTTCGTACCGTCGGGGGGTCGTGCGCCGCGTGCGGGCGGACGGCAGCCGTCAGCGGGTGAACAGCGGTGCGCCGGACGGCGCCGGGGCGTCCTCGGGCAGCAGGGCCAGGTCCAGTCCCCGGACCAGCCGGGCCCGCAGCGTCCCGTCCGCCGCGAGGGCCTCGGCGAGCCGCCGGGCGGCCGCGGTCGCCTGCGCGCTCCCGCCGGCCAGGACGACGGCGAGGGTGCCGTCGGCTCCCGCCGCGGCCGGGCCCAGGTACGCGCGCAGCACGTCGGGTTCCGCCGCCACGGCGGCCCGTACGGCCTCCCGTACGGCGGGGTCGGCCAGCGGGTCCGCGTCGGTGCGGCCCTCGGCGAGCGCGAGCAGCGCGGGGCCGGTCAGCTGGTAGGCGACCGGGCCGGCCAGGTCCAGGACCAGGGTGTCGGCCTTCTCGTGCGCGGCGGCGGCGAGGGCCTGGTGCAGCGGCACGGCCACGGGCCGGGCGGCCGGGTCCCAGAGCGCCAGGGAGGCGGTCGAGGTGAAGGCGGGCAGCGCGCGGCGGTCCCCGGCCCGCAGGGTGGGGACGGCCATGTCGCTGGTCTTCTCGCGCTTCAGGCCCGTCTCCGGGTCGGTCTCCACCTCGCCGAGGACGGCGACGACGGGGACCAGCAGGCGGGCGCCGCCGAGGGCGGCCAGCACCTCGGGCTCCTTGGCCCGGTCCTCGGCCCAGGCGGCCAGGGCCGCGGTCAGCCGGGGATCGGCGGAGCCGTCGTCGTCGGAGAAGCCGGGGTCGGGAATGTTCTTGTTCGCCATGTTCGCCACAGTGACCCGACCCTACTGTGCCGCGTACGGATCCCGGCCCCGGCCCCGGGCGGCCCGCCGCGGGCGCCGGGCCAGTACGGCGGCCAGGGCGAGCAGCGCGGCCCCGGCGAGCGCGGCCTGCGGGGCGCCGAACCGGGCCTCGCGCTCGGGCGGGCGGGCCGGTTCGGGCCCGGAGCCGAAGTAGGGGCGCTCGGCCGGGGCGGGTGCGGGCACCGGCGCCTCCGGCAGCATTGCCTCGGCCACCTGGAGCGCGGCGGCGGGGTCGACCGTGCCGTGGCCCCGGGCGTCGTCGCGGCCGCCGGCCGGGGAGTCCGAGGCGGTGTCCTCCAGCAGTTTCTTGACCTGGGCCGGGGAGAGGTCCGGGTGGGCGGCCCGGACCAGGGCCACCGAGCCGGAGACGAAGGCGGCCGCCGCGCTGGTGCCCCAGCCCTCGTAGTACGACCGGTCGGGGTCGGCGATGACCACGTCCACGCCGGGGGCGCTGACGGTGGCGTACCAGTTCCGCGTGGAGAAGGCGGCCTTGCGGCCCCGGCGGTCGACGGCGGTCACCGCGATCACGCCCGGGTAGGCGGCCGGGTAGGAGACGCGGTCGCCGCTCTCGCCGCCGTTGCCCGCGGAGGCGACGACGACGACGCCCTTGGCGAGGGCGTACTGGACGGCCTCGTCCTCCCCCGCCTCGTGGTGCGCGGAGTCGCTGTCGTCGCCGAGCGACAGGTTGATCACGTCCGCCCCGTGGTCGGCGGCCCAGCGGATGCCCTCGGCCAGGGCGCCGCCCTTGCTCTCGCGGGCCTTGGCGCGTCCCGGGTCGCCCTCCTCCAGGATCACCCGCACCGGCAGGATCTTCGCCTGCGGGGCGATGCCGAGGACGCCCTGGCCGCGGCTGGGGCCGTGCCCGTGCCCGGCGATGATGCCGGCCATGGCGGTGCCGTGGCGGGCCCAGGCGCGGTCGCCGCGGCCGGCGCCCATGCCGATGAGGTCGGTGCCGGCGAGGACCTGGCCGGCGAGGTCGGGGTGGGCGTCGTCGACCCCGGTGTCCAGGACGGCCACGGTGACGCCGTCGCCCCGGGTGGTCCCCCAGGCCTCCTCGGCGCGCAGGGCCAGCAGGCCCCACTGGCGGTCCCGGATGGTGTCGGCGGCGGCGGGGGGCGCGACCGCCGCGGAGGCGAGGAGCGCCGCGGCGGTCAGGGCGGCGGCGCCGGGCGCGAGGGCGCGGGCCGGGCGCCGGCGGCGGGTCATCGGGCGGGCTCCGGGGCGGCGGGCGGGGCGGCGAGCGCCCGCACGGCGGCTTCGATCCGGTCCGCGACGGCCTCGGCGTCGTGGCCGAGGCCCGCCTGGGCGACGGCTCCGGTGGCGTCCTTGCGCACCGCCTCCTCCGCGGGGCGGGGCGCGTCCACGGCGCGGCCGTCGCCGAAGGCGGAGACGGTGTAGACGACGACGGGGGCCTCGGGGAGCGCGGCGACGCTCCAGGCGGCGCGCTGGGCGTCGGTGAACCCGTACGCGGGCGGCGCGGTGAGGAGCGTGGCGGCCGCGGCCATGGCGGCGGCGTCGGCGGGGGTGAAGACCATGCCGACCGCGACCAGGGAGGAGCGGGTGGCGTCGGTGTAGGTGGCGCGCAGCACGCGGGTGCAGCCGGTGGCGGCCAGCCGGTCGCGCCACTCGGCGGAGAGGGCGCCCGCGCAGTCGGCGTCGGGGGCGACGGCGATCCGGGTCCAGGTCCGGTCGGCGCCGCCGGGACCGGCGTCGGGGCCGGCCAGGACGGTGGGGAAGAGGCCGTCCACGGGGGCGGTGTGCCACAGCGACCCGGCCGCGCGGTAGGCGGCGTCGGGGGGCAGGGGCCGGTGGGCGGCGCGGTGTTCGGCCCAGGCGGCGGCTCCGGCGCCGCCGGCGAGGCCGGTGCCGAGCAGGCCGCACAATACGGCGGCGAGGACGCGTCCGGGGTGGCGGCGCGGGCGGGCTGCGGGGAGCGGCGCCGGGAGCGGCTCGGGCTCGCCCGGCAGCTCGGTCCGCGGTGTCGTCGTGGTCATCCGGCGGCTCCGCCCCCCGTTCCGTACGGCTGCCTGCCCGTACTCTACGGCTCCTCCCGGCGGTACGCGGGCCCCGGGTGTCCGGCGGTCCGGGCGGGGACGGGGCCGGGAGCGGGCCACGGCGCCCCGCGCCGGGGCGGGGCGGGGACGGAGCGGGTACCGGCCCCCTCGACCCCTACCCACCGGTAGTGCGGTCTGGCAAGCTGCCGCCCATGAACTCCCCCGCCGCCGACCGGGCCCGGTACGACCGGGCGACCGCGCACCTCGACGCGCCGCTGGCCGTCGTGGACCTCGACGCGTTCGACGCCAATGCCGACGACCTCGTCCGCCGGGCCGGCGGGAAGCCGGTCCGGGTGGCCAGCAAGTCGGTCCGGTGCCGGGCCCTCCTCGAACGGGTTCTGGCCCGGCCCGGGTTCGCCGGGATCATGTCGTACACCCTCGCCGAGTCGGTGTGGCTGGCCCGCTCCGGTTTCGAGGACGTGCTGCTGGCCTACCCGTCCGCCGACCGGGCCGCTTTCGCCGAGCTGGCCGGGGATCCGAAGCTCGCCGCGGCGATCACGGTCATGGTCGACGATCCGGCCCAGCTGGAGCTGATCGACCGGTCCCGTGACGGCGGCGCCGAGGAGATCCGGGTCTGCCTGGAACTGGACACGGCCCTGCACCTGTTCGGCGGCCGGGTCCGGGTCGGGGCCCGGCGTTCGCCGCTGCGCGAGCCGGAGCAGCTGGCCGCGCTGGCCCGTACGGTCGCGGCCCGTCCGGGCTTCCGGGTGGTGGGGCTGATGGGGTACGAGGGCCACGTCGCCGGGGTCGGCGACGCGCTGGCCGGGCGCCCGCTGCGCTCCCGGGCCGTCCGGCTGATGCAGAGCGCGGCCCGCAGGGAGCTCGCCGCCCGGCGCGCGGCGACCGTACGGGCCGTCCGCGCGGTGGTCCCTGACCTGGAGTTCGTCAACGGCGGCGGGACCGGCAGCGTGCAGCAGACCGCCGCCGAGGACGCGGTGACGGAGATCGCGGCCGGGTCCGGGCTGTACGTACCGCGCCTGTTCGACAACTACACCTCGTTCCGCGGGCGTCCGGCGGCGCTGTTCGCCCAGCCCGTGGTCCGGCGGCCCGGCGTCGGCGTGGTCACGGTGCTCGGCGGCGGCTACCCGGCCTCCGGCGCGGCGGGCGCGGACCGGCTGCCCGTCCCGTACCTGCCGCAGGGGCTGCGCTACGACCCGCAGGAGGGCGCGGGCGAGGTGCAGACCCCGCTGCTCGGCAGCCCGGCCGACGACCTGCTGATCGGCGACCGGGTGTGGTTCCGGCACGCCAAGGCCGGGGAGCTGTGCGAGCGCTTCGACACGCTGCACCTGATCGAGGGCGACCGGGTGACGGCCACCGCCCCGACCTACCGGGGCGAGGGCCGCACCTTCCTGTAGTCCCGTTCAGTCCCGTTCAGTCCCGTTCTTCCGGAACCGGCCGCGCGGTCCCCTGCGCTAGGCGGTCCCCTGCGCGTACACGGAGTCGGTCTGGTCCGGAATGACGGTGGCGTCGTCCCGGCGGACCGGGCCCGGGGTGCCGTCGTGGTCGACGTAGCCGGTGGTGGCGCACGGGTAAGGGGCGGTCTTCTGCTTCTTCGGCTCGATGAACATCGGGTTCACGATCCACTTGCCGTCGCCGTCGTCGTACGCGCGGCACATGAGCTCGTTCTTGTTGCGGTTCACCACCAGCCGCAGGGCGGTCGCGTCGCGCAGGAACGAGATGTCCGTGTCGGAGTCCCCGGCGGCGAACACCTGGCGGCGGGCGGGCGGCTGGACCCGCTCGGCGGCCGCGCCGCGGACTCCGAAGACCTCCTGGTTGATCCAGCAGCGCTTGCCGTCGATGTACGTGATCATCGTGTCGGCGCCGTCCCGGACCGAACCGCAGCCCTTCAGGTGGGCGGTGAGCCTCCCGTCGCGCGCGGTGGTGTTGCGGATGCCGATGACGTGCCCGGCGTCGATCCCGACGCCCCGCGCCCAGACCTCGACGACCGGCTGGGGCGAGGCCGAGCTGATCCAGACGTCGAAGCCGGCCTTCTGCAGGCCCGCGACCAGGTCCTTCTGCTGGTCGTAGTAGCGGACCCAGCCGGTGGCGGTTCCGCTGCCGACGCGCTGGACGGCGCCGACCGGCGCGGCAAGGTTCTCCGTACGGGCGGCCGCGGCGAACGCCCGTACCTCGCGGGCGGTCCAGCCCTGCGTCAGCTGCGCGAGCCAGGCGTAGCCGGGCTCGGTGGTGCGCCGGTCCCAGCCGGCGAAGGCGGCGGCGCCGGCCCGGGTCACGGCGGTGCCGTAGACGGCGTTGACCTCGTCGGCGCAGCGGTCGGCCGCGGGGGTGCCGGCGCCGGTGGGCAGCGGGGCGCCGGGGCGGGCGAGGCCGCCGCAGGCGCCGGCCAGGGCGCCGGCGGCGGCGGGGGTCAGGAAGCGGCTGGTGGTGGACCAGTCGCCGCGGTCGGGCTGGCGTATCTTCCCGTTGCGCAGCAGCCAGAACATGGTGGCGTCACCGACGTCGTTCTTGACGACGGTGTTGTCCCAGTCGAAGACGGCGACGGGCTTGGGCCGGCCGGGCCGGTGCGGGGCGCAGCGTCCGTACGTGTCGATGAGCCGCTGGAGCCGGGCCTGGTTGTCGCCGTACCAGCCGGCCTTGAGCTGCGGGGTGGCGCAGGGGGTGCCGGGGCGGTGCGCCGGGGCGGCGGGGGCCGCGGCGACGAGGGTGCCGGCGGCCAGCACGGCCGCGGCGACGGCTCGGAGCCGCCGGGTGCTGCGGGGTCGGGGGCGGGGTCGGGGGCGGGGTCGGGTCACTGGGGGGACACTCCTGTTCCTCTTCCTACGAAGATCGTCGCGGGTGGTGGAGCACGGCAGCCGGGCGTCGTCGTGACGCCCGGCTGCCGGGAGGTGCGGTCCAGGTGACCGGTGGGGCGGCCCGGCCCGGCCGGGCCGCCGACCGGGCCGGCTAGAGAGGGGTGACGTACGCGCCGGAGATGCCGCCGTCGACGACGAAGTCGGCGGCGTTGACGAAGGAGGAGTCGTCGCTGGCGAGGAAGGCGACGGCGGCGGCGATCTCCTCCGCCTCGGCGAAGCGGCCGACGGGGATGTGGACGAGGCGGCGGGCGGCCCGCTCGGGGTCGCTGGCGAACAGCTCGCGCAGGAGCGGGGTGTTGACGGGCCCCGGGCACAGGGCGTTGACGCGGATGCCCTCGCGGGCGAACTGCACGCCGAGCTCGCGGGACATGGCCAGGACGCCGCCCTTGGAGGCGGTGTAGGAGATCTGCGAGGTGGCGGCGCCCATGAGGGCCACGAAGGACGCGGTGTTGATGATGGATCCGCGGCGCTGGGCCTGCATGTAGGGGAGGGCGGCCTTGCAGCACAGGTAGACGGACGTGAGGTTGACGTCCTGGACCCGCTTCCACGCGTCGAGCTCGGTGAGCAGGATCGAGTCGTCGTCGGCGGGCGAGATGCCCGCGTTGTTGAAGGCGATGTCGACGGAGCCGTAGGTGTCGAAGGCCGTCTTGAAGAGGGCGTCGACCTGCTCCTTGTCGGTGACGTCCACCTGGACGAAGAGGCCGGCGACCTCTTCGGCGGCGGCCTTGCCGGCGACCGGGTCGACGTCGGCGCAGACGACGTTGGCGCCTTCGGACGCGAGCCGGCGGGCCGCGGCCAGACCGATGCCGCTGCCGGCCCCGGTGATGACGGCGGTGCGGCCGACGAGGCGGCGGCAGATGATCTCTTCGGTGCGGTCGGTCATGGGGTTCAGGCCTCCGTGCTGATGAAGACGTTCTTGGTCTCGGTGAAAGCGGTGAGGGCGTCGGGTCCGAGCTCGCGGCCGAGGCCGGACTGCTTGTAGCCGCCGAAGGGGGTCGCGTAGCGGACGCTGGAGTGGGAGTTGACGGACAGGTTGCCCGCGGCGACGGCGCGCGAGACGCGCAGCGCGCGGCCGATGTCGCGGGTCCACAGGGATCCGGAGAGGCCGTACTCGGTCGCGTTGGCCAGGCGTACGGCGTCCTCCTCGTCCTCGAAGGGCAGGACGACGGCGACCGGGCCGAAGACCTCTTCGGTGGCCACGGGCGCCGTGGGGTCGACGTCCGTGACCAGGGTCGGGGGATACCAGAAACCGGGGCCCTCGGGTGCGGCGCCGCGGACCGTGGTCAGGCCGTCGGTGACGTAGGACCGGACCCGCTCCAGCTGCGCCCGCGAGATGAGCGGTCCCATCTGGGTCTTCTCGTCGGCCGGGTCGCCGACGACCACGTTCTCGATGCCGGGGACGAGCAGTTCCAGGAACCGGTCGTAGGCGGAGCGCTGGACGAGGATGCGGGTACGGGCGCAGCAGTCCTGGCCGGTGTTGTCGAGGAAGGCCATCGGGGCGGCCGCGGCCGCCGCTTCGAGGTCGGCGTCGGCGAAGACGATGTTGGGGCTCTTGCCGCCGAGTTCGAGGGTCACCCGCTTCACCCGGTCGGCGCACTTGGCCATGATCTGCTTGCCGACGCGCGTGGAACCGGTGAAGACGATCTTCGCCACCCCCGGGTGCTCGACGAGCGCGTCGCCCGCGACCGCCCCGCGGCCGGGGAGCACCTGGAAGAGGTGCTCGGGGATCCCGGCTTCGAGGGCGAGTCCGGCGAGGCGCAGGGCCGTGAGCGGGGTGGTCTCGGCGGGCTTGAGGATGACGGCGTTGCCGGCGGCGAGGGCCGGGGCGAGGCCCCAGGCGGCGATCGGCATCGGGAAGTTCCAGGGGGCGATCACGCCGATGACGCCCAGGGGTTCGAGGAAGGTGACGTCGATGCCTCCGGCGACGGGGATCTGGCGGCCGGAGAGCCGCTCCACTCCCCCGGCGGCGAAGTCGAGGAGGTCGCGCACGTTGCCGGCTTCCCAGCGGGCGTTGCCGATGGTGTGGCCGGCCTCGCGGACCTCCAGCAGGGCCAGTTCCCCGATGTGGCCGTCGACGACCGCGGCGAAGCGGCGCAGCAGCCGGGCCCGGTCGGCGGGGGCGACCGCGGCCCAGCGGCGCTGGGCCGCGGCGGCCCGGGTGACGGCGGCGTCGACGTCGTCCCGTGTGGCGGCCGGGACGGTGGCGACGACTTCCTCGGTGGCCGGATTCAGGACTTCCAGCGCATCGGACACGTGGTGCCTCACAGACTTTCGGTTCGGTGGCGTCGAAGGGAAGGGCGACGGGGCCGCAGTGACGGGCGGGCGGGCCGCAGCGACAGGCCGGGCGGGCCGGAGCGGCGGCCGGCTACAGGCGCTCGAAGGAGCGGCGCAGTTCCCAGTCGGTCACGGCGGAGTCGAAGGCGTCGAGTTCGACCCGGGCCATGTTCCGGTAGTGGGCGACCACCTCGGGGCCGAACGCGGCCTTGGCGATCTCGCTGTTCTCCCAGAGCTCGGCGGCTTCGCGCAGCGTCGTGGGGACGTGGGCGTAGTCGCCGGTGTAGGCGTTGCCCGCGCACGCCTCCGGCAGTTCCAGCCGGTGCTCGATGCCGTAGAGGCCGGCCGCGACCAGGCCCGCGACCGCGAGGTACGGGTTGACGTCCCCGCCGGGCAGGCGGTTCTCGAAGCGCATGGAACGGCCGTGGCCGACCACGCGCAGGGCGCACGTGCGGTTGTCCACGCCCCAGGCGACGGCGGTCGGTGCGAAGGATCCCGGCCGGAAACGCTTGTACGAATTGATGTTGGGGGCGTAGAGAAGGGAGAAGTCGCGCAGCGCGGCCAGCTGACCGGCCAGGAAGTGGCGCATCACCGGTGACATTCCGCCGTGGTCGTCCGGTCCGTCCCCGGCCATGGCGTTGCGTCCGTCGGAGTCGCCCAGCGAGAGGTGGATGTGACAGGAGTTACCCTCGCGCTCGTCGTACTTGGCCATGAAGGTGAGCGAGACGCCTTCCTGGGCGGCGATCTCCTTCGCTCCGGTCTTGTAGACGGCGTGCTGGTCGCAGGTGGTGAGCGCCTCGTCGTAGCGGAAGGCGATCTCGTGCTGCCCGAGGTTGCACTCCCCCTTGGCCGACTCCACGACCAGGCCCGCGGCCTGCATCTCGTTGCGGATGCGCCGCAGCAGCGGTTCGACGCGGCCGGTTCCGAGGACGGAGTAGTCGATGTTGTACTGGTTGACCGGGGTCAGCTCCCGGTAGTTGGCGTTCCAGGCCTGTTCGTAGGTGTCCTGGAAGACCATGAACTCCAGCTCGGTGCCGACCATCGCGGTGTACCCGTGTTCGGCGAGGCGCTCCAGCTGGCGGCGCAGGATCTGCCGGGGGGCCGCGACGACGGGCGACCCGTCGCTCCAGGCGAGGTCGGCGACGAGGAAGGCACTGCCGGGGTTCCAGGGGAGGCGGCGCAGCGTGGCGAGGTCGGGGTGCATGGCGAAGTCGCCGTAGCCCCGGTCCCAGGAGGACATCTCGTAGCCGTCGACCGTGTTCATCTCGGTGTCGACGGCGAGGAGGTAGTTGCAGCCCTCCGTACCGTGTTCGAGGACCTCGTCGAGGAAGAACGGTGCGGCGAACCGCTTCCCCTGGAGGCGCCCCTGCATGTCGGGGAAGGCCATGACGACGGTGTCGATCTCGCCGCTGGCAACGAGCGAGCGGAGCTCTTCGGGCGTCAGCGGCGGCGTGCGGTCTACCACGGGAATCTCTCCTTCGGTGAGCCGAGAAGGCCTAAGGTATTGAATAGAACCATTGCTTGGGAAGGGGAGGGGCCGAGATGACCGACACGGCGAGCGAGGGCGGGGCCGTCGCCCGGCTGAATCCCGTGCTGCGGCAGGTGCGGGCGGGCAACGGTTTCGAGGAGGCGCTGGAGCAGATCCTCCAGGTGGTCCGGCTCGGTCTGGTGCCGGGCGGCGAACGGCTGCCGCCCGAGCGCGAACTGGCCGAGCGGATGGGGATCAGCCGGGTCACGCTGCGCGAGGTGCTGAAGGTGCTGCAGGATCAGGGACTCGTGGAGGCCCGCCGGGGACGGTACGGCGGAACGTTCGTCCTGCCCCGCCCCGACACCCCGGCGGGCGGTACCGAGGAGGAGCTGCGCCGGCGCGTCGCGGGGGTGGACATCGAGGACGCCCTGCGGTTCCGCGAGGTCCTGGAGGTGGGAGCGGCCGGACTGTGCGCCGCGCACGGCCTGACCGAGGAGGGGACCGAGCGGCTGCTGGCCGCGCTGGCCGCGACCCACGACGCCCCGCTCGCCGACTACCGGCGCCAGGACACCCTGTTCCACCTGACCCTGTGCGAACTGGCCGGTTCCGCCACCCTGACGGCCCAGTACGCGGCGGTCCGGGCGACCGTGAACGACCTGCTGGACTGCATCCCGCTGCTGGTGCGCAACCTGGAGCACTCGCAGCAGCAGCACACCGCACTGGTGGAGTCGGTGCTGGAGCGGGACGCCGACCGGGCCCGCGCGACGATGCGCGAGCACTGCTGCGGCACCGCGGCGCTGCTGAGGGGGTTCCTGGCCTGATCGCGCCCACGGGTGGCGCGTTCCCGGCGGATCTCCGCAGGCGCTCCGGAGAGGCATTCGTTACTTCCGTTTAACGCAGAGGTCTTGCGCACTCCACCCCACTGCGGCAAAGGTACGCCCCACAACCATTGCCCCGAGGCAGGAGCGCACGATGGCCGACGACATCGAGGCACGGCTGACAGCCGTGCCCGCACCCACCGATTCCCCCGAGGGCGGCGACGACTACCTCAAGCGCCGCACCCTGCGCCGCGGCAGCGCCGGCTGGCTGCTGCTCACCGGCCTCGGCGTCGCGTACGTCGTGTCCGGCGATTTCTCCGGCTGGAACGTCGGCCTGGACAAGGGCGGCTTCGGCGGGCTCGCCATCGCCACCGTCCTGATGGGCGCGATGTACGCGTGTCTGGTCTTCTCGCTCGCGGAGCTGTCCACCATCCTCCCCACGGCGGGCGGCGGCTACGGCTTCGCCCGGCGCGCGCTGGGCCCCTGGGGCGGCTTCCTCACCGGCACCGCCATCCTGATCGAGTACATCCTGGCCCCGGCCGCGATCGTCATCTTCATCGGCGACTACGTCGAATCCCTCGGCCTCTTCGGCCTCACGTCCGGCTGGCCGGTCTACCTCGCCTGCTTCGCGGTCTTCATAGGCGTCCACCTCTGGGGGGTCGGCGAGGCCCTGCGCTTCAGCCTCGTCGTCACCGCCATCGCCGTCGCCGCACTGCTGATCTTCGCGGTGGGCGCCTTCACCGAGTTCGACGCGGCCGGCCTCAACGACATCCCCGTCGACGCGGAGGCCTTCGGCTCGAACTCCTGGCTGCCGATGGGCCTCCTGGGCATCTGGGCCGCGTTCCCCTTCGGCATGTGGTTCTTCCTCGGGGTGGAGGGCGTGCCGCTGGCGGCGGAGGAGGCCAAGGACCCGGTCCGCTCCATGCCGAAGGCGCTGTCGATCTCCATGGGCATCCTCGCGCTGCTGGCGCTGATCACCTTCTTCGCGGCGACCGGCGCGCAGGGCGCCGACGCGGTCCGCACGGCCGGCAACCCGCTGGTCGTGGCCCTGGAGGGGGACGGCGGCCCCACCGCGCTCAGCCGTTTCGTCAACTACGCCGGCCTCGCCGGGCTGGTGGCCTCCTTCTTCTCGCTGATCTACGCGGGCTCGCGCCAGCTCTTCGCCCTCTCCCGGGCCGGTTACCTGCCGCGGTTCCTCTCGCTCACCTCGCGGCGCAAGGCCCCGTACCTGGGTCTCGTCATCCCCGGCGTGATCGGCTTCGCCCTGGCCGCGGCCACCGGCGACGGCGCCCGCATGCTGAACATCGCGGTGTTCGGCGCGACCATCTCGTACGCCCTGATGGCCCTGTCGCACATCGTGCTGCGGCGCCGGGAGCCCGGGCTGGAGCGCCCGTACCGCACCCCGGGCGGGATCGCGACCTCCTCGGTGGCCTTCGCGCTGGCCCTTTCGGCCCTGGTCGCCACCTTCCTCGTGGACAAGGACGCGGCGTTCATCGCGCTCGCCGTGTACGCCGTCGCCCTCGCCTACTTCGCCTTCTACAGCCGGCACCACCTGGTGGCCTCGGCGCCCGAGGAGGAGTTCGCCGCCCTCGCCGAAGCGGAGGCGGAACTCGCACGCGACTGAAATCCTGGCCCCTGACCGACGCCACCACTCCCGTCCCGGAGGTAGAGAACGTGCCCAGGCCGCTCATCGGCATCAGCACCTACGTGGAGGAGTCCACCCGCTACGGCGTGTGGGACCTCCCGACGTCCCTGGTCCCCTCCGGGTACTACGAACTCGTCCAGGCGGCGGGCGGCGCGGCCGTGCTGCTCCCGCCGGACGAGCCCGGGAGGGCCGCGGAGGTGCTGGACCGGGTGGACGGCCTGGTCGTCGCGGGCGGTCCGGACCTGGACCCGGTCCACTACGGCGCCGCCCGCGACCCCCGTACGGGCGCCCCCGCGACCGTCCGCGACCGGTGGGAGCTGGCCCTGCTGGAGGCGGCGCTGGCGGCGGGCCTGCCGCTGCTGGGCATCTGCCGGGGCATGCAGGCGCTGAACGTGGCGCTGGGCGGCACGCTCGTCCAGCACATCGACGGGCACGTCGCCGCCCCGGGGGTGATGTCCCGGCACCCGGTCCGCCCGGTGCCGGGCACCCGGTACGCGGCCGCGGTCCCGGAGGAGGCCCAGGTGCCGACGTACCACCACCAGGCCGTCGACCGGCTGGGCCGGGGCCTGGTCGTCTCGGCCGACGCGGTGGACGGCACGGTGGAGGCGATCGAGTTCCCCGGTACGGAGCACTGGGTGCTGGGCGTCCAGTGGCACCCCGAACGCGACCGGGACACCCGTGTGATGGGCGCCCTGGTCGAGGCCGCGGCGGCCCGCGCCGCCCTGCGCACACCGGACCGCGTCCCGGTGGCGTGACGCCCCCGCGGGGCCGGGGCCGCACGGCGGGCCGGGGCCGCACGGCGGTCCGGAGCGCCGGACGCGGGCCGGACGGCGTCCGGGGAGGCCGTCCCGGCCGGCGCCCCCGTTCCGTACGCCCGTAGCCGCCGGACGGGGCGCTACGGCGCCGGGCGGCGGGTGAGGGACAGGAGGTCCCGCGCCGGGCCCGCCGGGCGGGAGCCCGCGGGCCACACGGCCCGCAGTGCCCGGTCCAGCGGCGCCCCGGCCACCGGTACCTCCACCAGGCGGCGCGCCGCGAGCTCGTCCCCCACCGCCAGCTCCGACAGCACGCACGGCCCGGCCCCGCTCAGCGCCGCCGCCTTCACCGCCGTGGTCGACGCCAGCTCCAGCAGCGGCTCCCCGAGCCCTCCGCTCCCGGCCAGGGCGGCGTCCAGCACCTGGCGCGTCCCCGACCCCCGCTCGCGCAGGATCAGCGGGGCCGAGGCCAGTTCGGCCGCCGTCACGCCCTTCGAGCGCCGCGCCCACGCGTGGCCCGGCGCCACCGCCACCACGAGGCGGTCCTGCGCGATCACCGCCGAGTCCAGTCCGTCGGGCACGGTCAGTCCCTCCACGAAGCCGAGGTCCGCCTCGTGCGCGAGGACCCGCTCGGCGACCACGGCCGAGTTCCCGGCGTGCAGGGACACCGCCGTGTCCGGCCGCTGGCCGCGCAGCGCGATCAGCCACCCGGGCAGCAGGTACTCCGCGATGGTCATGCTGGCCGCCACCCGAAGCCGCGAGTCCCGCCGGCCCCGCAGGGCCTGCGCTCCCGCGTCGAAGGCCTCCGCCGCGTCCACGACCCGCCGGGCCCAGTCCGTGACCAGCGCGCCCTCCGCCGTCAGCGTCGAGCCGCGCGGCGACCGGTCGACGAGGGCCACCCCCAGCCGCGTCTCCATCGCCCGGATGCGGCTGCTGGCCGCGGGCTGCGTGATGCCCAGCCGCCGGGCCGCCCCGCTCAGACTGCCGACCCGCGCGACCTCGAGCAGCAGTTCCAGCGCGCCCAGATCCGGCACCCGGTGCGCCAGCGGAACCCACTCCTCATTACCCATAACATCAGTTTATGGCCTCATAGGGAGATGCCCTCTGCCAGCCGGTTCGCGCCCGCCGGACCCTGGAGTCATGGCCACCACCCTCGCGCTCCCCCGCACCACCCGCCCCGCGGCGACCGCCCCCCGGGCCCACAAGGCCCTGCGGAACCTCGGGCCGAACTGGTACGCCTCCGTCATGGGCACGGCGATCATCGCCAACGCCGGCGCGACGCTCCCGTACCAGCTCCCCGGCCAGCGCGTGGCCTGCCAGCTCGCCTGGGCGCTGTCCGCCACCGCCCTCGCCGTACTGCTCACGGCCCGGGCCGGGCACTGGATCCACCACCGCGACCAGGCCCGCGCGCACCTCCTCGACCCCGCCGTCGCCCCGTTCTACGGCTGTCTGTCCATGGCCCTGCTGGCCGTCGGCGGCGGCACCCTCCTCGTCGGCAAGGACCTCATCGGCCTGGACGCGGCCGTCGCCGTGGACGCCGTGCTGTTCAGCGCCGGCACCGCGATCGGACTGCTGATGGCCGTGGTCGTCCCGTACCTGATGGTCGTGCGCCACAAGGTCGAGGCCGCCCAGGCCACCCCCGTGTGGCTGCTCCCCCTGGTCGCCCCGATGGTCTCCGCGGCGCTCGGGCCCCTGCTCGTCCCCCACCTGCCCGCCGGGCAGGCCCGCGAGGCGATGCTGCTGGCCTGCTACGCCCTGTTCGGCGTCAGCCTGCTGGCCACCCTGCTGATGCTCCCCCTGATCTTCGCCCGGCTGGTCCTCAGCGGCCCGCTGCCCCTGCTGCTCACCCCGACCCTGTTCCTCGTCCTGGGCCCCCTCGGCCAGTCCACCACCGCCGTGAACCAGCTCGCCGACGTGGCGCCCGGTGCGATCGGCGCCCCGTACGCGGAGGGCCTCGGCTCCTTCGCGGTCGTGTACGGGGTCCCCGTGATGGGGTTCGCGCTGCTGTGGCTGGCCCTCGCCGCGGCCATGCTGGTGCGCGCGGCCCGGCGCGGGATGGGATTCTCGATGACCTGGTGGGCCCTGACGTTCCCCGTGGGCACCTGCGTCACCGGCGCCGCCGGTCTGGCCCGCCACACCGGCCTGACCGCCTTCGCCTGGCTGGCCGCCGCCCTCTTCGCCTGCCTGCTGACGGCCTGGCTGCTCGCGGCCGCCCACACCCTGCGCGGCCTGTTCACCCGCAGCCTGCCGGCCCGCTGAACCCGGGCCTACGCGGCGCCCGTGAGCCGGTCGCGCTGGATCCGGCGGGCGAGGGCGCGCCGCACGGAGGGGGATCCGGCGGGGGGCGGCCCCTCCGGGGCCGGTCCGGCCGGGGGTGCTCCGGCGAGGACGTCGAGACCGCGGGCGATCCGGTCGTACGCGGCCCGGCAGCCCGCGGGCAGCCCGTCCCGGTGCCGGTCCAGGTCCTCCTCGACGAGCCGCCTCAGCTCGTCGACGCTCCCGGGGGTGAAGCGCTGCCGGCCCCGGGCGGCCGCGTCGACGAAGCGCGTACAGCGGGCGGCGCCGCCGAGGGACTCGGAGATCTCCTCGGCGAGGCCCCAGAGGCGGCCTTCGAGCCAGGGGCCGTCGCGCTGGTCGAGCCGGAGCCCGGCCGGGGGCGGCGGATCGCCCTCCCGGTACTTCGCGACCTGCTTGGAGACGGCGGGCTGGCTCATCCCGGTGAGCCGGGCGATCTTCTCCTGGGTCCAGCCGCGGCCGACGAACAGCTGGATCATCTCGCCGCGCAGCCTGCGCATGTCCTCACCCGCGCGGATGACCTCGTTCATGTCGGCGAGCATGCGCCCGGCCTGTTCCTCGGTCAGCCCGCCGGGGTTCCCGTCCGCGCCCTCATCGCCTGTCATGGCTCGGTTATACACCCGAGGAGCCCGGGCCCCGACACCCCGCTATAACCTGGTTGTACAACCTGGTTATAACTGGCAGGATCCGCGGCATGCCCACCTTCACCGCGCCCGACGGCACCCGCCTCGCCTATCGCGTGACCGGCACCGGCGATCCCCTCCTCTGCCTCCCGGGAGGTCCCGCGGACTCCCGGTACCTCGGCGACCTCGGCGGCCTGTCCGCACACCGCCGGCTGATCGTCCCGGACCTCCGCGGCACCGGCCGGTCCGCGGTCCCCGACGATCCCGCCTCCTACCGCTGCGACCGCATGGTCGACGACGTCGAGGCCCTGCGCGCCCACCTCGGGCTCCCCCGGACGGACCTCCTGGCACACTCCGGCGGCACCGACCTCGCGGCGCTCCACGCCGCCCGGCACCCGGAGCGGGTCGGCCGGCTCGTCCTGGTCACCCCGGGCGCCCGGTCCGTCGGCCTGGCCGCCACCGGTCGGGAGCGGCGCGAACTCGCGCTGCTGCGCAGCGAGGAGCCGTGGTTCCCGGCGGCCTTCGCCGCCCTGGAGGCCCTCATCGCGGGCGCCGGCGGGGACGGGCAGGCCGTCGCCCCGTTCCTCCACGGCCGCTGGGACGCCGCGGCCCGGCGGCAGCACGCGGCCGGGCAGCCGCGCAACGCGGAGGCGGTCGCCCGCTTCGCCGCCGAGGGCGCGTTCGACCCGGGCGCGACCCGGGCCGCGCTCGCCGCCTTCGCGGCGCCCGTCCTGCTGCTCGCCGGGGAGTACGACCTGAACAGCCCGCCCGGCAGCGTGGCCGGCTTCGCGGAGCTCTTCCCGGGCGCCACGCTCGTCGTCCAGCCGGGAGCGGGCCACTACCCCTGGCAGGACGACGCCGACCGGTTCGTGTCGGCCGTCGCGGCCTTCCTCCGCGCAGAGCGGCCCGGCGACTGAGGGGACCGGCCCTTCAGCCCGGCCCGTTCAGCCCGGCCCGTTCAGCCCGCCGCCGCGCGCAGCGCCCGCGCCAGTACCGCCGGGGCTTCGGCGAGGGAGGGCCCGTACCAGGTCAGGTGGCGGCCGGAGACCAGCGCGGCGGGCAGCTCCGGGAAGGCCTCCGGTCCGTCCGCGGCCGTGAAGCGGTACGGCTCGTCCGGCAGCACGACCAGGTCGCAGCCGCTCGCCGCCAGTTCCCCGGCGGGGATCCGCGGGTACCGCTCCGCGTGCCCGGCGTAGACGTTGCGCACCCCCAGGCGGGCCAGTACGTCCCCCGCGAAGGTGTCCCGGCCCAGCACCATCCACGGCCGCCGCCAGACCGGCACGAACGCGGTCCGGGACGCTGCCGGCTGCTCCGCCCGGGCCCAGGCCGCCTCGGCGTCCGCGAGCCACCCCGGCCTCTTCAGCCCCAGCACGCCCACCAGCAACCGGTCCAGCTCCCGCAGCGCCTGCGGGAGGTCCCGCACCTCGGTCACCAGCACCTCCAGCCCCGCCGCGCGCAGCGCCGCCACGTCGGGGGCCCGGTTCTCCTCCTCGTTGGCGATCACCAGGTCCGGGCGCAGCTCCGCGATCCGCCGCACGTCGGGGTTCTTCGTCCCGCCGATCCGCACCGCGCCCCCGAGGTCCCCGGGGTGCGTGCACCAGTCGGTGACCCCGGCCAGCAGGCCGGGCGCGCTCACCGCGACCGCCTCGGTCAGCGACGGCACCAGCGACACGACCCGCCGCACGCCGTTCAGCGCCCGGGGGACGGCGGCTCGGACGTGGCGTGGATGTGCTCGCCGACCGCGACGACCAGGATCCGGGTGTCCTCGGTGACGGCCCGCCAGCGGTGCCGCACCCCGCCGGACAGGAACAGCGCGTCCCCGCTCTCCAGCCGGTACGCCCGGCCCTCGGCCTCCACCTGGCAGGCGCCGGCGACCACGTACATCAGTTCGTCGTTGCGGTGCTGGTACTCCCGGCCCGCGTCCTGGTCTCCGGTGAACTCCAGGGCGTGCAGCTGGTGGTGCCCGCGCACGAGGGGCCGTACGCCGGGCACCGGGGTGAGGGCGGAGTCGTCACCGGCCCGCACGAGGTCCACGGTGCGGGCCGTGTCGGAGGCGGCCAGCAGTTCGACGGCCGTGGTCTCCAGGGCGTCGGCGACCCGTTCCAGGGAGCGCATGCTGGGGCGGGCCCGCTCGTTCTCTATCTGGCTCAGGAAGGGGACGGACAGGCCGCTGCGCGCCGATACGGCGGCCAGCGTCAGCTGGAGCGCGCGGCGCCGCTTGCGCACGGCCACGCCCACGCGGAGCGGCTCCCTGGCGTCCTTGTCCTTGCCCTTGTCGTCCTTGCCATCCGGCGTGCCGTCCGTGCCGTCCCTGTCGTTCATGTCGGGGCTGCCCTCCCCTTGTCCGTCGCACATCGGTGTGCTGTAAGCACCTTACGCAGCAACCGCCTCCGGTTTCGCGTGCACGAGCGCACTGGTCCCCCGCCACGGGTGATCATCCGTGCCCGCCCGGTGACCTTCCGTGGTCGTCCGCGGGCCGCCACCGTACGCCGTCGCCCTGGAGCCCGGCCGGGGTTCCGCTCGGGCGGCCCGGCCGCGGCCGGGCCGGCGGCCCGCGCCGGCGCCCGGCGGACCGGCACCCGGGGTGCGGCATCATCGTCAGCGTGACGACACGACGCCTGATGCTCCTGGACACCGCCTCCCTCTACTACCGCGCCTACTTCGGTGTGCCGGACTCCGTGAAGGCCCCCGACGGCACCCCGGTCAACGCCGTGCGCGGACTGCTCGACTTCATCGGCCGCCTGGTCCAGGACCACCGCCCGGACGACCTGGTGGCCTGCATGGACGCCGACTGGCGGCCGCACTGGCGGGTGGAGCTGATCCCGTCGTACAAGGCGCACCGCGTCGCGGTGGAGACCGAGACGGGTCCGGACGAGGAGGAGACCCCGGACACCCTCGCCCCGCAGGTGCCGATCATCGAGGCGGCGCTGGACGCCTTCGGCATCGCCCGCGTGGGGGTCGCCGGGTACGAGGCGGACGACGTGATCGGCACGCTGACCGCCCGGGCGACCGGCCCGGTGGACATCGTCACCGGCGACCGGGACCTCTACCAGCTGGTGGACGACGCCAGGCAGCGGCGCGTGCTGTACCCCCTGAAGGGCGTGGGCACCCTCCAGATCACCGACGAGGCGTGGCTGCGCGAGAAGTACGGCGTCGACGGCCCCGGCTACGCGGATCTGGCGCTGCTGCGCGGGGACCCCAGCGACGGCCTGCCCGGCGTCCCCGGCATCGGCGAGAAGACGGCGGCGAAGCTGCTCGACGCGTACGGCACGCTGGACGGGATCATCGCCGCGATCGACGACCCGAAGTCGAAGCTGACCCCGACCCAGCGCAAGCGCCTGGACGAATCGCGGCCGTACCTGGCCGTGGCCCCCAAGGTGGTCCAGGTCGCCGGGGACGTGCCGATTCCGCAGTTCGACCCGGCTCTCCCGTCACTTCCGTCCCACCCGGAACTGGTCGACGCACTCGCCCATCGGTGGGGCCTCGGTGGAGCCGTGTCGCGCCTGAGCGGCGCGCTGCGCACCTGAGGTGCTAACTTAGGTAATCCTAAGTTTCAGGGGAGTCAGGGGAGACACCGTGGCAGAAGGACGCGCCCGCGCAGTCGGCACCGCCGTCGTCGTACGCACCGAGCGGCTGACGCCGCACATGGTGCGGATCGTGCTGGGCGGTGACGGTCTGGCCGGATTCGGCGCGGGCACGTACACCGACCACTACGTCAAGCTCCTGTTCCCGCCGCAGGGGGTCACCTACCCCGCGCCGTGGGACCTGGAGCAGATCCGCGCCGACTTCCCGCGTGCCCAGTGGCCGCGCCAGCGCGCGTACACCGTGCGGGCCTGGGACCCGGCCCACCGGGAGCTGACCCTCGACTTCGTCGTCCACGGCGACGAAGGCCTGGCCGGCCCCTGGGCGGCGCGCGTACAGCCGGGCGAGCTCGTGCGCTTCCTCGGCCCGGGCGGCGCCTACGCCCCGGACCCGACGGCCGGCTGGCACCTGCTGGTGGGCGACGAGAGCGCCCTGCCCGCGATCGCCGCGGCGATGGAGCGGATGCCGGCGGGCGCGCGGGTGCACGCGTACGTGGAGATCGAGGGCCCGTACGACGAGCAGAAGGTCGCCACGCCGGACGGGGTCGTCCCGGTCTGGCTGCACCGCGGCGACCGCCCGATCGGCGAGGCGCTCGTGGAGGCGGTCACCGCCCTGGAGTTCCCCTCCCAGGACGTGCACGCGTTCGTTCACGGCGAGGCGGGCTTCGTCAAGGAGCTGCGTCGCCACCTGCGCATGGAGCGGGGCGTTCCGCGCGAGCGGCTGTCGATCTCGGGCTACTGGCGCCTGGGCGAGACGGACGAGGGCTGGCGCGCGATCAAGCGCGACTGGAACGCGGCGGTGGAAGCCGAACAGGACCACGCCGCAGCCGCCTGACCCGGCGGCGCCCCCTGGCCCCGGGCCGATCCCAGCCCCGCCGGCCACTCCAGCCGGTCCGGGGCGTCTTCCAGCCCCGCCGGCGTTTGAGGCGCGGGGTCCGGGGCGGAGCCCCGCACCACCGCGTCGCTGACGCTCCCGCCCGGCACGGCGCGGGCCGGCCCGCCCACCCGCCCACCGGGGTCAACGGCCCGACAGGCGCGTTCACCCGTACGGCGGGACAATGGGCGGCATGCGTACGCTCCGCGCACTCGGCTCGGTCGGGGCCGCGATCCTCCTGACCGCGACGGCGGCGACCGCCGCTCCGGCGGCCGCCACGGCCCCGCCCGCCACCGCGCCGGCCGCCCCCAGCCCGCCCCCGGCCCCGAAGCCGCAGATCACCGACGCCCAGGTCGACAAGGCGGTCGCCCGCCTGGACCGGACCGTCGAGGACATGATGCGCCGCACCGGCGTGCCGGGGGTCTCCGTGGCCGTCGTCCACCGGGACAAGGTGATCCACCTCAAGGGCTACGGCGTCCGCCGCGTCGGCGAGCCCGGCGCCGTCGACCCGGACACGGTCTTCCAGATCGCCTCCCTCTCCAAGCCCGTCTCCTCCACCGTCGTGGCCGGCACCCTCACCGCCCCCGACGGATGGGACCGCCGCACCGAGCTCCCCGGGTTCTCCCTCAAGGACCCGTGGGTCACCGGCCACGTCACCACCGCCGACCTGTTCTCCCACCGCAGCGGCCTCCCCGACCACGCCGGGGACCTCCTGGAGGACCTCGGCTACGACCGGTCGTACATCCTCGACCACCTGCGCCTGGAAGCCCTCGCCCCGTTCCGCGCGAGCTACGCGTACACCAACTTCGGCCTCACCGCCGCCGCCGAGGCCGTCGCCCGCGCCGAGGGAACGTCCTGGCAGAAGCTCAGCCAGGACACCCTGTTCAAGCCCGCCGGCATGACGCGCACCAGCACGGAGTTCTCCGCCTTCGCGAACGACCCCGACCGCGCCGTCACCCACGTCCGGAACGCCGACGGCACCTGGAGCCCCCGCTACGTCCGCGACCCCGACGCCCAGGCACCCGCCGGCGGGGTCAGCTCCACCGCCCGCGACCTGTCCCGCTGGCTCCGCCTCCAGCTGGCCGGCGGCACCCTCGACGGCAAGCGCATCGTCCCGGCGGACACCCTCGCCCACACCCACGTGCCCGAGATCGTGTCGCAGCCGCCCTCCGGTCCCACCGCCCGCACCGGTTTCTACGGCCTCGGCTGGAACGTCTCGTACGACGACGCCGGCCGGCTGCGCCTGAGCCACTCCGGGGCCTTCGCCCTCGGTGCCAACACCAACGTGACGATGCTCCCCCTGGAGCAGCTCGGCATCGTCGTCCTCACCAACGGCGCGCCCGTCGGTCAGGCCGACGCCATCGCCCTGGACTTCTTCGACTTCGCCGAACACGGCAAGGTCACCACCGACTGGCTGGAGCTGGCCGCCGCGCTCTACGCACAGGTGGACGACGCGGGCCGCTCCCCCACCGACTACGCCCGCCCGCCGGCCGGCGCCGCGCCCGCCGAGGACAGCGCCGCGTACACCGGGACGTACGACAACCCGTACTACGGACCGCTCACCGTCACCGCCGACGACAAGGGCGCCCTCACCCTCTCCCTCGGCCCGAAGCCGATGCGCTTCCCCCTGACCCACTACGACGGGAACGTCTTCAGCTTCGAGACCGCCGGCGAGAACGCGGTGGGCCGCACCGGCGTGACGTTCGCCGACGGCACCGTCCGCGTCGAGTACCTCGACTCCACCGGCCTGGGCACCTTCACCGAGCGGTAGCCGCGCCGCATAGCCTGTCCCCGATGACCCGCAGACCCCAGGCACCTCCCTCGCCCCTCCCGCAGCGCGCCGGCATCGACCCGGTCCGGCTGCGCCTGCCGCCCGACCCGGACGGGACGTGGCCCGACCTCGGCGGGTACCTCCGTGCCCGGTACGCGGCCGGCGCCGGCGCCGAGGCCGTGGTCCGGCTGCTGGCCACCGGCGGCATCGTCGACCGCGACGGCCGGGCGTGCCGCGCCGGGGACCCCTACGAGCCGGGCGCCCACCTGTGGTTCCACCGCGACCTCCCCGACGAGCCGGTGGTGCCCTTCGCGATCCGCGTCCTGCACCGCGACCCGCACCTGCTCGTCGTGGACAAGCCGCACTTCCTGGCCACCACCCCGCGCGGCAGCCACGTCACCCAGAGCGCCCTCGCCCGGCTCCGCCGGGAGCTGGACCTGCCCGGACTGAGCCCGGCCCACCGGCTGGACCGGCTGACCGCGGGGCTGGTGATGTTCAGCGTCCGGCCCGCCGACCGCGGCGCGTACCAGCTCCTCTTCCAGAACCGCCGGGTGCACAAGGAGTACGAGGCCCTCGCGCCCCACGATCCCTCGGTGGAGCTCCCTCGCACCGTCCGCAGCCGGATCGAGAAGACCCGCGGGGTCATCGCGGCGGTCGAGGTCCCGGACGGCGTGCCCAACGCCGAAACCCTCGTCGAGCTGACCGGGACCTCGGGCGCCCTCGGCCGCTACCGGCTGACCCCGCACACCGGCCGGACCCACCAGCTGCGCGTGCACATGAACCGCCTGGGCCTGCCGATCCTCGGGGATCCGGTGTACCCGCGGGTCACCGACCCCGCGCCGGACGACTACCGGCGCCCCCTGCAACTCCTGGCCCGGGTACTGGCGTTCACCGACCCGGTCACGGGCACCGCGCACCGCTTCGAGAGCACCCGCACCCTGCGCGCCTGGGAGGACCTCCCGTCCTGGGAGTCCGCAGCCGCCGAGCCGCGACCGGAGGAGACGGCCTAAGCCGTCCGCGCCGCCGACCCGACGCCCGCGATCCGCAGCGCCGCGTCGGCGGTGGCCTCGGCGAAGACGGCGACCGGCCGCGCGGGAGCGGCCCGGTGGATCAGCATGACGCCCTCGATCAGGCCGAAGACCAGGTCGTTGCGGAGCGCGAGCCCCGCCCGGTCCCCGGCCAGCTCGGCCCCCGCGCAGGTGCCGCCGAGCAACTCCCGGTATGCGTCGCGCAGTTCGCCGCGCATCCGGTGGAACCGGGCCAGCCGCACCCCGCCCACCTCGGGCAGCAGGTAGAGCGCGCCGAGGTTGTACGGTCCCCCGCAGAGCAACAGGACCTCGGAGCGGCACAGCTCCCACAGCCGCCGCGCGGCGGGCCGGCCGGTGTCGGCGAGCAGGCGGCGGGCCAGGGCCAGCGAGGGCGCGACCGTGGATTCGAGGAGTTCGGCGAGGAGGTCCTCCTTGCCGGCGAAGTAGTGGTACATCGTGGCCTGGCGCATCCCGGCCCGTTCCGCGACTGCCCGCGTGGTGGTGGCCGCGTACCCCCGGGCCGTGAACAGTTCGGCCGCCGCGCAGAGGAGTTCCTCGCGCGGCGGCCGGCCGCTCTGCGGCCTCAGCCGGTCGGCGCGCGGCCGACCGACCCGTCTCGGACCTTCGTCTGCTCCCGCACTCATGCGCCGATCGTCGCACAGCGCACGCCGATTCGATCATGGCAAGAGATCAGATCGGGCCAGTCCCCCTCTCGGAGGAAGCCCCAAAAGCGCCTAGCCGACCGAGCTGTAGGCCACTACACCCCGCAGGAGGCCTTCCACGGCCTTGCGGGCGTTGCGCGCCACCGTGCTCCCGCTGTCGCCGGACGCCGAGGGCGCCGCCGCGGCCACCTGGCCGAGCACGTCGATGACCTGCTTGCACCAGCGCACGAAGTCACCGGCCGGCATCTCCGCCTCGCGCAGCACCTCGTCCAGGCTCTTGTCGGAGGCCCACTGGTAGGCCGCCCACGCGAAGCCGAGGTCCGGCTCGCGCTGGCCCACGCCCTCCGTCTGGCTGATGCCGTGCTCCTCCTCCAGCGCGTCGAGCCGGCCCCAGATGCGGATCATCTCGCCCAGCGCCGCCTTCGCCGCGCCCCCGGGCACCTTCGGCGCGACCGCGTCGTCGGACTGCCGGGCCTCGAAGACCAGCGCGGAGACGCAGGCGGCCAGTTCGGCCGGGCTCAGGCCCTCCCAGACCTTCTCGCGCAGGCATTCGGACGCCAGCAGGTCGAGCTCCCCGTACAGCCGGGCGAGCCGCTTGCCGTGCGCGGTGACCTCGTCCTCGCGCAGGTAGTCCAGATCGGTGAGCAGCGCGTGGATGCGGTCGAAGGTGCGGGCGATGGTGTTCGTCCGGCCCTCGATGCGCTGCTCCAGCTGCCGGGTGTCGCGCTGGAGCCGGTGGTAGCGCTCCGCCCAGCGGGCGTGGTCCTCGCGCTCGTCGCACCCGTGGCAGGGGTGCGCCCGCAGCGCCGCGCGCAGCCGCGCGATCTCGCGGTCGTCGGCCGCCGCGGCCCGCCCGCGGGGCGCCCGCCCGGGCCTGAAGTCGCCGGCCTTGGTCCGCAGTTGCGAGGCCAGGTCCCGACGGGACTGCGGGGAACGGGCGTTGAAGGTCTTGGGGATCCGCATCCGGTCGAGGGGCTCCACCGGTACCGGGAAGTCGATCGCGGCGAGCCGCTTGACCTGCCGCTCGGAGGTGAGCACCAGCGGCCGCGGCCCCTCGGTGTACTCGTGTCCGCGGTGCCCGTTGACCCGCCCGGCCGGCACGCCCGGGTCCAGGACGAGCGCCAGCCCGGCGAACTTGCCGCTCGGCACGTGGATGATGTCGCCCGGCTTGAGCTTCTCCAGCGAACTGGCCGCCTGCGCCCGCCGCTGGGCCGCGCCCTGCTTGGCCAGGTCGGTCTCGCGGTCCTTGAGGTCGCGGCGCAGCCGCGCGTACTCCTCGAAGTCCCCCAGGTGGCAGGTCATGCCCTCCTGGTAGCCCTCCAGGCCCTCCTCGTTGCGCTGCACCTGCCGGGAGATCCCGACGACCGAGCGGTCGGCCTGGAACTGCGCGAAGGAGGTCTCCAGCAGTTCGCGCGAGCGGTGCCGCCCGAACTGGCTGACGAGGTTCACGGCCATGTTGTACGAGGGCTTGAAGCTGGAGCGCAGCGGATACGTACGGGTGCCCGCGAGTCCGGCGAGGCCCACCGGGTCCATGCCGCGCTGCCAGAGCACGACGGCGTGGCCCTCGACGTCGATCCCGCGGCGGCCGGCCCGGCCGGTCAGCTGCGTGTACTCGCCGGGGGTGATGTCGGCGTGCTGCTCGCCGTTCCACTTGACCAGCTTCTCCAGGATCACCGTGCGCGCGGGCATGTTGATGCCCAGCGCCAGGGTCTCGGTGGCGAAGACGGCCTTGACCAGGCCGCGGACGAACAGCTCCTCCACGACCTCCTTGAAGGTGGGCAGCATGCCCGCGTGGTGCGAGGCGATGCCCCGCTCCAGGCCTTCCAGCCACTCGTAGTACCCCAGGACGTGCAGGTCCTCGGTGGGGATGGAGGAGGTGCGCGCCTCGACGATCTCGCGGACCTTGAGGCGAGCGGAGTCGTCGTTGAGCCGCAGGCCCGCGTACAGGCACTGCTGGACGGCGGCCTGGCAGCCGGCCCGGCTGAAGATGAAGTTGATGGCGGGCAGCAGCCCGTCGTTGTCGAGGCGGGCGATGACCTCCGGCCGCGACGGGGTCCAGATCCGGCCGCGCGAGCGCCGCTCGCGCTCCCGGTCGGCCTCGCGGACCATCTTCCCGCGCCGCCGGTCCTTGGGGCTGTACGAGCGGCTGTTCTCCTCGCGCGCCATGCGCAGCAGGTCGGGGTTGACCTCCCGGCGCGCGGAGCCGCGGCCGCCGTGGTCGGACTCCTCCTCGAACAGGTCGAAGATGCGGCGCCCGGCCATGACGTGCTGCCAGAGCGGTACGGGCCGCTCCTCGGAGACGATGACCTCGGTGTCGCCGCGCACGGTGTCCAGCCAGTCGCCGAACTCCTCGGCGTTGGACACCGTGGCCGACAGGGAGACCAGGGTCACCGACTCGGGGAGGTGGATGATCACCTCTTCCCAGACGGCCCCGCGGAACCGGTCGGAGAGGTAGTGCACCTCGTCCATCACGACGTAGCCGAGGCCACGCAGCGCCTGTGAGCCCGCGTACAGCATGTTGCGGAGGACCTCGGTGGTCATCACGACCACCGGCGCGTCGGCGTTGACGCTGTTGTCGCCGGTCAGCAGGCCCACCTTGTCGGCGCCGTAGCGCTTGACGAGGTCGGCGAACTTCTGGTTCGACAGTGCCTTGATCGGCGTCGTGTAGAAGCACTTGCGGCCCTGCTGGAGGGCCAGGTGCACGGCGAACTCGCCGACGATCGTCTTCCCCGAGCCGGTCGGGGCGGCCACCAGGACGCCCTTGCCGGCCTCCAGGGCCTTGCACGCCTCGATCTGGAACGGGTCCAGCTCGAACGCGTACATCTCGCGGAAGGGGTGCAGCGCGGTGGCCTCTTCGGCGGCGCGGCGCCGGAACGCGGCGTACCGGTCGGCGGGTGAGAGTTCTTCGGTCATCTTGGGATCGAGCCTACCCGCCACCCCTGACAACAGTCGCGATCATTTAAGCGGAGCACGACGGGGTTCCCGAGGGGGCTCCCGGCGGGGTTCCCGAGGGGGCTCGCGGCAGGGCCCGCGGCGGCCGCTACACGAGGAGCCGCAGGGCCCCCGGCACGCACCGCGCGGTCACCGGCAGCGGCCCCAGCGGCTCGCCGTCCGCGTACGCGGTGATCCCCGCCGCCTCCAGGGTCACCTGGGCCGCGCGGTGCACGGTCACCTTCGGGTGGGCGAGGTGGGTGCCCCGGTAGACCTGCGGGAACACCTTCAGCAGCGTGGCCCGGCCGCAGTCGCCGACGACCGTCACGTCGAAGAGCCCGTCGTCGGGTACGGCGTCCGCGCAGATCCGCATCCCGCCCCCGTAGGAGGTTCCGTTGCCGACGGCGACCAGCGTGGCCTCGGTCTCGATGACCGGGCCGTCGTCCAGGGTGATCCGGTAGGGGAAGGGCCGGAAGCGGGCCAGTTCCGCGACCATCGCCAGGTCGTACGTGAAGCGGCCCGCCGGAAGCCGCATCCGGTTGCCCCGGTCGTTGACCCGCGAGTCGAAGCCGGAGCACAGCGCCGTCCCGTACCAGGTGCCGGCGGCGAGTCCCAGGTCGATCTCGCGGATCCGGCCCTCCTTGAGGGCCTCGGCGGCGAGCCGGCCCGCCTGCGCGGGCGACCGTACGGGCAGCCCCATCGAGCGCGCGAAGTCGTTTCCGGTGCCCACCGCGACCACGCCGAGCGGCACCCGCGTCCGTGCCAGGGCCTGGAGCGCCAGGGAGACCATGCCGTCGCCGCCGACCGCGACCACCGCGCCCGTGCCGGCGGCGACGGCGGCCCGCAGCCGGGCCAGCGCGTCCGGTCCGTCGGCACCCAGGACGGTCCGCACGCGGAAGCCGGCCTCCCGCAACGCGGAAGCGGCCGGCTGCGCGGCGTGCGCGCCCCGGCCGCGTCCGGCGGTGGGATTGACGAAGAGGGTGATCTCAGAGCTCACGCTCCGGAATGTACCTGTCAGGTCGCGTCGTCGTACCCGTTGATCCGCTGGCGTCCGCCGTCGGCCTGGCCGGGCAGGGCCGCGGGGGCCGGGGCCGGTTCGATCCGCCCGACGGGCTCGGGGGTGAGGTCGAGCCGGGAGGCCTCGTCATCGCTCAGTTCCGCGTCGGGGTTGCTCCGCCGGCGGCGGCGGTCGTTGACCAGGCAGATGCCGAGCGCGAGGAAGTAGAGGGCCACGATGGGGACGGCGAGGGACAGCATCGTGAGCGGGTCGCCGGTGGGCGTGGCGAACGCGGCGAACACCGTGATCCCGAGGACCATGGCCCGCCACCAGCTCGCCAGCCGCTTCGCGGTGAGCACTCCGGTGATGTTCAGCAGGATCAGCAGCAGCGGCAGCTCGAAGGCCAGGCCGAAGACGACGACCATGCGCGTGACCAGGTCGAGGTAGTCGTCGACCGGCAGCAGGTTGCGCGCGTTGTCGGGGGTGAATTCCAGCAGGACCGTCGCGGTCTGCGGGAGGACCTTGTACGCGAGCACCGCGCCGGCGCCGAACAGCGGCGCGCCGACCGCGACGAAGCTCATCGCGTACTTCTTCTCGTGGCTGTGCAGGCCGGGGGCGGTGAACGCCCACAGCTGGTAGAGCCACACCGGCGCGGACAGCACCACACCGGCGGTGAGGGAGACCTTCAGGGCGATCGAGAACGGCGCGATGAGGCCGTTCACCGTCATGTCGGCGCAGGGGCGGCCGTTGCGCTGCGAGACCACCCCGCCGGTGCAGCCGACGGAATCCAGCATCGGCTTCAGCATGAAGTCGATGAGTTCCTTGTAGAAGAAGGCCGACACGATGGTGATCAGGAGGATCGCCAGGACCGACTTCAGCAGACGGTTTCTCAGCTCACGCAGGTGCTCGACAAGAGGCATCCGCCCTTCGGCGTCCTTGTCCGCTTTCCCCTGCTTGCGGGCAGACTTGAGCAACCCACGTCCCTTGGCTCGTTGCAGTTGGCTGGCGTGTGCGGCTTGGGTCAGCCCTGGGTGGTGCGGTTCGGCTCGCTGACGGGCCGCGAGCTGGTCACGTCACCGGGCGCGGCCTGGATGGTGCGGGGCACGACCGGCTGCTGCGGGGCGGCGTCCGCGACGGTGGGGGCGGGGGCGGCCGCGTCGTCGGCCTCGCCCTCCTTCTTCATGGCCTTGGCCTCGCTCTTGAGGATGCGGGCCGACTTGCCGAGGGAGCGGGCCATGTCCGGGAGCTTCTTCGCACCGAACAGGAGGATGATGACCCCGAGAATGACGAAGATTTCCCAACCCCTGAGGTTGCCGAACATAGGTTCTTCCTTTTCTCCGAGGTTCACAGCACACCCGACGGGCGCCTAGGACTGTCTCTACCGAGGATCGTAACCCCAGGGGGTTAACGCCCGGCAATCCCCCGGCGACGTCGCGCTCACCCCGGACGCCCTTCTTCACGCCCCGTTCACACGGTTTCGTCCCGGTTCTACGGGCGTACGGTGCGTCCCGCGCGGGCCAGGTCGGCCGCCGCCCGCTCCAGGTCCCCCGAGGCGTCGGAGATCCGCCGGCTCGCCCGCGCGACCTGGCCGGACAGCCTGCGCACCTCCAGGTGGACCCGCAGCGCCAGGACGGCGAGGACGGCGACCCCGAGGAAGCCCAGGGCAATTGCGATCATCGGCCACAGCATGGGGACGAGCCTAGGGCACCGGGCGCGTCAGACGCTGCGCAGGGTGCTCACGCCGCCCCCGGTCAGCAGCTCCACGATGCGCTCACCGGCCGGTTTGCGGACGGCGGCGCCGCACTCGGGACAGGTGAACGAGTAGAACGTGGTCCGCCGGCTGACGCCGATCGCCAGGCGCAGGGCGCCCGCGTCCAGCTCGAACCGGGACCGGCAATCGGGACAGGCCGCCTTGAAGGCGACGGGCCCGGACGTGCGCGACATCGACCGACGCTCCCCTCAGACCTGTTCCCCGTACCCCGCGAGCGCTTCTCGAGCGGCGCTCCGCGCGCTCTCCGCCAGCTCTGCGGGAACGACGATCCGGCCCTCGCGGCCCAGCCGCAGCGCGAGCCGGCGCAGCGACCCCGGATCCGGGCTGCGCAGGGTGATCCGCAGGCCGCCGTCGGGCAGCTCCTCGGCACTGTCGTGCGGGTAGTACTCGGCGACCCAGCGGCCGCCGGGACCGACCTCGACCACGACCTCCGGGTCCTCGGCGGCCGGCTGCACGAGCCCCTCGGACAGGTCGCGCGGCTCGATCGCGGGCGGGTCGGCGCGCTCGTCCAGGATCCGGATCTCCGCGACCCGGTCGAGGCGGAAGGTGCGCCGGGCCTCCGAGAGGTGGCACCAGCCCTCCATGTACGTGTGCCCCACCGCGAAGAGCCGGATCGGGTCGACCTTGCGCTCGGTCAGCTCGTCGCGCGCGGGCGAGTAGTACCGCAGCCACACCCGTCGGCGCTCCGCGATGGCCCGGTCGACGTCGGCGAAGACCCCGCCCTCGGACTCGAAGGTCACCGACAGCCGCGAACTGGCCCCCGCGACCTCCCCCGCGGCCGCCTCCAGCTTGGCGGTGGCCCGCAGCAGGGCGTCCCGGTCGCTCTCGCGCAGGCCCGGCAGGGTGGCCACCGCGCGGGCGGCGACCAGCAGCGCGGTCGCCTCGTCGGCCGCCAGGCGCAGCGGCTCGGCCGTGGACTCCCCCGAGGCGTCGGGGTTGCGCCACCAGATGCGCTCCCCGTCGGTGTCGATGTCGAGCAGGTCGCCGCCGCGGAAGCTGGTCCCGCACATGGGCAGCACGTCGAGGTCCGAGATCAGCTCGTCCTCGGTGATCCCGAAGGCGCGCGCGACGTCGGCGACGTGCGCCCCGGGGCGCTCGCGCAGGTAGGTCACCAGGGACAGCATCCGGCGGGTCTGGTCGATGGCGTTGGCAGCCATGCTGGTACGTCTCCCCCTCAGGGCGTGCTTGCGGATGGCGCGGTTGCGCGGAGTGCGGCGCCGGACCCTCGGGTCCGGCCCGGCGGGCCGGTCAGCCCTTGGCCACGGCGCGGAGCCGGTCCACCACGTCGGCCCGGAGATCGGCGGGCTCCACGACCACCACGTCGGGCCCGAACTCCACCAGCCAGGCGTCGAGGCCGTGCCCGTACGGGATCTCCAGCTCGTCCCAGCCCGCGGCGCCCTCGCGCACGGCGGTGGCCTTGGCCCGCAGCGGGTACCCCGCCCCGGCGCGCAGCCGGATCAGCGCGGACCGCTCCGCCCCCTCCCCGGCCCAGCTCGCCACGGTCTCCCGCACGGTCACCACGTCGGGCACCTCGGCGGTGTACTTCGCCGCCCGGGAACGGACCTTCCCGGTGATCCGGGAGAGCCGGAACACCCGCTCCGCCCCGCGGTCGCGGTCGTAGCCCGCCAGGTACCAGTGCCCCCGCCAGCACTCCAGCGCCCAGGGCTCGACCTGCCGGGCCTCGGGCCGCGCCGCGTTGGACTTGCGGTAGTCGAAGGACACCGGCCGACGGTCCCGGCAGGCCAGCATCAGCGGCTCGAAGGCCGCCTCGTGGACCGGGATGCGCGGCTCGATGGCACTGTGCTGGCCCTCGTAAGGGTCCCCCGCCTCCGGCATCCCGCCGGCGCGCAGCTTCTGCAGGGCGCCGCTGGCGGCACCCGCCAGGCGCGCCTGCTGCCAGACCTTCGCGGCGAGACCCAGGGCGGCGGCCTCCTCGGCGTCCAGGCAGACAGGCGGTAGCCGGTTGCTGTCCCGGCGGGCCAGGTAGCCGGTGTCGCCGTCCAGGTTCTCCACGGTCTCGATGACCAGGCCGAGTTCCCGGAGGTCGTCCTTGTCCCGCTCGAACATGCGGTTGAAGGACTCGTCGTTGCCGGCCTCCATGTAGGCCTCGATGGAACCGCGCAGCTCGCGCTTGCTGAGGGGTCGACGGGTCCCCAGCAGGCACAGCGCCAGATTCATCAGCCTCTCGGCCTTGGCAATCGCCATCGACGCCGTTCCCCCGCCTCTCGACACACCCTCGTGACCGTTGACCGTACCGCCCCGGCGCGCCCGGACAAAAGCGAGGGCCCCCGCCGACCGGCGGGGGCCCCACTGCTTCACTGCGGGCGGATCAGGCGCCCATCAGGTCGCAGACGAAGATCAGCGTCTCGCCCGGCTTGATGGCACCGCCCGCGCCGCGGTCGCCGTACGCGAGGTGCGCCGGGATCGTCAGCTTGCGGCGGCCGCCGACCTTCATGCCCTGGACGCCCTGGTCCCATCCGGAGATGACCTGGCCGACACCGAGCTGGAACTGCAGCGGCGCGCCGCGGCCCCAGGACGCGTCGAACTCCTCACCGGTGGAGAAGGCCACGCCCACGTAGTGGACGGAGACCCTGGATCCGGCCTTGGCCTCGGCGCCGTCGCCCTCCCAGATGTCCTCGATGACGAGGTCGGTGGGGACGTCGCCCTCGGGGAAGTCGATCTCGGGCTTCTCGATGCTCACGGAACTGCTCCTCATAGCTGCGGACAGGGGCCCCGCCCGGCGGTGGCCGGGAGGACAACCGGAACAGTCTTACATCACCGCGAGGATGTCGAGGCTGAAGACCAGCGTCGAATTCGCCGGGATCGTCCCCTGCTCCTTGTCACCGAAGGCCATGTCCGGCGGGATGACCAGCAGGACGCGGCTGCCGACCTTCTTGCCGATGAGGCCTTCCTTCAGACCCTTGACCGACAGCTGCTCCATCGGCCAGGTGACCGTGGTGTCGTTGGCGTACGTGCTTTCGAAGGTCTTGTCGTCCTTCCACGTCTTGCCGTGGAACTTCACGACGACGCTGCCGGAGTCCTTCACCGCCTCGCCGTCACCCTCCAGGACGTAGTTCGACACCAGCTTCGCCGGCGGTGTCACGTCCTTCGGAACGGTCACGGCGACTTCCTTGCCGTCCGTGTTCGTACCGACCTTGGGCAGGTCCTTGTTCTCCTGGGCGACTTCCTTGCCCGTCGCCGAGACCGGGACGGTCGTGCCCTTGACGATGTCCACGACGAAGACCAGCGTCGCGTTCGGCTTGATCTTGTCGCCCGAACCCTGCTCGCCGTAGCCCAGCGCCGGCGGGATCACGAGCTCGACGCGGCTGCCGACCTTCTGGCCCTCCAGGCCCTGGTCCCAGCCCTTGATGACCATGCCCGCACCGATGGTGACGTCGAACGGCTTGCCCTTGCCGAAGCTGGCGTCGAACGGCTCCTTGCCGTCCCACACCTGGCCGAGGTAGTTCACCTGGGCGATGTCGCCCTTCTTCAGCGCCGGGCCCTTGCCCTCGCTGATGACCTCCACCTTCAGTTCCTTCGGCGGCTCGCCCTTGCCCTGCGACAGGGTGGGCTCCTCCCCGAACTTGGCGCCCTTCGTGATCGCGGGCACCCCGTTCTTCATCTGGCTGGAGTCGGAGCCGCTGTCATCACCACACGCCGCTGTCGACAGCAGCAGAAGGGGTACGACCAGCAGGCCGGCAAGTCGGCGCACGTGTTCCTCAGATCTCAGACGACAAGGCGGTCGCCGCCACTCTAAGCCGTGCGCAGGGCCCCGTACGAGACGCGTACGGGGCCCTGGGGAAGATCAGCGCGATGTCACACCGCGGTCCTACATACCGGCGATCAGCTTCTCCACCCGGTCGTCCACCGACCGGAACGGGTCCTTGCACAGCACCGTCCGCTGCGCCTGGTCATTGAGCTTCAGGTGCACCCAGTCGACCGTGAAGTCCCGCCGCTGCTCCTGCGCCCGGCGGATGAAGTCGCCGCGCAGCCGCGCCCTCGTCGTCTGCGGGGGCACCGACTTGCCCTCGAAGATCTTGAGGTCGTTGCAGATCCGCGCCGCCTGCCCCTTGCGCTCCAGCAGGTAGTACAGCCCGCGCCGGCGGTGGATGTCGTGGTAGGCGAGGTCTATCTGAGCCACCCGCGGGTTCGACATGGTCATGTTGTGCTTGGCCCGGTACCGCTCGATCAGCTGGTACTTCATGACCCAGTCGATCTCGGTCCCGATCCGGTCCAGGTCCTCGGCGTCGATCGCGTCGAGGGTCCGGCCCCACAGCTCCAGCACCTGGTCCACCACACCGGTGCGGATGCCCCGGCGCTCGGCGAAGTCCACGGCCTTGTCGTAGTACTCGCGCTGGATCTCCAGCGCCGAGGCCTCCCGGCCGCTCGCCAGGCGCACCTTGCGCTGGCCCGTGATGTCGTGGCTGACCTCGCGGATGGCCCGGATCGGGTTCTCCAGGGTCAGGTCCCGCATCACCGTGCCCGCCTCGATCATGCGCAGCACCAGGTCGGTCGCGCCGACCTTGAGCAGCATGGTCGTCTCGGACATGTTCGAGTCCCCGACGATCACGTGCAGCCGGCGGTACCGCTCGGCGTCCGCGTGCGGCTCGTCCCGGGTGTTGATGATCGGCCGGGAACGGGTCGTCGCGGAGCTCACGCCCTCCCAGATGTGCTCGGCCCGCTGGCTCACGCAGTACACCGCACCCCGCGGCGTCTGCAGCACCTTGCCCGCACCGCAGATCAGCTGCCGCGTGACCAGGAACGGAATGAGGATGTCCGCCAGGCGGGAGAATTCCCCGTGCCGGGCCACCAGGTAGTTCTCGTGGCAACCGTACGAATTGCCCGCCGAGTCGGTGTTGTTCTTGAAGAGATAGACGTCGCCCGCGATTCCCTCCTCGTGCAGGCGGCGCTCGGCATCGACGAGCAGTCCTTCGAGAATGCGCTCGCCGGCCTTGTCGTGGGTGACCAGTTCGGTCAGGTTGTCGCATTCCGGTGTTGCATATTCCGGATGCGACCCCACGTCGAGGTACAGGCGGGCGCCGTTCCGCAGGAAGACATTGCTGCTGCGGCCCCATGACACAACACGGCGGAAGAGGTAGCGCGCCACTTCGTCAGGAGACAGTCGGCGCTGTCCCCTGAACGTGCACGTGACGCCGTACTCGTTCTCCAGCCCGAAAATGCGGCGGTCCATGACTGAACATTACGCCTCTGGCCCTGTTCTGAAACCGAGTTCGAGAGCGCCGTTTCGATCATTTTCCGATGAGACCCCCGCCGGACCCCCCGCCCGCCCGCCGTTCAGCCCCCCGAGGACACCTCGGAGACCGCCCCGGACGGCGCCCCTGACGACCCCTCCGGCGCATCCGCCACCGCCCGGCCCGGACCCGGAGTTGCCAGCGCCCGCTGAGTGACCGTCAGCACCAGCAGTGCCGCCGCACCCGCCACGCCCGCCACACCGAAGCCCGTCGCCGTACCACCCAGCTCCACGGCCGGCCCCGCGGCGCCCGTACCGATCGCCGCACCCACCCCGAAGAACGTCACCAGCCACGAGAACGCCTCCGTCACCGTGCCCACCGGAGCGTGCCGGTCCACCACGATGAACGCACACGCCAGCGCCGGCGCCAGGAACACCCCCGCCAGCGCCGCCAGCGCCGACATCGCCACCGGCCCCGGAGTCAGCATCAGCGGCAGGTAGCAGACCGCCAGCAGCGCGATCAGCAGCCGCAGCCGCGTCTCCGGCGCACCCGGCCACTGCCGCGACCCGTAGAACACCCCGCCGACCAGCGCGCCCAGACCCAGCGCCGCCATCATCCACCCGTACACGGCCTGACCCCCGTGGCCGTCCGCGTACGCCACGCCCGCCACCGTGATGGAGCCCAGCGCGGTCCCCACGAAGAAGAACGCCCCCAGCAGCGCCAGCAGCCCCCGCGAGCGCAGCGCGCCCAGCCAGTGCGCCTCCCGCGGCTCCGAACGCCACGTGCGCGACGGCTCGCTCACCACCACCGAGAGCGCGCCCAGCACGCCCACCGCGTTCAGCACGAGCAGCGCCGCCCCCGGACTCCACAGCGCCACGCACAGCGTCACCAGCAGCGGGCCGACGGTGAACATGATCTCCTGCGCCACCGCGTCCATCGCATACGCGGCGTGCACCCGCTCCTCCTTGCCGCCCAGCACCCCCGGCCACAGCGCCCGCAGCCCGCCCTCCAGCGGCGGCGTGAGCAGTCCCGCCACCACCACCGCGGCGTACGCCACCGCCACCGACCCCGTTCCGGCCACCGTCAGCCACACCATGCCCAGCGCCGACACCACCGCCGCGGGCAGCTGGACCCGCGGCTGCCCGAAGAGGTCCACGGCCCGCCCCAGCAACGGCTGACCCACCGCGTTCGCCACGCCGTACGCCGCGGCCAGCGCGCCCGCCAGGCTGTAGGAGCCCCCCTCGGCGCGCGTGAACAACACGATCGCGATCGGCGCGACGGCGTTCGGCAGCCGCCCCACGAGCGTGCCCACCAGCAGCCTCGCGGCATGCCGGGTCCTGAGCAGCTCCGCGTATCCCGCGGCCATGTCCGCCCCTCTCCGCCCGGCCCCAGCCGGGGTAATACGTATAACTTGACGCGTCATACGTACCATGGCCGCAGTCCGCCGGTCCACCCCGCGCACCGCACCACCCCACCCCCACCCCCGCCCCACCAGCACTCCGGGAGACCCCCTGTGACGAGACCCACCAGCCGCGACGTGGCCGCCGCCGCCGGGGTCTCCCAGGCCACCGTCTCCCTGGTCCTCGGCGACAAATGGCGCGGCCGCGTCTCCGAACGCACCGCCGGCCTCGTCCGCGAAGCCGCCGCACACCTCGGCTACCGCCCCAACCTCGCCGCCCGCAACCTCCGCCTCGGCTCCACCCGCACCGCCCTCCTCGTCGTCCCCGCCCTCACCAACGAGTTCTTCGCCCGCGTCTACACCGGCGCCGCCCGCGTCGCCGCCGAACACGGCTTCGGCGTCGTCCTCTACCCCTCCCCCGACGGCACCGGCCCCGCCCGCGACCCCTTCGCCTCCGCCCGAGCCGCCCTTGACGGCGTCATCGCCTCCTCCATGGCCACCGACACCCTCACCGCCCTCGGCGGCGCCGGCGGCACCGGCCTCCCCCTCGTCATGCTCGACAGCGACCCCGCCGCCCCCGGAGCCGCCGCCCACGTCAACCTCGCCATGGCCGACGGCATGCGCCAGGTCACCGAACACCTCCTCGCCCTCGGCCACCGGCGCATCCTCCACCTCGCCTCCGCCGTCGACTCCTGGACCTTCGACATCCGCGCCGAAGCCCTCAGCGCCCTCCTGAGCCCCTCCGCCGAGCTGCGCACCGCACGGGCCCCCCTCACCGTGCACGGCGCCCGTACGGCCGTGGAGAGCGCCCTGACGGCCCCGGGCGGACGCCCCACCGCCGTCGTCTGCGACGACGACATCCTCGCCGCCGGCGCCTGCAAGGCCGCCCGCCGCCTCGGCCTGCGCGTCCCCGACGACCTCTCCGTCACCGGCTTCGACGACCTCGCCCTGGCCACCGCCGTCGAACCCGAGCTCACCACCGTCCACCTCCCCGCCGAACGCGTCGGCGAACACGGCATGGCCGCCCTCCTCGCCGTCCTCGACGGCACCCCGTGGACCGCCCCCGACCTCCCCGTCCACCTCGTCGTCCGCGGCTCCACCGGCCCCGCCCCGACCAGCTGACCCCGCACCGGCCCCGCACGCGCGAAAGCCCCGGCCCACCCCACGCGGGGCGGACCGGGGCTCCCCGGACCACTGCTACTCGGCGTCGTCCTCCGGCGCCTCGTCGTTCGACACGGCATCCGCCTGCGCGGCCGCCGGAACGTCCGCCTCCAGCAGCCGCGCCAGCTGCCGGCCCCGGATCCGCTTGAACTTGCGCTGCTGCGACCGCGTCCGGTCCAGCACCGCGACCTCCAGCCGCTCCACCGGAATCGCCTTGTCGGCACCGTTCGCCTGGCTGGACAGCGCCTGCACCGCCAGCTTCAACGCCTCGGCCAGGGTCATCCCGTCCTGGTGCCTCTGGTCCAGGAAGGTGCTGATCTGCTCGGCGTTCCCGCCGACCGCGACCGAGCCGTGCTCGTCCACGATCGACCCGTCGTGCGGCAGCCGGTAGATCTGGTCGCCCGCCGCGGTCGCCCCGACCTCGGCCACCACCAGCTCCACCTCGTACGGCTTCTCGCCGGCCGAGGAGAAGATGGTGCCGAGCGTCTGGGCGTAGACGTTCGCCAGCCCACGGGCCGTCACGTCGTCGCGGTCGTAGGTGTATCCACGCAGGTCCGCGTAGCGCACACCACCGATCCGCAGGTTCTCGTACTCGTTGTACTTGCCGGCGGCCGCGAAGCCGATCCGGTCGTAGATCTCGCTGAACTTGTGCAGCGCGCGAGAGGGGTTCTCGCCGACGAACACGATGCCGTCGGCGTACTGGAGCACGACGAGGCTGCGACCGCGGGCGATGCCCTTGCGGGCGTATTCCGCCCGGTCCGCCATGGCCTGCTGGGGTGACACATAGAACGGAGTCGACACCGGCTGTCCGTCCCTTTCTTCTGGGCTCCTACGGGGCGGCGGATGGTCAGAGCAGGGCGGCGCGCGGGCCGTCGGGCTGCTCCAGCCGACGGTTGGTGACCGTACGGGCCAGTTCCTGCGACTGGTCGTCGGTCAGCCTGCGGAACCCCTCGTCCGTGATCACGGTGACGATCGGGTAGATGTGGCGGTACAGGTCCGGCCCGCCGGTCGCCGAATCGTCGTCGGCGGCGTCGTAGAGCGCCTGGACGACCAGCGTGGTGGCCTGCTCCTCCGTCAGGTCGGGACGGTAGAGCTTCTTCATCGAACCGCGGGCGAAGATCGAGCCCGAACCGGTCGCGGCGTAGCCGTGCTCCTCGGAGCGGCCGCCGGTCACGTCGTAGGAGAAGATCCGGCCCTTCTCCTTGGCCTCGTCGTACCCCGCGAAGAGCGGCACGACGGCCAGCCCCTGCATCGCCATGCCCAGATTGCTCCGGATCATGGTGGACAGGCGGTTCGCCTTGCCCTCCAGCGAAAGGGTCGCCCCCTCCACCTTCTCGAAGTGCTCCAGCTCCAGCTGGAACAGCTTGACCATCTCCACGGCCAGGCCGGCGGTACCGGCGATGCCGACCGCGGAGTACTCGTCCGCCGGGAACACCTTCTCGATGTCCCGCTGGGCGATCATGTGCCCCATGGTCGCCCGCCGGTCACCGGCGAGCACGACCCCGCCGGGGAAGGTGGCGGCCACGATGGTCGTCCCGTGCGGCGCCTCGATCACACCGTCCGGCAGCCTGCGGTTGCCGGGCAGCATCTCGGGCGAGTGCGCGCCCAGGAAATCCATGAAGGAGGACGAGCCCGGCGTCAGGAAGGCAGCCGGTAGACGCCCAGTACTACGAGTGTTGGCTTCCACGCGTTCCCTCCAGATATTCGGCTGCCCGACGAATACGGTCGGGACTTTCCTTCAATAGGCCGAGGCCCACGTTGCAGTTGAAGCAAAGTACGCCACGGACCCTACCCGTCTTGTGGCAGTGATCCACATGTGCGGCAGGAGCCCGTTGGCAGAGACAGCAGAGCCCACCCTGAGCGGCGATCATCAGGTCACGTTCGGCCTCGGTGATGCCGTACTTGCGCTTCAGATGCCCAGCCCGGTCCACGGGCTTCCGACATTCCTTGCACCGCGTGGCAAGACCATCAGGTGCACTCGTCCGGCGGTGCCATTCACTGTGCGGCTTGACCTCTCCGCACGTCCGGCACAGCTTGTGCCCGTCGGGCACCTGAAACTTCTCGCGGACGATCTTGCCCTCAGCGGCCCGACGAGCCCGGTAGCGCTCTGCGCAGTACTCCGAGAGGCATCTGCGGCACCGCGTCTGGAGCCCGTCGGGGCGATTCCGATCCATCGCGAACGAGTCAGGCTCAAGCACCTCAAGACAGCGTCGGCACTGCCTCCCGCTCGGCGAATCGGACATTGCGCCTATTCGCCGCCTTTCTGCACAAATGAGCGCACGAAGTCCTCGGCGTTCTCTTCGAGTACATCGTCAATCTCGTCAAGTACGGAGTCGACGTCGTCGGAGAGCTTCTCCTGGCGCTCCTTGAGATCGGTGGTCTCCTCGACCGCCGCCTCCTCGACCTCCTCGGTCGAGCGCTGCGCCTTCTGCTGTCCGCCGCCGGTGTCCTTGGTCGCCATGTCTACCTCACCCCGCTCGGTTCGCACGCTCACGTCGAGGGACCCCGGGATTCGGGGCTCCCTCAAGATCAGACCTTACGTCGGACCCTACAAGGAGGGTCCGACATTCGTCCCCGCAGTTGTTCAAAAGGTCCCGGCATAACGTCCGGCTGTCTTCATGATTCCCGGACCCGGGGCCTTTCAGCCGCATTCAGCGGCCCGAAAGCACCCGCACCAGATCCTCCGCCGTGCGGCACCGGTCCAGGAGCTCCTTCACGTGGGCCCTGGTGCCCCGCAGCGGCTCCAGCGTGGGGACCCGCTGGAGCGAGTCGTGGCCCGGCAGGTCGAAGATCACCGAGTCCCAGGAGGCCGCCGCCACGTCGTCCGCGTACTGCTCCAGGCAGCGGCCGCGGAAGTACGCCCGGGTGTCCTCCGGGGGCTTGCTCTGCGCCCGGTCGACCGCCGGCTCCTCCAGGAGCCGCTGCATCTTGCCGCGGGCGACCAGGCGGTTGTACAGGCCCTTCTCCGGTCGTACGTCCGCGTACTGGAGGTCCACCAGGTGCAGCCGGGCCGCGTCCCACTCCAGCCCGTCCCGGCGCCGGTAGCCCTCCAGGATCTCCCGCTTGGCGATCCAGTCCAGCTCGCCCGACAGGCTCATCGGGTCGGTCTCCAGCCGGCCCAGTACGTCCTCCCAGCGGGCCAGCACGTCCCGGGTCTGGTCGTCCGCGTCGGAGCCGAAGCGCTCGTCCACGTACTTCCTGGCCAGCTCGAAGTACTCCATCTGGAGCTGCACGGCGGTGAGGGTCCGTCCGCTGCGCAGCGTGATCAGGTGCCCCAGGTCCGGATCGTGGGAGACCTGGTGCAGGGTGCGCACCGGCTGGTCCACGGCGAGGTCGACGTTGATGAACCCGTCCTCGATCATGGACAGGACCAGGGCCGTCGTGCCGAGCTTGAGGTAGGTGGAGATCTCGGACAGGTTGGCGTCGCCGATGATCACGTGGAGCCGGCGGTACTTCTCGGCGTCCGAGTGGGGTTCGTCGCGCGTGTTGATGATGGGGCGCTTGAGGGTGGTTTCCAGGCCCACCTCGACTTCGAAGTAGTCCGCGCGCTGGCTGATCTGGAAGCCGTGTTCGCGGCCGTCCTGGCCGATGCCGACGCGTCCCGCGCCGGTGACGACCTGGCGGGAGACGAAGAAGGGGGTCAGGTGGCGCACGATGTCCGAGAAGGGGGTCTCCCGCTTCATCAGGTAGTTCTCGTGCGTGCCGTAGGAGGCGCCCTTGTTGTCGGTGTTGTTCTTGTAGAGGTGGATGGGCTGCGCTCCGGGCAGCTGGGCCGCCCGTACGGCGGCCTCGGCCATGATCCGCTCGCCGGCCTTGTCCCAGAGCACGGCGTCGAGCGGGTTGGTGATCTCGGGCGAGCTGTACTCGGGGTGCGCGTGGTCGACGTAGAGCCGTGCGCCGTTGGTGAGGATGACGTTGGCGAGGCCGATGTCCTCGTCGGTCAGCTGGCTGTTGTCGGCGGCCTCGCGGGCGAGGTCGAAGCCGCGGGCGTCCCGCAGCGGATTCTCCTCCTCGAAGTCCCAGCGGGCGCGTCGCGCCCGGTGCATCGCCGCCGCGTAGGCGTTGACGATCTGGGACGAGGTGAGCATGGCATTGGCGTTCGGGTGCCCCGGGACGGAGATCCCGTACTCCGTCTCGATCCCCATTACTCGCCGTACGGTCATGCGGCCCTCCTTGCCCGGCGGCGCCCCCCTTCGGGGGCGGCGCTCAAGTACCGCTGGTGCTCCGGTGCGTGTGTCTGTGCGGTGCCCGTCCCCGCACTGCGCGTCCGGCGGTACGGAAGAGCCTATGACCACTGAGCGCTCGTGGGGAGATCGTTTCCGTCATTGAATGTGCGTGGTCACCGGCTGAAAAGCAGTCGGTAAAGCAGTCGGCTGCGGATGCCCGGGAGGGCATCCGCAGCCGCTCCGCTTCGTCAGAGGTACTGACCGGTGTTGGCCACCGTGTCGATGGAGCGTCCGGTGTCCGCTCCTTGCTTTCCGGTGACGAGCGTGCGGATGAATACGATCCGCTCGCCCTTCTTTCCGGAGATCCGGGCCCAGTCGTCCGGGTTGGTGGTGTTGGGCAGGTCCTCGTTCTCCTTGAACTCGTCCACGCAAGCCTGGAGGAGGTGGGCGACGCGGAGGCCCTTCTGGTTGTGCTCGAGGAAGTCCTTGATGGCCATCTTCTTCGCACGGTCGACGATGTTCTGGATCATCGCGCCCGAGTTGAAGTCCTTGAAGTAGAGGACTTCCTTGTCGCCGTTGGCGTACGTGACCTCGAGGAAGCGGTTCTCCTCGGTTTCGGCGTACATCTGCTCGACGACGGTCTGGATCATGCTGTGGACGGTGCCGGCGGTCGAGCCCTGGTGCTCGGACAGGTCGTCCGGGTGGAGGGGCAGCGAGGCCTTGAGGTACTTCGCGAAGATGTCCTTGGCCGCCTGGGCGTCCGGACGCTCGATCTTGATCTTCACGTCGAGGCGGCCGGGGCGCAGGATGGCCGGGTCGATCATGTCCTCGCGGTTGGAGGCGCCGATGACGATGACGTTCTCCAGGCCCTCCACGCCGTCGATCTCGGCGAGCAGCTGGGGGACGATGGTGTTCTCCACGTCCGAGCTGACTCCGGATCCGCGGGTGCGGAAGAGGGATTCCATCTCGTCGAAGAAGACGATGACGGGGGTGCCCTCGCTCGCCTTCTCCCGTGCACGCTGGAAGACGAGGCGGATGTGCCGCTCGGTCTCGCCGACGTACTTGTTGAGGAGCTCGGGGCCCTTGATGTTCAGGAAGTAGGACTTCCCGGCGGGCTGGCCGGTGACCTCGGCGACCTTCTTGGCAAGGGAGTTGGCGACGGCCTTGGCGATGAGCGTCTTGCCGCAGCCGGGCGGGCCGTAGAGCAGGATGCCCTTGGGCGGCCGCAGTTCGTGTTCCTTGAACAGGTCCGGGTAGAGGTACGGGAGCTCGACGGCGTCGCGGATCAGCTCGATCTGGTCGCCCAGGCCGCCGATCTTGTCGTAGTCGATGTCCGGGACCTCTTCGAGGACGAGTTCCTCGACCTCGCTCTTGGGGACGACCTCGTAGACGTAGCCGGAGCGGGGTTCGAGCAGGAGGGCGTCGCCGGGGCGGATGGTGATGTCCAGGAGCGGCTCGGCGAGCCTCACCACCCTTTCCTCGTCGGTGTGCCCGACTACCAGGGCGCGCTCGCCGTCCTCGAGGATCTCCTTGAGGGTGACGATGTCCCCGGCCCGCTCGTACGCCATGGCCTCGACCACGTTGAGGGCCTCGTTGAGCATGACCTCCTGGCCGCGCCGGAGCTCTTCCGGTTCGACGCTGGGGCTGACGTTCACGCGGAGCTTTCGGCCGCCGGTGAAGATGTCGACGGTGCCGTCCTCGTTGGCCTGCAGGAAGACACCGAAGCCGGCCGGCGGCTGTGCGAGCCGGTCGACTTCCTCCTTGAGGGCCACGATCTGGTCGCGGGCCTCGCGGAGCGTGTTCGCGAGTCGTTCGTTCTGAGCGGAGACGCCGGCCAGATTTGTCTGTAGCTCGACGATCCGCTCTTCGAGAATCCTCGTGTGTCGCGGAGAGTCGGCGAGCTTACGTCGCAGGACGGCGATTTCCTGCTCGAGAAAGGCAACCTGGCCGGCGGGGTCCTCAGACCCTCGCCCGGGCCGGATGCCGCGGTTGATGTCGTCGTCGTGGGCTGCCACGGTCCTCACCTCCTCCAAGGGGAGCTGGACGCTTCCTGACCCTACCTGGGCTGGTGGTGATTGAAACCCCTAGATCACAAAGACGGTAGGGGTGTGTCCGATCTTCACCCTTGCGTACTCCCTCACGCCAAGGAAATACCCACCCATCAAACTCGGGATGCGCCCGGTTGTAAGGTCGAAGTGTTCAACACCCGTCAGAGCCCGCGCGACTTGCCGCGGCGTTGTGACCGGGGTGGATCACTCAGCGCAGGAAACGGCAGGAGATATGACCGTGCAGCAGGAGGCTCCGACGGGCGGCGTCGGTGAGGCCGGAGAGCCCCTTGAGGTCTGGATCGATCAGGACCTCTGCACCGGGGACGGCATCTGCGCGCAGTACGCGCCGGAGGTGTTCGAGCTGGACATCGACGGTCTGGCGTATGTGAAGAGCGGGGAGGACGAGCTCCTGCAGGACGCGGGGGCGACGACTCCGGTTCCGCTGACGCTGCTCCAGGACGTGGTGGACTCGGCGAAGGAATGTCCGGGTGACTGCATTCACGTAAGGCGCGTTTCGGACAGGGTGGAAGTCTTCGGTCCCGACGCCGAGTGACGGTTCAAACACTCTTGGCGGACGGGTCCGTCAGCTCCTGGCGGAATTTTCCGCCGGTCCAGCGCCACTTGGCGAGCTTCTTGACGTCCGGGCTGTAGCGCGGGACCTCCGGCGAGGAGTAGCCGAGGAGGGTCGCGGTGACGGCGCCGTCGCTCACGGTGAGGTCGGTGACCGTCTGGCGCCGGTCTGCGCCGAGGAGGGTGGCCACGACCCGGGGTGGTGCGCCTTCGGTGCGGTCCCGGGTGAGGACGTAGAGGGCGTGGGGCGGGGTGCCCGAGCCCGCGTCGCAGCGGACGGCCGCGACGGTCTCCTGGCGGCCGTCGCCGTCGAGGTCGCCCCGGGCGGTGGCGGTGACGGCCTGGGGGGCGCCCTTGCAGTCGAGCGGGTAGGTGACGGCCGCGGCGTCGGGGGCGTCCGCGGTGAGGGCGGGGGCGGCGGCCTGCGGACCGTTCGCGGCGGGTGCGGTCGCGGTGGTGGTGGATGCGCCGGCGGCGGGCTGGACGAGTCCCGCGGCGGCTATGACGGCGGCGACGGCGGTGGCCGTGGCGAGCCAGTGGACGGGCTTGGTGCCGCTGTGCGCGAGGGTTTCCGAGGTCGGCGCCGGCTCGGCGGGGCTGTGCAGCACGCGGGGTGTCTCCTGTGCGACGGGTGACGGGTGACGGGGCGGGTGACGGGGAGCCAGCATCGTGCCACACCTCACACGGCGGCGGAACGGCTGGGTCCGGGCAGGACGGCCCCACGTACATGACAACGAAAAGGCGCTGTGGCGCAGTTCCCGGTTCGTCGGGGGAACTGCGCCACAGCGCCTTCGTGTTGGGCGTGCGGTGCGGCCGGTCGGTCGTCGTCCGCGGCGGCCGGGCCGCGGCAGGGGTCAGGCGGACCGGTCGCTGCCGGGGCCGTCGTAGTCCTCGCCGTACGCGCCCTTGGAGGGGCGGCGGCGGCGCATGGGCGGCTCGACGCCGTCGGCGAGGCGGCGGGCGGTGACGAGGAAGCCGGTGTGGCCGATCATGCGGTGGTCGGGGCGGACCGCGAGGCCTTCCACGTGCCAGTTGCGGATCATCGATTCCCACGGCTGCGGCTCGGCGTAGCAGCCGAACTCGCGGATGGACTCGACGGTGCGCGAGAGCTGGGTGGTGGTGGCGACGTAGCAGCACAGGATGCCGCCGGGTACCAGGGCCTTGGAGACGGCCTCCAGGCACTCCCAGGGGGCGAGCATGTCGAGGATGACGCGGTCGACGTCCGTGTCGGACAGGTTGTCCTGGAGGTCGCCGACGGTCAGCTGCCACGCGGGGTGCGGCCCGCCGAAGTACCGCTCGACGTTGGCGGTCGCGATCTCGGCGAAGTCCGCGCGGCGCTCGTAGCTGTGGAGCATGCCCTGGTCGCCGATGGCGCGCAGCAGGAAGCTGCTCAGGGAGCCGGATCCGACGCCCGCCTCGACGACACGTGCGCCGGGGAAGATGTCGGCGAAGGCCAGGATCTGGCCCGCGTCCTTGGGGTAGACCACGGCGGCACCGCGGGGCATGGACAGGACATAGTCGGGGAGCAGGGGACGCAGCGCGAGGTACGCGACGTTGCCCGTGGTACGGACAACACTGCCCTCGGGAGCACCGATCAGCTCGTCGTGCGGGAAGGAACCCTTGTGGGTGTGGAAATTCTTCCCGGCTTCGAGCGTGAACGTGTAGTGGCGGCCCTTGGGGTCGGTGAGCTGAACCTGGTCCCCGACCTCGAAGGGCCCGCGTCGGCGGGCGGCACCGGTCGGTTCGGACATGTGACCAGTGTATTGGCTTCAGGACTGGGGCCGCGCCATGGCCTTCACGAAGGCCTTCTCGACGTCCAGGGTGGACAGGACGCCGTAGATCTCGCCGCCGGGTTCGAGGACGAGGTACTCGGTGGCGGGGGTGGCGCGGAGGTGGTCGAGGAGTTCTTCGCCGTTGAGGTCGGCGGAGACCCGCATGCCGTCGGTGAGGTCCTGGGCGAGGGTGCTGACGGCGATCCAGGGGCGGCGGTGTTCGGGGACGGAGGCGATGGCGCTCTCGCGGACGATGGCGGTGGGGTCGCCCTGTCCGTCGACGACGACGAGGGCGCGGGCGCCGGCTTCGTTGGCCCGGCGGAGGGCTTCGGAGAGCGGGGTGGCGTTCTCGACGGGGATGGCGCGGCGGGTGAGGGTGCGGGCGCGCAGGCCGGGGAGGTGTTCGCGCAGGCGGGCCATGCGGAGGCTGTTGCCGGCTCCGGTCCAGATGATGGCGGCGAGGATCGCGGCGAGCAGTGCGTCCATGACGGTGTCCATGCCGCCGATGGGCTCGGTGCGGGTGCCGAGGGCGCCGGTGTGGGTGAGGAGGGGGAGGCCGAGGAGGACGGCGACGGCGAGGGCGCGGCCGATCCAGGCGGCGGCGACGGTGCCGGCCATGGGTTTGCCGGTGATGCCCCAGATCACGGCGCGGAGCATGCGGCCGCCGTCGAGGGGGAGGCCGGGGAGGAGGTTGAAGGCGGCGACGAGGAGGTTGGAGATCATGAGGCCGGCGAGGAGGACGCCGGGGACGGTGGCGGGGTCGACGGCCTTCATGCCGAGGTAGAAGGCTCCGGTGAGGAGGAGGGAGAGGAGGGGGCCGACGAAGGCGAGGACGAATTCGCGGCCGGGGGTCTCGGATTCCTTCTCGATCTCGGAGACTCCGCCGAAGAACTGGAGCCGGATGCGGCGCACGGGGAGCTTGAAGCGCAGGGCGGCGACGGTGTGGGCGAGTTCGTGGACGAGGACCGAGGCGTAGAAGGCGACGGCGAAGAAGAGGGAGACGAGGTAGCGGACGGGTCCGAGGTCGGGGAGGATGCGGTCGAGCTGGTCGCCGAAGACCCAGGTGATGAGGGCGGCGACGAGGAACCAGCTGGGCGAGACGTAGACGGGTACGCCGAAGGGGCGGCCCATGAGGAGTCCGCCGCCCGGTCCGGAGCGCCGTCCTCCGCGCTCGCCGGTTTCGTCGGTGTCTGCCACGGCTGTCCTTCGTTCTGGGGGTTCCCTCGGACGTAGCCCGGGGGATCGTGTTTCCGGTGGTGCGGGTGGGGCTGGTGTCGCGTTTCGGTGGGGTGTGGTGCTCCGATCATGCAGTGCGCGGGGCCCCGGAGTCGATGGTATGCGCGTGCTGTCGGTCGCGGGTCGTAGGGTTTTGTCCATGACGACGAGCTCCGGTGCCGTGCCAGGCGCAGCCGATGCCGCCGCGGCGCGGCGCGCTGTGGCGCCCACGTCGCTGTCCCCTTCGCGGGCCGGCGATTTCATGCAGTGTCCGCTGCTCTACCGGTTCCGGGTGATCGACCGGCTTCCGGAGAAGCCCAGTGCGGCGGCCACCCGGGGGACGCTGGTGCACGCGGTGCTGGAGCGGTTGTTCGATCATCCGGCGACGGAGCGGACGGTGCCGCGGGCGAAGGCGTTGGTCCCGGGGCAGTGGGACCGGTTGCTGGAGGCGAAGCCGGAGCTGGCGGAGCTGTTCCCGCGGGACGACGCGGGCGCGGGGCTGGCGCGGTGGCTGACGGAGGCCGAGGCGCTGGTGGAGCGGTGGTTCACGCTGGAGGACCCGACGCGGCTGGAGCCGGTGGAGCGGGAGTTCTTCGTGGAGACGGAGCTGGATTCGGGGCTGCGGCTGCGCGGGATCATCGACCGGGTGGACGTCGCGCCGTCGGGCGAGGTGCGGATCGTCGACTACAAGACGGGGAAGGCGCCGCGGCCGGAGTACTCCGAGGGCGCGCTGTTCCAGATGAAGTTCTACGCGCTGGTGGTGTGGCGGCTGAAGCGGGTGGTGCCGCGGCGGCTCCAGCTGGTGTACCTGGGCAGTGGGGACGTGCTGACGTACGACCCGGTGGTGGCGGATCTGGAGCGGGTGGAGCGCAAGCTGCTCGCGCTGTGGGAGGCGATCCGGGAGGCGACGGAGACGGGCGACTGGCGTCCGCGGCCGACGAAGCTGTGCGGCTGGTGTGATCATCAGGCGGTGTGTCCGGAGTTCGGGGGGACTCCCCCGGTGTATCCGCTGGAGGTGTCGCCGGGCCGTCGCGGGGAGGTTCCGGCGGCGCGGGCGGAGCCGGCCGCGGAGGTGGTCGCGGAGCCGGCCGTGGACGGGGTCGCGGAGCCGGCCGTGCAGGCGGCGGTACGCCCGGCGGAGGGCTGATCGGGCGGTCAGGGCAGAATGGGCGGCGTCCGCCGAGCCGTCCGACGAATACGAGGGAGACCCCGTGGCGATCCGCGTCCTGCTGGTCGACGACCAGCCACTGCTGCGCACCGGCTTCCGGATGATCCTGGAGGCCGAGCCGGGGCTGGCGGTGGTGGGTGAGGCCGGGGACGGTCTCCAGGCGCTGGACCAGGTGCGGGCGTTGCAGCCCGACGTGGTGCTGATGGACATCCGGATGCCGCGGATGGACGGGGTGGAGGCGACGCGGCAGATCACGGGTCCGGGGCGGGACGGTCCGGCGAAGGTGCTGGTGCTGACGACGTTCGACCTGGACGAGTACGTGGTGGAGGCGCTGCGGGCGGGGGCGAGCGGGTTCCTGTTGAAGGACGCGCCGGCGAACGAGCTGGTGCAGGCGATCCGGGTGGTCGCGGCGGGCGAGGCGATGCTCGCGCCGAGCATCACGCGGCGGCTGCTGGACAAGTACGCGGGGCACCTGCCGTCGGGCGAGGACAGCGTGCCGGACACGCTGGGGACGCTGACCGAGCGCGAGGTCGAGGTGTTGAAGCTCGTGGCCCGCGGGCTGTCGAACGCGGAGATCGCGGCGGACCTGTTCGTGAGCGAGACGACGGTCAAGACGCACGTGGGTCACGTGCTGACGAAGCTGGGCCTGCGCGACCGGGTGCAGGCCGCCGTCTACGCGTACGAGAGCGGTCTGGTGCGGCCCGGCGCCCAGTAGGCGGCCGGCGACCCCTTTTTCGCATGAGCTGCCGGACGGGCCCGGGACCTGTGGGGGTCCCGGGCCCGGCCCGTTCTGCGCGGGTGCTCCCGGCCGGCCCGGTGGGGCCGGCCGGCGCGGGTGGCGGCGGTGCCGCTCAGCCCTTGCTGATCTCCCAGAAGCGGAAGACGGTGGAGGCGTCGAGCGACCACTGCAGGCCGGTGACGTTGGGGCGGGTCACCGCGTACTGCTTGCCCTGCCACAGGGGCAGGAGGGGGATCTCCTCGGCGACGATGTCCTGGAGGCGGTTGAAGTCGGTGCTCGCGGCGGCGCGGTCGGACTTCGCGGAGGTCGACGGGATGATGGTCCCGGTGATCTCCTTGTTGTCGTAGTTGTTCTGCAGGACGTTGTCCGGCCCGAAGAACGGCTGCGTGAAGTTGTCGGCGTCGGGGTAGTCCGGTACCCAGCCCTTGACGTAGACGCCGTACTTGCCGGCCTGGATGTCCTTCTCGTACTGCTCGTACTCGACGGACTTGACGTCGGCCTCGAAGAGTCCGCTGTCGTTGAGCTGCTTGGCGATGAGCGCGAACTCCTCGTCCGTGGAGGGTCCGTAGCGCGACGGCGTCGAGTACAGGGTGATCTTCACCTTGTCCTTGATGTTCGCGGCGCGCAGGACGGCCTTGGCCTTGTCGGGCTGGGGGCTGCCGCCGTAGCGGTCGAAGAAGGCCGTGTTGTGCGAGGCGATGCCGGCCGGGACGATCGAGTAGAGCGCGGTCGCGGTGCCGTCGTAGACGTCCTTGACGAGCGCTTCGCGGTCGATGAGGTAGGCGACGGCCTTGCGGACGGGGAGCTTGCCGGCGACCGGGTCGTTCATGTTGAAGACGAGGTGCTCGACCTCGGCGCCGGCGCCCTGGACGACCTCGACCTTCTGGTCGCCGGTCTTGTTGGCGAGGCCGGCGATGTCCTTGGCGGCGAGGCCGCGGAAGGCGAAGTCGACGTCGCCGCTCTCCAGGACCTTGCGGAGGGCGGCCTGGTCCTCGTTGAAGAACTTCATGGTCACGCCGGAGTTCTTCGGCTTGGCCTTGCCGCTGTAGGACTCGTTGACGGAGAAGCTGGCGCTCTTGTCGTTGATCGAGTCCAGCTTGTAGACCCCGGAGCCGAAGGCCTTGCCGTCGGTGCGGATCTTGTCGGCGGGGTACTCGGTGCGGTCGACGATGGCGCCCGCGCCCGATGCGATCTTGCTCGGGAAGGTCGCGTCGGACGTCTTCAGCCGGAAGACGACGGTCTTGTCGTCGGGGGCGTCGATGCCGTCGATCGACGCGAGCATCACGGCGGGGCCGTTGTCGTCGTTGATCTTCAGCGTGCGCTCGAAGGAGTACTTGACGTCCTTGGCGGTGAGGCTGTTGCCGTTGCTGAACTTCAGGCCGCCGCGCAGGGTGCACTTGTACACCTTGCTCTCGCCGCCCTCGAACGCGCAGGCCTGCGCGGCGTCGGGTTCCGGCGTGGTGCCGCCCTTGGGGAAGCTCAGCAGCGACTGGAAGACGTTGTTGAAGAGCAGCCAGGAGCCGGGGTCGTAGCCGGACGCGGGGTCGGTGGACTTCACCTTGTCGGATATGCCCATCACGACGCCCTTGCCGCTTCCGGCATTGGAGCCGTCGGTCGAACCGCAACCGCTGAGCAGCGCGGCGGCGGTGGCTGCGCCGAGCGGGGCCGCCAACCACTGGTTACGTCTCATCACGCGAATCCTTCACAGTCTTGACGAATCGTTGCGCCGGCCTGCGACACCCGCTGCCGGTTTCCTTCGGGTGTCAGCCGCTGACACCGCGGCCGAGTTCCCACAGCTGGAGGTCGGAGATGGCGTTGACCGACCACTCCACTCCGGTGATCCCGTCGCGTGCGGCGACGTACTGCTTGCCCTGCCACAGGGGCAGGACGGGCACGTCCTCGGCGACGATGTCCTGCATCTCCGTGATCGCGGGGAGGGCGACGCTGCGGTCGACCGCCCGGCGGGATTCGGGGATGAGCTTGGTGCGCACCGCGGCGTTGGCGTACGGCGTGCCCAGGAAGTTGTCCTGCTCCAGGAACGGGGCGAGGAAGTTGTCGGCGTCCGGGTAGTCGGGGAACCAGCCGAGCCCGTAGGCGGCGTGGTCGCCCTTCTTCTGCGCGGGCCGGAAGTCGGCCCAGTCGCTGCCCTGGACGGTGATGTCGAACAGCTGGGTGGAGTTCAGCTGGGCCTTGAGGGCCTCGAACTCGGCCGCGGTGCCGTCACCGTAGTGGTCGGTGGTGTAGTTCAGCGTCAGCTTCACCGGGGTCTTGATCCCGGCGTCCTTCAGCAGGCCTGCGGCCTTGGCGGTGTTGGTCTCGCCGTACTTGGTGAAGAAGGAGTTGACGTGGCCGGGCACGGTGGTGGGGACCAGCGAGTAGAGCGGCTGGGCGGCCTTGCCGTAGACCTTGGTGATGACGGCGTTGCGGTCGACGGCGGCGGCGAGGGCCTGGCGTACGGCCTTCTCCTTGACGACCGGCGCCTCGGTGTTGAAGCCGAGGTAGCGGATCTCCAGGCCGGGCAGGGGGACGAGCCGGACGCCCTTGGGGGGCTTGTTGGAGAGCTCGGTGATCTGGGCGGGCGCCAGGGTGCGGGAGACGACGTGGACGGAGCCGTCGGTGAGGGCCCTGCCCATGCCGGCGGAGTCGGCGAAGGTACGGAGCTCGACCTTGTCGTTCTGGACCTTCAGGTCGCCCTTGTAGTTCGGGTTCTTGGTGAAGACGGCGCGGACGAGCCGGTTGTCCTTGACCTCGGGCTTCATCGTGTAGGGGCCGGAGCCGTCCACGGAGAAGCCCTCGCGGAGCTTCTTCGGGTCGTAGTCCTTGGCGCTGACGATGCCCGCGGCGGGGGTGGAGAGCTTGTACGGGAAGGTCGCGTCCGGGGTCTTCAGGTGGAAGACGACGGTGTCGGCGCCCTTGGCCTCGACGGTGTCGATGGTGGAGAGCAGCGAGGAGGGGCCGTTCTCGTCCTTGATGGCGAGGACGCGCTCGATGGAGAACTTGACGTCCTTCGCGGTGAGCGGGTCTCCACCGGCGAACTTCAGGCCGGGGCGCAGGGTGCAGCGGTAGCTCTCGTTGCCGGTGTCGGTGAAGCGGCAGTCGGAGGCGGCTTCGGGGACGGGCTGGCCGCCGCCGCGCGGGGTGTGCATCAGCGTCTGGACGGTCTGGCGCAGGACGTTCCAGGCGCCGGCGTCGTAGGCGTACGCCGGGTCGAACGGGGCGGGGGCGAACTCGGCGGCCTCGAACCGGTCGGTGGTCCCGACGACGATCGCTCCGGATCCCGCTCCTCCGCCGCTGGCGCTGCCGCAGGCGGCGAGCGTGGGCGTGAGCAGTCCGGCCGCGGCCGTCAGCACCATGGTCTTGCGGTTCATGCTGGAAGAACTCCCTGTAACCGGCACTTGCTCAAAGCGGCGTAAAGGGCACTTCGCGGCGTCGCCCGTTCAGGGCGGAACGATCGGGCCGGTGGTATGACGATCGGTCCACGCGGTACCGGCACAGGGGTGTGTGTCCGGGACGGCTGAGGTGCGGCGCAGTGCCCTCGCTGACACTAGTGGGCTGGGGCGGGATGGCTTGAACTGGCCGGACTTGGGGCGTAATCGCACGGTGATGGGAGCGGACTGGCTGTTCATGTGGAAGTCCGCGCAGATTCGGTCAGGAGCTGATCAATCCGGACACAAGGGAAGGCGCAGGAGCCCTCGGGCAGTTCTGCGGGGGGTCGGGCGGGTGACCAAGGTCACCCGGGCGACCGCCCCGGGGCGCGTGGAATTTCAGCCTCCGGGGCCTTCGACGGAAGATCCTTCCGTCGGACCTGGGTCTTGCGGGTGTTCCATTCGGTACGGAGCGTGCGGTGCCGTGTGCGTTCAGTTCATCGGGACGATCAGGGAGCGCAGGAAGGCCAGGTTCACGTCCTCCAGCGAGTGGACGACCGTGCGCCCCGGGGCCGGGGCGATCATCCCGACCGAGGGGATGGCGACGACCCGGCAGCCGGCGGCCTCCGCGGCGGCCACCCCGGTGGCGGTGTCCTCGATGACGGCGCAGCGCGAAGGGTGCGCGCCGAGAGCGGCCGCGGCGTGCAGGTAGGGGTCCGGGTGGGGCTTGGTCCGCGCGACCTCGTCGCCGGCGACGGTCATCGTGAAGCGGTCGCGGCCGAGGGTGAGCAGCACCTGGTCGATGACCCGGCGGTGGGAGGCGGAGACGAGGGCGGTGGGCACGTTGTGCTGGGCCAGCTCGGCCAGCAGCCGCTCGGCGCCCGGCATGATCGGCACCTGGTCGGCGATGCGGGCCTCGAAGCGCTCGTTGAGCAGGATGCTCAGCTCGGCGAGCTCGATGGCCGCGCCGGTGGCCTCGATCAGGAACGCGCCGCTGCGGCTCATGGGGCCGCCGACGACGACGTCCCGCCAGGCGTCGTCGAGCCGGTGTCCGAGCTCGCGGAAGATCTCGGCTTCGATCTCCCACCAGAAGCCCTCGGTGTCGACGAGCGTGCCGTCCATGTCGAGGAGCACCGCCTGGAGGGCCGAGCCGTCGGCCGTACGGGCGACGGGGGCGGGAACCGTACTCGTCATGCGCACACCTCTCAGTAGGGACGAGAAGGCCGGTCACCTCTTCCCGCGGGGCATCCCCGGGGGAACAGGCGACCGGCCTGTATGGGACCGACAAGTGTACGTCGGCCCGCGTCAGCGTGCGTTGAAATACTTCGCTTCGGGGTGGTGGATCACGATGGCGTCGGTGGACTGCTCCGGATGGAGCTGGAACTCCTCGGAGAGGTGGACCCCGATCCGCTCCGGCTGGAGGAGCTCGGCGATCTTCGCCCGGTCCTCCAGGTCGGGGCAGGCGCCGTAGCCCAGCGAGAAGCGGGCGCCGCGGTACTTCAGGTCGAACATGTCCTCGACCTTGGAGGGGTCCTCGCCGCCGAACCCGAGCTCGGAGCGGACCCGGGCGTGCCAGTACTCGGCCATGGCCTCGGCGAGCTGGACGGACAGGCCGTGCAGCTCCAGGTACTCGCGGTAGGCGTCGGCCTCGAACAGCTTCGCGGTGGCCTCGCCGATCCGGGAGCCGACGGTGACGACCTGGAGGCCCACCACGTCGATCTCGCCGGATTCCTCGGGGCGGAAGAAGTCCGCGAGGCACAGGCGGCGGCCGCGGCGCTGGCGGGGGAAGGTGAAGCGGGTGCGCTCGTTGCCCTGCTCGTCGAGCAGGATCAGGTCCTCGCCCTTGGAGACGCACGGGAAGTAGCCGTAGACGACGGCCGCTTCGAGGAGGTTCTCGGTGTGCAGCTTGTCCAGGAGGCCGCGCAGCCGCGGACGGCCCTCGGTCTCGACGAGCTCCTCGTACGTGGCACCGCCGGCGCGGGCCTGCTTGAGGCCCCACTGGCCCTTGAAGAGGGCGCCTTCGTCGAGCCAGGAGGCGTAGTCCTTGAGCGGGATGCCCTTGACGACGCGGGTGCCCCAGAACGGCGGGGCGGGGATCGGGTTGTCGACGGACACGTCGGAGCGGCCGCCGGGCTCCTCCGGCTCCTCCACCTCCAGGACGGGGGTGGCCCGCTTGGCGACGCGGCGCTGCTTGAGCTCGGGCAGGGACGCGCCGGGGACGCCGCGCTTGACGGCGATCAGGGCGTCCATGAGGCGCAGGCCCTCGAAGGCGTCGCGGGCGTAGCGGACTTCGCCCTCGTAGATCTCGTGGAGGTCCTGCTCGACGTAGGCGCGGGTCAGGGCGGCGCCGCCGAGGATGACCGGGTAGTCCGCGGCCAGCTTGCGCTGGTTGAGCTCCTGGAGGTTCTCCTTCATGATCACGGTCGACTTCACGAGGAGGCCGGACATGCCGATCACGTCGGCGCGGTGCTCCGCCGCGGCTTCCAGGATCGCGGAGACCGGCTGCTTGATGCCGATGTTCACGACGTTGTAGCCGTTGTTGGTCAGGATGATGTCGACGAGGTTCTTGCCGATGTCGTGGACGTCGCCGCGGACGGTGGCCAGGACGATGGTGCCCTTGCCGTCGGCGTCGGTCTTCTCCATGTGCGGTTCCAGGTAGGCCACCGCCGTCTTCATCACCTCGGCGGACTGCAGGACGAACGGCAGCTGCATCTGGCCGGAGCCGAAGAGCTCGCCGACGACCTTCATGCCCTCCAGCAGGGTGTCGTTGACGATGTCCAGCGCGGGGCGGGTCTCCAGCGCCTCGGCGAGGTCGGCGTCCAGGCCGTTCTTCTCGCCGTCGATGATGCGGCGCTGGAGGCGCTCGTCGAGGGGCAGGGCGAGGAGTTCCTCGGCGCGGCCGGCCTTGAGGGACTTGGTGTTGACGCCCTCGAAGAGCGCCATCAGCTTCTGCAGCGGGTCGTAGCCCTCGGCCCGCCGGTCGTAGATCAGGTCGAGGGCGGTGGTGACCTGCTCCTCGTCGAACCGGGCGATCGGCAGGATCTTCGAGGCGTGCACGATCGCCGAGTCCAGGCCGGCCTTGACACACTCGTCGAGGAACACCGAGTTCAGCAGGACGCGGGCGGCCGGGTTCAGGCCGAAGGAGATGTTCGACAGACCCAGCGTCGTCTGCACGTCCGGGTGGCGACGCTTCAGCTCCCGGATCGCCTCGATCGTCGCGATGCCGTCCTTGCGGGACTCCTCCTGGCCGGTGCAGATCGTGAAGGTCAGGGTGTCGATGAGGATGTCCGACTCGCGGATGCCCCAGTTCCCCGTCAGATCGCCGATGAGGCGCTGGGCGATCGCCACTTTGTGCTCGACGGTGCGGGCCTGGCCCTCCTCGTCGATGGTCAGCGCGATCAGTGCGGCGCCGTGCTCCTGCGCCAGCTGGGTGACCTTCGCGAAGCGGGACTCCGGGCCGTCGCCGTCCTCGTAGTTCACCGAGTTGATCACCGCGCGGCCGCCGAGCTTCTCCAGGCCGGCCTGGAGGACGGGGACCTCGGTGGAGTCCAGGACGATCGGCAGGGTCGAGGCCGTGGCGAACCGACCGGCCAGCTCCTGCATGTCGGCGACGCCGTCGCGGCCGACGTAGTCGACGCAGAGGTCGAGCATGTGGGCGCCTTCGCGGATCTGGTCGCGGGCCATCTCCACGCAGTCGTCCCAGCGGGCCTCCAGCATCGCGTCGCGGAACTTCTTCGACCCGTTGGCGTTGGTGCGCTCGCCGATCGCCATGTACGCCGTGTCCTGCCGGAACGGCACCGTCTGGTAGAGCGACGCCGCGCCGGGCTCCGGCTGGGGGCTGCGCCCGGTGATCTCCGTGCCCCGGACGCGTTCGACGACCTGGCGCAGGTGTTCCGGCGTGGTGCCACAGCAGCCGCCGACCAGCGACAGCCCGTACTCGCGCACGAACGTCTCCTGCGCGTCCGCCAGCTCGGAGGCCGACAGCGGGTAGTGCGCGCCGTCCTTGGTCAGGACCGGCAGGCCCGCGTTGGGCATGCAGGAGATCGGGATGCGGGCGTTGCGCGCCAGGTAGCGCAGGTGCTCGCTCATCTCGGCGGGGCCGGTGGCGCAGTTCAGGCCGATCATGTCGATGCCCAGCGGCTCCAGCGCCGTCAGCGCCGCGCCGATCTCCGAGCCCAGCAGCATCGTGCCGGTCGTCTCCACCGTCACCGAGCAGATCAGCGGCACCGACACGCCCAGCGCCGCCATCGCCCGGTGCGCGCCGACGATCGAGGACTTCGTCTGCAGCAGGTCCTGGGTCGTCTCCACCAGCAGCGCGTCCGCGCCGCCGGAGATCAGGCCCTCCGCGTTGGTCTGGTAGGCATCGCGGATCTGCGCGTAACCGATGTGGCCCAGCGTCGGCAGCTTCGTGCCCGGACCCATCGAGCCCAGCACCCACCGCTGCTGCCCCGTCGAGGCCGTGAACTCGTCCGCGACCTCCCGCGCGATCCGCGCACCCGACTGCGACAGCTCGAAGTTCCGCTCCGGAATGTCGTACTCCGCCAGCGCCGCGAAGTTCGCACCGAACGTGTTCGTCTCCACACAGTCCACGCCCACCGAGAAGTACGCCTCGTGGACCGTGCGCACGATGTCCGGCCGCGTCGCGTTCAGCACCTCGTTGCAGCCCTCCAGCTGCTGGAAGTCCTCCAGCGAGGGATCCTGCTCCTGCAGCATCGTCCCCATCGCCCCGTCGGCCACGACCACACGGGTCGCGAGCGCCTCACGAAGGGCGTCGGCCCGGGTCTGGGTGTCGGCGGGCGGGTTCGGCAACGAGGCCATGGCTGAGCTCCCTGGGATGCGACGGCTGTCGGCTTTGCACCCCCTCTGCGTCCAGGGTGCACGCGGTCAGGGTAACCGTGCCCTCCCGGCCCCGGTGAGGTTGTCCCACGTGGCGGACTGCATTCTGTGGCGGGGGCGGACGGCGCGCGCACGGGTGTGCGGCGCCGCGATGTACCGGCCGCCCCTGCGCGAGGTCGGCATCGACCGATACTGTTCAGCATTGTCGAACCACATCACCACAGTCAGCACCGACCAGGAACGTCAGCAGGAGGCAGCGCGATGGCACGGAACATCCAGTCGCTCGAACGAGCCGCTGCGATGCTGCGGCTGCTGGCCGGCGGCGAGCGCCGGCTGGGACTCTCGGACGTGGCCTCGTCCCTCGGCCTCGCCAAGGGGACGGCGCACGGCATCCTGCGCACCCTGCAGGCCGAGGGCTTCGTGGAGCAGGACGAGGCCTCCGGCCGTTACCAGCTGGGCGCGGAGCTGCTGCGCCTGGGCAACAGCTACCTCGACGTGCACGAGCTGCGCGCCCGCGCCCTGGTCTGGACCGACGACCTGGCCCGCGCGAGCGGCGAGAGCGTGTACGTGGGCGTGCTGCACAAGAGCGGGGTGCTGATCATGCACCACGTGTTCCGGCCCGACGACAGCCGTCAGGTGCTGGAGGTCGGGGCCATGCAGCCGCTGCACTCGACCGCGCTGGGCAAGGTGCTGTCGGCGTACGACCCGGTCGCGCACACCCAGGCCGTGGAGGTGGAGCGCGAGGCGTTCACCCCCCGGACCGTCACGGACGGCGCGGGCTTCGAGGAGATCCTCGACCTGACCCGGGCCCGCGGGTGGGCCGCGGACGTCGAGGAGACCTGGGACGGCATCGCCTCCGTCGCGGCCCCCATCCACAACCGGCGCCGCATGCCGGTGGGCGCGGTGGCGGTGGCGGGGGCCGTGGAGCGGGTCTGCGGGGACGGCGGGGAGCCCCGTGCGGCCCTCATCGCGTCCGTACGGGACTGTGCGCGCGCGGTTTCACGCGATCTCGGCGCAGGCCGGTTCTAGGGCCCCTCCAGCCCCTCCGGGGTCGCTCTCGGCCACACCCTGGCTCCGCCATGCCCTCTTTTCGCCATATCCCGACCATCCGATGGCCGGATTTGGTTGATCCCACCGAGCGGTAACGATCCGACACTTTGGCCTGGCCGACCCTTGACGCAATCTTCATCCGGGCGGAAAACTGCCGTTCACCGGTCGGCATTGTCGAACACCTAACGGCAATACGCGTTAGGGTGGGGCAAGGCCAAGGGCCGGTGCAGCACTCACCGAGTGCGCGGAACCACCGGTGGGACCCGGTGTCCGCCCACCCCTGGACGTATGACAAAGGAGTCGCGGGTGTCCAGCTCCGACATCTTCATCGGCGAGACCATCGGTACCGCCCTGCTCACTCTGCTCGGTGGCGGCGTCTGCGCCGCCGTCACCCTCAAGAGCTCCAAGGCCCGCAACGCGGGCTGGCTCGCCATCACGTTCGGCTGGGGTTTCGCCGTCCTGATCGGCGCATACGTGTCCGCACCGCTCTCCGGCGCGCACCTCAACCCGGCGGTCACCGTCGGCATCGCCGTCAAGGACGGCGTCTGGGGCGACGTTCCGGTCTACCTCGCCGGCCAGCTCCTCGGCGCGATGATCGGCGCGGTCCTGATGTGGATCACGTACTACGGCCAGTTCCGCGCCCACCTGTCGGACCCGGAGCACATCCGCGACGCGAAGCTCGGCCCCGAGGACCCGCACCCGCACGACCAGGCCGGTCCGGTGCTCGGCGTCTTCTCCACGGGCCCCGAGATCCGCAACACCGTCCAGAACCTCGCCACCGAGATCATCGGTACCGCCGTCCTGATCCTGGCCATCCTGACCCAGGGCCTCCAGGACGACGGCAAGGGCCTCGGCGTCATCGGCGTCCTGATCACCTCCTTCGTGGTCGTCGGCATCGGCCTCTCGCTCGGCGGTCCGACCGGCTACGCGATCAACCCGGTCCGCGACCTCGGCCCGCGCATCGTCCACTCCCTGCTGCCGCTTCCCCACAAGGGCGGCTCCGACTGGGGATACTCCTGGATCCCGGTGGTCGGCCCGCTCGTCGGTGCCGTCATAGCCGGTGGTCTGTACAACATCGCGTTCGCCTGATCAGCATCGGCAGCGATCGCAAGATCCGCACCGCACCCTGATTCCGCCTACTCACGACCTGCCAGGAGCAGCCACATGACCAGCAGCACCGGCCCCTTCATCGCCGCGATCGACCAGGGCACCACCTCCTCCCGCTGCATCGTGTTCGACCGCGACGGCCGCATCGTCGCCGTCGACCAGAAGGAGCACGAGCAGATCTTCCCGAAGCCGGGCTGGGTCGAGCACGACGCCACCGAGATCTGGACCAACGTCCAGGAGGTCGTCGCCGGGGCCATCGCCAAGGCCGCACAGGACGTCCCCGGCTTCACCGCCGCCGACGTCAAGGCCGTGGGCATCACCAACCAGCGCGAGACCACGCTCATGTGGGACCGCCACACCGGCGAGCCCGTGCACAACGCGCTCGTCTGGCAGGACACCCGCACCGACGCGCTGTGCAAGGAGCTCGGCCGCAACGTCGGCCAGGACCGCTTCCGCCGCGAGACCGGCCTGCCGCTGGCGAGCTACTTCGCCGGCCCGAAGGCCCGCTGGCTGCTCGACAACGTCGAGGGCCTGCGCGAGCGCGCCGAGGCGGGCGACATCCTCTTCGGCACCATGGACTCGTGGGTCATCTGGAACCTGACCGGCGGCGCCCAGGGCGGCGTGCACGTCACCGACGTCACCAACGCCTCGCGCACCATGCTGATGAACCTGCACAACCTGACCTGGGACGAGCGCATCGCCGAGTCCATGGGCGTCCCGCTCAACGTCCTCCCGGAGATCCGGTCCTCCGCCGAGGTCTACGGCGAGGTCAAGGAGGGCGTCCTCGCGGGCGTCCCCGTCGCCTCGGCGCTCGGTGACCAGCAGGCCGCCCTGTTCGGCCAGACCTGTTTCGCCGAGGGCGAGGCGAAGTCCACGTACGGCACCGGCACGTTCATGCTGATGAACACCGGCGACAAGATCATCAACTCCTACAGCGGCCTGCTGACCACGGTCGGCTACCAGATCGGCGACGAGAAGCCGGTCTACGCGCTGGAGGGCTCCATCGCCGTCACCGGCTCGCTCGTCCAGTGGATGCGCGACCAGATGGGCCTGATCAAGTCCGCGGCCGAGATCGAGACCCTGGCCTCCTCCGTCGAGGACAACGGCGGCGCGTACTTCGTGCCGGCCTTCTCCGGCCTGTTCGCCCCGTACTGGCGCTCCGACGCCCGCGGCGTGATCACCGGCCTCACCCGGTACGTCACCAAGGCGCACATCGCCCGTGCCGTCCTGGAGGCCACCGCCTGGCAGACCCGCGAGATCACCGACGCCATGACCAAGGACTCGGGCGTCGAGCTCGCCGCCCTCAAGGTCGACGGCGGCATGACCTCCAACAACCTGCTGATGCAGACGCTCTCGGACTTCCTGGACGCCCCCGTGGTGCGCCCGATGGTCGCCGAGACCACCTGCCTCGGCGCCGCCTACGCCGCCGGCCTGGCCGTCGGCTTCTGGCCCGACACCGACGCCCTGCGCGCCAACTGGCGCCGCGCGGCCGAGTGGACCCCGCGCATGTCCGCCGAGCAGCGGGACCGCGAGTACAAGAGCTGGCTCAAGGCCGTCGAGCGGTCCATGGGCTGGGTCGACGACGAAGACGCCAGCTGACCGTCCGGCCGGCGCAATCGACGAGTAAGTAGGAGTCAACGGATATGAGCACCCTGCAGAGCGTTCCCACCCTGGGCACGCACCCGACCGCCGGCTCGAACGCGAGCCGCGCCGAGACCCGTGAGCAGTTGGCCAAGGCCACGTACGACCTGCTGGTCATCGGCGGTGGGATCCTGGGCACCTCGGTGGCCTGGCACGCCGCGCAGTCGGGTCTGCGGGTCGCCATGGTGGACGCCGGCGACTTCGCCGGCGCCACGTCCTCCGCCTCCTCCAAGCTCGTCCACGGAGGCCTGCGCTACCTCCAGACCGGCGCGGTCAAGCTGGTGGCCGAGAACCACCACGAGCGCCGGGTCCTCGCGAAGGACGTGGCCCCGCACCTGGTCAACCCGCTCACCTTCTACCTCCCCGTGTACAAGGGCGGTCCGGTGGGCGCGGCCAAGCTGGGTGCGGGCGTCTTCGCCTACTCCGCGCTCTCGGCCTTCGGCGACGGCATCGGCAAGGTCATCTCGCCCGCCCGCGCCGTCGCCGACAACCCGGGCCTGAAGACGGACAACCTCAAGGCCGTCGCGGTCTACTACGACCACCAGATGAACGACTCCCGGGTCGCCGTCATGACGGTCCGCGCGGCCGTCGAGTCGGGCGCCGTCGTCCTCAACCACGCCGAGGTCACCGGACTGCGCACCACGCGCGGCCGGGTCTCCGGCGCCGAGCTCAAGGACCGTCTGGACGGCACCGAGTTCGGGGTCGACGCGCGGGTCGTGCTCAACGCCACCGGCCCGTGGGTGGACCACCTGCGGCGCATGGAAGACAAGCACTCGATGCCGTCGATCCGCCTCTCCAAGGGCGCGCACATCGTCATGAAGCGCAAGTCGCCGTGGAAGGCCGCCATGGCCACCCCGATCGACAAGTACCGCATCACGTTCGCCCTCCCCTGGGAGGACCAGCTGCTGCTCGGCACCACCGACGAGGTCTACGAGGGCGACCCGGCGGACGTGCGCGCCACCGAGTCCGACATCCAGCAGATCCTGGACGAGGCGGCCTTCTCCGTGAAGGACGCGGACCTGGACCGCTCGCTGATGACGTACGCCTTCGCCGGCCTGCGGGTGCTGCCCGGCGGCCCCGGCGGCGTCGAGAAGGCCAAGCGCGAGACGGTCGTCTCCGAGGGCGCCGGCGGCATGCTGTCCGTGGCCGGCGGCAAGTGGACCACGTACCGCCACATCGGCCGCGTGGTCATGGACAAGCTGGCGAAGCTCCCGGGCAGCCCGCTGACCGAGGACATGGAGCCGGCGAAGTCGCTGGTGCGCCGGATCCCGCTGCCCGGTGTCGCCAACCCCAACGCGGTCGCGCACCGGCTGCTGGTGGACCGCGAGCCCGGCTCCCGGATGGACCCGCTGACCGCGCGCCACCTGGCCTCCCACTACGGCTCGCTGGCGTTCGACATCGCGCGCATCGCCAACGAGGACCCGGCGCTGGCCGAGCGCATCCACCCGGACGGCCCGGAGATCTGGGCCCAGGTCGCCTACGCCCGCGACAACGAGTGGGCGGAGACGGTCGACGACGTGCTGCGTCGGCGCACGACGGTGACGGTCCGCGGTCTGGACGACGCCTCCGTGCGCGCCCGGGTCGAGGCGATGCTGGGCCACAAGGCATAGCTCTCGTCCAGGTGGGGAAGAGGGGCGGTTCCGAGGGGAACCGCCCCTCCGTCGTGGGCTGTGGCCGATGTCCCTTCAAGGCTTAGGCTGACCCACGTACGCAAGGGAACTTCGGAAGGAGACCTGGGTGATCGAGCTTGAGGGCGTGCCCGAGCTGATCGACCCGGTCATGGTGGCCGCGTTCGAGGGCTGGAACGACGCGGGTGACGCCGCCTCCGGCGCGGTCGCACACCTGGACCGGGAGTGGAAGGGCGAGGTGTTCGCGGCGCTCGACGCCGAGGACTACTACGACTTCCAGGTCAACCGGCCGACGGTCTGGCTGGACAACGGGGTACGGAAGATCACCTGGCCGACGACACGGCTGTCGGTGGTCCGCATCGGCGGCGCGAAGCCGCGCGACCTGGTGCTCGTACGGGGCATCGAACCGTCCATGCGGTGGCGCTCGTTCTGCAACGAGATCCTCGGCTTCGCCCACGAACTGGGCGTGGAGATGGTGGTCATCCTGGGGGCGCTGCTCGGAGACACGCCGCACACGCGGCCGGTGCCGGTGAGCGGGGTCACCTCGGACGCGGACCTGGCCCGGACGATGGACCTGGAGGAGACGAAGTACGAGGGCCCGACGGGCATCGTGGGCATCCTCCAGGAGGCGTGCACGCACGCGGGGGTCCCGGCGGTGTCGCTGTGGGCGGCGGTGCCGCACTACGTGTCGCAGCCGCCCAACCCGAAGGCGACACTGGCCCTGCTGAACCGGCTGGAGGACCTGATCGACATCCGGATCCCGCTGGGCGAACTGCCGGAGGACGCCCGGGCGTGGCAGCTGGGCGTGGACCAACTGGCGGCCGAGGACAGCGAGGTGGCGGAGTACGTCCAGACGCTGGAGGAGGCGCGGGACACCGCCGACCTGCCCGAGGCGTCCGGTGACGCCATCGCCCGGGAGTTCGAGCGCTACCTGAGGCGGCGTGACCCGTCCGCGGCCGCGGAGCCGGGGGACGCGACGTACCTGCGGGACCCGTCCAGCGGGCTCCCCCGGGCGCCGAAGCGCAAGCCGGAGGTGACCGGGGAGGAGCCCCCGCCGCCCGCCGCAGCCCCGGAGGAGGAGCCGCCCCCGGAGCCCTAGCCGAGGGCGCGCCGGGGCCGCGTGCGGCTCCGTGCGGCAGGACGCAGAACGCCGGCGGGGGGGGGCCCGGGGCGGGGGGGGGGGCCGCCCCCCCCGGCGGGGGGGGGGGCCCCCCCCCCGGGGGGGGCCGCGCCCCGGCGGGCCGGGCCGGGCCCCGGCGCGCCCACCGGCCCGACCGCCCCGCCCGGCGGGGGGGCGCGCGGCGGCGCGGGGGCGGGGCCCCCCCCCCCCGCCGGCGTGTCGGGTCGCCTCGCCCGAGGGCGCGTCACCCGAGGGCGCGTCACCCGAGGGCGGGGCCCCCGGGCACACGGCTCCGGACGGTTACAGGGCCACGCCGAGCAGGGCGTCGACGGTACGGGAGACCAGGCCCGGGGCGGACTCGTCGTCGCCGCCCGCGGCCAGCTGGAGCTCCACCCAGCGGTCTACGGCGGCCAGCGCCGCCGGGGCGTCCAGATCGGCGGAGAGGGCCGCACGGACCTCTTCCACCAGGGCGTCCGCGGCAAGCCCGTCCGGCCGGGACACGGCCGCGCGCCAGCGCTCCAGGCGGGCCACCGCCTCGGCGAGCACCGCGTCCGTCCACTCCCAGTCGGCCCGGTAGTGGTGCGACAGGAGCGCGAGGCGGATCGCCGCCGGGTCGACGCCGGACCGCCGCAGCGCGGAGACGAAGACCAGGTTGCCCCGGGACTTCGACATCTTCTCGCCGTGCAGGGCGACCATGCCGGCGTGGACGTACGCCTTGGCCATCGGGAACTCGCCCGTCAGCACCTGCGCGTGCGAGGCGCCCATCTCGTGGTGCGGGAACACCAGGTCGGAACCGCCGCCCTGGATGTCGAAGCCCATGCCCAGGTGGTCCAGGGCGATGGCGACGCACTCGATGTGCCAGCCCGGACGGCCGCGGCCCAGCGAGCCGCCGTCCCAGCTGGGCTCGCCCGGGCGGGCGGCCATCCACAGCATCGGGTCGAGCGGGTTCTTCTTCCCCGGCCGCTCCGGGTCGCCGCCGCGCTCGGCGGACAGCAGCCGCATCGCCTCGGCGTCGAGGTGCGAGACCCCGCCGAAGTGGGGGTCGGACTCCACGGAGAAGTAGACGTCGCCGTCCAGGTCGTAGGCGGCGCCCGCGTCGCGCAGCCGCTCGACCAGCGGCACGATGCCGGGTATGGCCTCGACGGCTCCGATGTAGTGCTGCGGCGGCAGCATGCGCAGGGCGGTCATGTCCTCGCGGAAGAGCGCGGTCTCGCGCTCGGCCAGCTCGGTCCAGTCGTGGCCGTCGCGCTGGGCCCGCTCCAGGAGCGGGTCGTCCACGTCCGTGACGTTCTGGACGTAGTGGACCTGCCTCTTGGTGTCGAGCCACACGCGCTGCACGAGGTCGAACGCGTTGTAGGTCGCCGCGTGACCGATGTGGGTCGCGTCGTACGGCGTGATGCCGCAGACGTAGATTCGGGCGACGGGACCGGGGGCGAGGGTGATCGTCCCCTGGGTCGCGGTGTCGTGGATCTGGAGGTCGCGGCCCTTGCCAGGCAGGGCGGGGACCTCAGAAGCGGGCCAGGCATGCATGGCACGAGCGTAACCGGACGGATGTTCCCGAAACGAACCGGACCAGCACGGTTGTCTTGATCGACTCTCTTGCGGTCTGGCCGATTCTGTGCGTATCGAGACTGGCCGGATCAGACCGGTGGCCAGGGGATCGCCGGCCACTGCCCCGACGGTTTCGGGTGGGTGCCGGTGCGCAGCAGCTGCTCCACCCGGTCCCGTACGGCGGCCAGCTCGGCCTCCGTGACCAGTTCCGCCAGCCGGGTGGCGAGCGGCGCCCCGTCGGCCAGTTGCGCGCGGAGCGAACCGAGGACCTCGCGGGCCTCGTCCGTCAGCGGCTCCCCCGCCCACCCCCACAGGAGGGTGCGCAGCTTGTCCTCGGTGTGGAAGGTCACGCCGTGGTCGATGCCGTAGAGGCGTCCGTCGGACGTGGGCAGCAGGTGGCCGCCCTTGCGGTCGCCGTTGTTGATGACGGCGTCGAGGACGGCCATGCGGCGCAGCCGCGGGTCGTCGGCGTGCACGAGCAGGGCGGTGCGGCCCTCGCCGACCTCGGCCAGGGCGACGGGCTTCCAGCCCTCCGCCGCCTCCTCGCCCTCGACGAGCGCAAGGAGCCCGCTGCCCGGGCCGCCGTCCGCGATCCCGTCACCGTCGCCCTTCGCGTCCGGGTCAGCGTCCGGGTCGGGGTCGGGGTCGGGGTCGGGGTCGGGATCGGGCGATTCGATCCAGCGCTGGACCATGCCCTCGCCGTACGGCCCGTCGCGCAGGACGGTCTCCGGTACGAGGCCCCATCCGGTGGCCTCGGAGACCAGGTAGGCGGCGACCTCGCGGCGGGCGAGGTTCCCGTCGGGGAAGTCCCAGAGCGGCCGCTCCCCCTTGACCGGTTTGTACACGCAGTCGGCGGCGGCGCCCTCGTACGCGACCGTGCACAGCAGGACGGCGTTGGACGCCTCCCGGATGCGGCCGACGACGGTCAGCTCGCCCAGGGCGAGCAGGTCCTCGTGTTCCCCCGTGGTGCTCACGCCTGGCGCCGGTAGCCGTTCTGGCGCGGGCACACGTGCCCCTCCGGGTCCAGCGGCAGGCTGCACAGCGGGCAGGGCGGGCGCCCGGCGTTGACCACGTCCAGGGCCCGCTTGGCGAAGGCCCGGGCCTGGGCGCCGCTGAGGCGGACCCGCAGCATGGGCGGGCCGTTCTCCTCGTCCTGGAGCAGCCGCTCCTCGGCCTCGGCGAGGTCCTCGTCGGAGTCCGCCTCCACCTCCACCAGGGCCTGCGCCTCGACGATCATCCGCTGCTCCTCGCCGTCCCAGGCCAGGGCCATGGTGCCGACGCGGAACTCCTCGTCGACGGGGACGTCCAGGGGCGCGGTGTCGGAGGCCTCGGCGGGGGCCACGGCCGGGACCGGGGCGTTGCCCCCGGTGCGCCGCACGACCTCGTCCAGCAGCTCGTCCATCCGCTCGGCCAGCGCCGCGACCTGGGTCTTCTCCAGGGAGACGCTGGTGACGCGGGGGCCGGAGGAGGCCTGCAGGAAGAACGTACGGCGTCCCGGGAGGCCGACCGTGCCGGCCACGAAGCGGTCCGGGGGGTCGTAGAGGAACACCTGACGGGGCACGTCCAGTCTCCAAGTCTCGGCGGCGGGGGCAGTCCTGCGCCCCAGTGTGGGCCCGACCACCCTACTGCGCCGTTCGATCACACGGCGCCCGCACCGCCCCCCACGACGGCGTCGTCGCCGTGCGCGGTGCGCCGGTCCGCGGCCCCGGGCTCCTCGGCCTCGTCGGAGGCCGGGCGCGGCACGAGCGCGCCGAGGTCCCCGGTGTCCCCGAGCCGGAACACGTACGGCCGGATCGGGGTGTACCGGATCGCGGTCACCGAGCAGGGGTCGACGTGGATGCGCTGGAAGAGGTCCAGGTGCATGCCCAGGGCGTCGGCCACGAGGGACTTGATGATGTCGCCGTGCGAGCACATCAGGAAGACGGCGTCGCTCCCGTGCTCCTCCTCGATCCGCGCGTTCCACTCCCGTACGGCGTCCACCGCGCGGGCCTGCATGGCGCGCATGGACTCCCCTCCGGGGAAGGAGGCGGCCGAGGGATGCTGCTGGACGATCTTCATCAGCGGTTCGTCGGACAGCTCGGAGAGCTTGCGGCCGGACCAGTCCCCGTAGTGGCACTCGCCGATCCGCTCGTCGGTGTGCGGCTCCAGCCCCGGCCGGGCGGCCAGCAGCGGGGCGAGCGTCTCCCGGCAGCGTTGCAGCGGGCTGGTGACGACGGCGGCGAGCGGCACCCCCTCCAGCCGCCCGGGCAGCGCGGCGGCCTGCTCGGCGCCGCGCTCGTCGAGCGCCACTCCCGGGGTCCATCCGGCGAGCAGTCCGGCGGTGTTGGCGGTGGACCGCCCGTGTCGTACGAGGATCAGCGTGGCCATGGCGCAAGGGTAAGCGGTGCCGCCGGTGTGCGGGCGGGCCGCCGGCAGGGAACAATGCCCGGGTGATTGTGGACTGCGCGATGTACCGGAACGGCCGTCGGTCCGAGGCTCCCCAGGACTTCTCCGACGCCCTCGACGAGGCGCGGGCGAGCGGCGACTCCTTCCTCTGGGTCGGGATGCACGAGCCGTCGGAGAAGGAGTTCGACCACGTCCGCAAGGAGTTCGGGCTGCACCCGCTCGCGGTGGAGGACGCGCTGACCGCCCACCAGCGGCCGAAGCTGGAGGTCTACGACGACTCGCTGTTCGTGGTCCTCAAGCCGGTGCAGTACGACGAGGCCTCCGACACCGTCACCGCGGACGAGCTGATGGTGTTCATCGGCGACTGCTTCGTCGTCACCGTCCGGCACGGCGAGGGCGCCCCGCTGGCCGCCGTGCGGCACCGGCTGGAGCAGGAGCCGCAGGTACTGCGGCACGGCCCGACGGCGGTGCTGTACGCGGTGTCCGACGCCGTGGTGGACCACTACATCGAGGTGGCGGCCGAGCTCCAGGCGGACCTGGAGGAGCTGGAGGCGGAGGTCTTCGCCCCGAACGCCTCGGACACCAAGAACACCGCCGCCCGGATCTACGGGTTCAAGCGGCAGGTGCTGGAGTTCCGCCGGGCGACGAGCCCGCTGCTCCAGCCGATGGACCGGCTCGCCTTCGGGGGCGTGCCGTTCGTCCACGAGCACGCGCAGCCGTTCTTCCGGGACGTGGCCGACCACCTGACCAAGGCGAACGAGTACATCGAGGGGCTGGACCGGCTGCTGTCGGACGCGCTCGCGGCGCACCTGGCCCAGATGGGCGTCCGGCAGAACGACGACATGCGCAAGATCTCGGCCTGGGCGGCGATGGCGGCGGTTCCGACGATGGTGGCCGGGATCTACGGGATGAACTTCGACCACATGCCGGAGCTCCGGCACACCTGGGGCTATCCGGCGGTGCTCGTGCTGATGGCGGTCCTGTGCCTGGGCCTGCACCGGACGTTCAAGCGCCGCGGCTGGCTGTAGCCCGCCGCTCCGTAACCCGCCGGTCCCGCGGTACGGGCGCGGCGGGCGCGGGGCGCCGTTACGCGAACTCGGGCGCCGGGGTCGGGGCGCCGCCCAGGGCGTCGCGCCGCTCGGGCATGCGCAGCCGCACCATGCGGTGCCAGCCGCTGAACCGCTCGTACGCGTGCACCCCGCGGATCCCGGCGGCGAGGGCGGCCCCCTTGGGCGCGGACCAGCCCAGCAGCCGTCCCATGTGGTCCATGACCGCCAGGCTCACGTCCCGGTAGACGCCGATCTCGGCGAGCGCGCTCTCGCGGAGCACCCGGTGGATGGTCCGGCCGTGGCCCGCGCGGGCCAGGCGCAGCAGTTCCTCGTGGCAGTAGGCGAGGTGGTTGTCCTCGTCGGCGCTGATCATGCGGATGGCCCGGCCGACCTCGGGGTCGTCGCCGAAGTACCGCACGAGCATGACCATCTGGTCGGCGGCGCGCTGCTCGGTGACGCGGCTGTGCGCGAGGTAGACGAGGACGTCCTCCTCGGTCAGCGGCTCCTCGCGGCGGAGCTTGTCGTGGGCCAGGCCGATGCCGCGCCGCTCCAGCAGCATCGTGTAGTCGGTCTCGGGCGGGACGGGCACCGGCGCAAGTCCGCGCTTGCGGAGCAGGGCGTTGAAGATCCGCCCGTGCTTGTCCTCGTCGGCGCCGTGCCGGGTGATCTTGGGCACGAGGTCGCGCATGCCGTCGGGCACCAGCGCGGCGATGCGGGCGTTCTCCCAGCCTCCCTGGGACTCCCCGCTGGCGGCGATGGAGCAGAACAGCTGGAAGGCGTCGTCGTGGTCGACGATCTCCTGGAACAGGCTGCGGGCAGAGAGCATGCACCGAGTCAAACGCCGCTGCCCGGGGCGGGCAACCGATAGGTCGCACTACTCGTCCGAATGAACGAACCGGGACGTCGGGTCCCGACGCGTAACCCCGCGGGCTCCCGGCGCGTTGTTGGCGGTGTCGGCCGTGGCGGGGAAGACCCCCCGAGCCCCCACCACGGCCGCAGACCTCTCCTCCCGGACGCCGCCCCCGCCCGCCCGGGGCCGCGTCCCGGGCCCTACGCCAGTCCGGCGAGCTCCATGGCCTCGGTACCGGCGCGCAGGGCGGCCAGGCGCTCCTCGCGGGTGAAGCCGGCCGGCGCGAGCGTGAGGGTGGTGACCCCGGCCTCCGCGTAGGCCCGCATCCCGTCCGCGATCCGCTCCACCGGACCGAGCAGGGCGGTCGAGTCGATCAGCGAGTGCGGGACGGCCGCGGCCGCGCCCGTCTTGTCGCCGGCCAGGTACTTGTCCTGGATCTCCGCGGCTTCCTTCTCGTAGCCCATGCGCTGGGCCAGCTGGTTGTAGAAGTTCTGCTTCCGGCTGCCCATGCCGCCGACGTACAGGGCGGTGTACGGGCGGAACACGTCGGCGAGGGCGTGCACGTCGTCGCCGAGGGCCAGCGGCACGGTCGGGCAGACGTCGAATCCGTCCATGGTGAGCCCGGCCTTCTCGCGGCCCGCCCGGATGTGGGTGAGCGCGGTGGACTCCAGGTGCTCGGCGGCCGGGAAGATCAGCAGCGCGCCGTCGGCGATCTCGCCGGTCTGCTCCAGGTTCTTCGGCCCGATGGCGGCGATGTAGAGCGGGATGTGCTCGCGCTCGGGGTGCACGGTCAGCTTGAGCGGCTTGCCGGGGCCGCCGGGCAGCGGCAGGGTCCAGTGCTCGCCCTCGTAGGAGAGGCGCTCGCGGGTCATCGCCTTGCGGACGATCTCCACGTACTCCCGGGTCCGGGCGAGGGGCTTGTCGAACTTGACGCCGTACCACCCCTCGGAGACCTGCGGCCCGGAGACGCCGAGGCCGAGGCGGAAGCGGCCCCCGGTGAGGGAGTCGAGGGTGGCCGCCGTCATGGCGGTCATCGCCGGCTGGCGGGCCGGGATCTGGAGGATCGCCGAGCCGACGTCGATGCGCTCGGTCTGGGCGGCGACCCAGGCGAGCACGGTGGGGGCGTCGGAGCCGTAGGCCTCCGCGGCCCAGCAGACGTCGTAGCCGAGCCGGTCGGCCTCCTGGGCGACGGCGAGGTTGTCGGCGTCCATGCCCGCACCCCAGTAGCCGAGATTGATGCCGAGCCGCATGTCGTCCCCTTACGCAGTACCGGTGTACCCATGAGTAACGTGGGTCTGCGGGGACTGTAGCGCGCCCGGCTCCGCGGCGGCAGTGCCCCAGTAGTCTCAGCGCTCATGGAGCAGAGGCATCTCGGCCGCACCGGACTGCGCGTCTCCCGGATCGGCCTCGGCACCCTGACCTGGGGCCGCGACACCGGCGGGGAAGCCGCCGCCGAGCAGGTGAAGACCTTCTGGGACGCGGGCGGCACCCTCGTCGACACCGCCGACGTGTACGGGGACGGGGAGGCGGAGTACCTCCTCGGACAGCTCGTCGGGGGGCTCGTCCCCCGCCGGGACCTGGTGATCGCCACGAAGGCCGGCAGCGTGCCGCATCCGGACCGGCGGTTCGACGGCTCGCGCGGGCACCTGCTGGCCGCCCTCGACGCCTCCCTGGACCGGCTCGGCACCGACTACGTGGACCTCTGGCAGATCCACGCCTTCGACCCGGCGACCCCGCTGGAGGAGACCCTGCAGGCCCTGGACCTGGCCGTGAGCAGCGGCCGGGCCCGGTACGCGGGCGTGGCGGGATTCTGCGGCTGGCAGCTCGCGAAGGCGGCGACCTGGCAGCTCGCGGCCCCGGGCACCCGGACCCGGCTCGCCTCCGCCCAGATGGAGTACTCCCTGCTCCAGCGCGGCGTGGAGCGGGAGGTGCTGCCGGCCGCGCTCGACCTCGGCATCGGCCTGCTGCCCTCCTCCCCGCTGGGGCGCGGCGTCCTGACGGCCAAGTACCGCGCCGGCACCCCCGCGGACTCCCGGGGCGCGTCGGAGGCCCTGGCCGCGCTGGTGGAGCCGTACCTGGACGACGCGGCGGGCCGGATCGTGGACGCGGTCGTCACCGCCGCCCAGGGGCTCGGAGTGACACCGCTCCAGGTCGCGCTGGCCTGGCTCCGGGACCGGCCCGGGGTGGTCGCGCCGATCGTCGGCGCGCGGACCGCGGAGCAGCTCGCGGCGGCGCTGTCGGTGGAGGCCCTTAGTCTTCCGGTGGAGATCTGCCGGGCGCTGGACGACGTTTCGGCGCCCGTGCACCGCTATCCCGACCAGGACTGGAGCACGCTGTGAGCACGGACCCCGCCACGGAAACCCCCGAGGAGCCCGCCGACGGCACCGTCGGCCCGGAGGGTCCCACGGCATCCGAGCCCGCCCCGCCGGACCCCGGCGGAGCCTCCGGGGAGGCGGCCGCGGAACCGGAGGAGGCCGCGGACGGCGGGGGTTCCGCCGCCGCGGACACCGACGCCGAGGGTTCCGCCGACGGCGACGCGGACACCGACGCCGACGTCGAGGCCCCTGCGGAGCCCGCGGCGGACGCGGCGGGCACGGAACCCGCGCCGGACGCGGCCGCCGCTCCCGGGCTGAGCGAGGCGCAGGCCGAGCTGGCCGCGCAGAAGGTCGAGCGGGAGCGCATCGCGCGCCGCAAGGCCGAACGGGAGGCCCCCGTCGACGCCGGGGCGAAGCTCAGCGGCCGGGCCGCCGACCTGCTGGCGGCCGTACGGGCCGTGGAGAGCGGGGCCGAGGCGCCCGCCGTGTACTTCGACGAGGCCCCCGCGGCGCCGCGGAAGGCGGCCCCCGCTCCCCCGGCGCCGCGCACGCCGGTGCCCGCGGCCGCCCCCGCGGCGGCCCCGCAGGCGTCCGCCCGGGCCGTGGACGCCGTACGGGCGGTCCTGGTCCGCGGCAGTGCCCCGGAGGACCTCGCGGCCCCGGTCGCGGCGGCCTTGGGCGACGACGCGGCGCAGGAGCTGACCGAGGACCCCTGGCGGCTCCTGGCCGTGCCCGCGGTGCGCCCGAGCCAGGCGGACGGCTTCGCCCGGGCCCTGCTGGGCCCCGAAGCCGGTCCCGGGGACGAGCGCCGCACCGCGGCGCTGCTGGGCTGGCTGCTGGTGCAGGCGGGGCTCAAGGGGCACACCGCGCTGGAGGCCCCGGTCCTGGAGAAGGCCTTGGCCCAGTACGGCGTCCCGGAGCCCGCCGGGGCCCTCGCCGCGTCGGTCGCCGACGGCTCGGTCCTGGTGTTCCACGAACCGCTGGGCCCGCCGCCGGTGGAGGAGGACGCGGAACAGCCGGTACGCGTCCTCGTGGGCCTGGAGGGTGCCGCGATGGCCGAGGAGAGCCTGGCCGACGGCCTGGCCCGCATCGCCAGCGCCCTCGACGGCCCGGCGGACTGGGAGGGCGCCGCCACCGGACCGGGCGCCGAGCTGATCCGCGCGGTCGCGGCGAACGGCGTGGTCGCCCACACGGGCGGCTGGGCGGCCCGCGCGGAACCGCTCGCGCTGCTGGCGGCCGCCCGGGAACTGGGGCTGCGCGCCTGCCTGGCCGCGCACGCACCCGGCGGCCCGGACTCGGTGACCGTGGCCGGGCTGCTGGCGGGCGCGGAGGGGCCCGGGCGGGATGCCGACGGGCAGTTCGCGCTGGATCTGCTCGTGGTGCTGGACGCGCCGCAGCTGGACGTCGAGACGGCGGCCGCGCTGGTGGAGTCCGTCCCGGACGGGGCCCGGCTGGTGCTGTCCGGCGACCCCTGCGTCCTCGGGTCCGCCGGGGCCGGGCGGGTCTTCGCCGATGTGCTGGCGGCCCGTACCTGCCCCGTGCTGGTCTCCCGCACCCCCGACCCGGGCCCGGTCGGCGAGCTGGTCTCGGGCATCGGGATCGGGGAGCTCTACCAGGTCGAGGCCCCCGGCAAGGAGGTCGTCATCGTCCCGGTGCGGGACGCCGGCGAGGCCGTGCACCGCACGGTGCAGCTGGTGGCCGAGTCCGTGCCGCGGGCGTTCGGCATCCCGGGGGACGGCGTGCAGGTGATCACCCCGGGCCACGGCGGCGCGGCGGGGACCCGGGCGCTGAACGCGGCGCTGAAGGAGCGGCTGAACCCCGGCCCCGGCCGGTTCGGCGGCTTCGACCCCGGCGACCGCGTCGTGCACGTGCCCACGCCCGGGCGGGCCCTGCCGGCGCGGGTGGTGTCGGCCGACGCGGAGGGACTGCACCTGGACCGCGCGGGCGTGCGGGTGGTCGTACCGAAGGAGCTGGTGGAGGCGCAGGTGCGGCACGGCTGGGCGGTGACGGCGCACCAGGCCGTCGGGACGCGCTGGCCGGCGGCGGTCGTCGTGCTGCCCGGCGACGCGGCGGAGGCCCTGTCGCGGGACTGGGTGTACACGGCGTTCGGGCGGGCCGAGCGGCACCTGTCGGTGGTGCACGGCGTCGACCAGGCGCTGCCGCGGGCGGTGGCGGAGGTCCTGCCGAAACCGCGTACGACCCGGCTGACGGGCCTGCTGACCGCGCTGGCGGTGTCGGCGCGGGAGCAGCCGCAGTAGCCGCGTAGCCGTGCGGCGACCGGTACGCCGTGGCCCCCGCCCCGCGGGGCGGGGGCCACGGCGGCCGGGTCAGGCCGGGGTCAGCCCCGGCTCGGCCGCTTCGTCCTCACGGTCGTCCTCGGGCCCGTCCTCGTCGTCGAACTCGTCGCTCTCCTCGTCGAAGACGGAGCTGACGTCGAACCGGTGCAGGACGTCCTCCGGACCGGTGTGCTCGAAGGGCGAGTTGAGCCACTCCCCCGGTTCGGCCACCTCCTCCGAGGCCGCGACCCAGAGGGTGGAGTCGCCCTCCTCCAGACCGAACTCCTTGTAGCGGGAGGCGATCTCGTCGGGCTCGTACTCCCCGAAGAGCACGCCCAGCGCCCCCGCGGTACCGCCGTCGTTCACGAGCTCGGCATCGCGGTCGTGCGCCGCGACACGCTCGGCCTGCGCGATCAGCCTCTGCGGCTCGACCACGGCGTAGTCCCGGCGGATGAGCACGCTGAAGGCGGCCGGGTCGGCGGGGCCGGCGTACGGCACGCCGTCCTCGGGCGTGGGGATCTCGAAGGGGGTGACCTCGTCGTAGCGGTCGTAGAGGAGTTCGTCGTACTCCTCGGCGGCGGCGGCGAGTTCGTTGAACGCGGCGTAGACGTCCGGGTCCTCGTCCCCGGTCCTGCGCTCGACCGCGGCGAGGTGACGGTCGAGTGCGGCCTTGACCGCCTCGGCGGCGGCGCGTACCTCGGCAACAGTGGGCAGAGCGGCATCAGACATGGAGTAGACGCTATCCGTAGCAGGGCTCTGCCCGCACAATAGATGCGATGCCGGAATACGAATTCGTCGACGTGTACGTACCCCGCGGCGTCCCTCGCAAGGAGGCGACCCGCCTGTTGACCGATCATGCCGAGTACGGGAACTGGGAACTCGACCGCCTGACCCTGCACCGGGACGGCAGCCGCCGCGTGCGACTGCGCCGCCGGATCATCCGCCAGGTCCGCGCGACCTGGTGACGCCGGTGACGCGGGCCCCGGGGGGGGGGCCCGCGTCACCGGCGGACTTCACGCCGCGTTGCGGGAGCGCCGGTAGAGCAGGGTGCCGGCCAGCAGCAGACCGCCCGCGAGCGGGAGACCGGCGGTGAGGGCGCTGCCCGCGCCGGTCGCGGCGAGCCCGGGCGTCTCACCGGTACCGGTACCCGTGCCCGTCCCCGGACCGGGGTGCGTGACGGGGGTGACCGAACCGGGACCGGGGTTGCCGGGGGTACCGGTGCCGGGGGTGCCGGGCGTACCCGGGGTGCCGGTGCCGGGGTTGCCCGGCGTGCCGGGAGTGCCGGGAGTGCCGGTGCCCGGATTCTCGGAACCGGGGGTGCCGGGCGTACCCGGAGTGCCGGTGCCGGGGTTGCCCGGCGTACCCGGAGTGCCCGGGTTCTCCGAGCCCGGGGTGCCGGGCGTACCCGGATTCCCGGGGTTCTCGGAGCCGGGGGTGCCGGGCGTACCCGGGTTGCCCGGGTTCTCGGAACCAGGATTGCCCGGCGTACCGGGGTTGCCCGGGTGTTCCGGGTGGTCGTCGCACGGCTCGTCGTCCCCGCCGCCGGGGTGACCCGGGTGGCCGGGGTGGCCGGGGTGGCCCGGGTGATCCGGGCGGGTCGGCTTGCCCGGGAGGTTGGCGCAGCGGTTCCCGAAGGCCGGGTTGAGGGCCCCCACCACCGTCACCGTGTTGCCGCAGGCGTTCACCGGCGCGTCCACGGGCGCCTGCAGCTGGTTCCCGGACAGCAGTCCCGGCGAGTTCGCCGCCTTCCCCGATGCCCCGGCGTCCGCGTGCGCGTATCCCCCGCCGAGGGCGAGGACACCCCCCGCGGCCGCCATGGTGATCAGGGTCTTCCTGGTGACCTGTGCCGGTCGTCGCATCTGTACTCGTCCCCTGGTGTGTACGTGTTCGGGCGCGGCCCAGGCGGCCCGGCCGTACAGGTTCCCCCGCCGACCCGCCGAAGACCGTGGAACCGGGCCGGAAAGCCCGGCGGCCCCGGAACGCTGGAATGCGTTCCGGGGCCCGGTGGTTCAGACGCGTCAGGCGTTGACGCAGGTGTTGCCGAAGGCCGGGTTCAGCAGGCCGATCACGGAGATCGTGTTGCCGCAGACGTTCACGGGAACGTGAACCGGAACCTGGACGACGTTGCCGGACAGGACACCGGGGGACCCGATGGCCGCACCCTGGGCACCCGCGTCGGCGACGGCCAGACCCGCACCCGCGAGAACGAGGCCACCAGTGGCAGCCGCAGCGGCTACAACCTTCTTGATCATTGTTCCTCCTAGTAGGCAATGCGGTCCCAGCCGCGGACCGCACCACCTGTAACGAGGAGGGATCACCAGGGCTACGAGCGTATGAGCGCATTCACTCTTCTCAGTGGAATGCGCACACCTCTGCGAATCTCAGGCGTTGTCGATGAATCGGTCGAGCACCCGCACGCCGAACTTCAGCCCGTCGACCGGCACCCGCTCGTCCACGCCGTGGAACATCCCGGCGAAGTCCAGCTCCGGCGGGAGCTGCAGCGGCGCGAAGCCGAAGCAGCGGATGCCGAGGTCGTCGAAGGACTTCGCGTCCGTACCGCCCGACAGCATGTACGGCACCGCCCGCGCGATGGGGTCCTCGGCCCGCAGCGCGCCCTGCATGGCGTCGACGAGCCGGCCGTCGAAGTCCGTCTCCAGCGCCTTGTCCCCGTGCACGTCCTCCCGCTTCACCCGCGGCCCGAGGATGCGGTCGAGGTCGGCGAAGAACTCGTCCTCGTACCCGGGCAGGAAGCGGCCGTCCACGTGGGCCGTGGCCTGGCCGGGGATCACGTTGACCTTGTAGCCGGCGCCGAGCATCGTCGGGGCGGCCGAGTTGCGCAGCGTGGCGCCGACCATCTTGGCGATGCCGCCCAGCTTGGCGAGCGTGGCGTCCATGTTGTCGGGGTCCAGCGGGGTGCCGAGCGCGTCGGACAGCTCGTCGAGGAACGACCGTACGGTCTTGGTCACCCGCACCGGCCACTGGTGGCGGCCGAGGCGGCCCACGGCCTCGCACAGCTCCGTGATGGCGTTGTCGTTGTTGGTCATGGATCCGTGCCCGGCGGTGCCCTCCACCGTCAGGCGCATCCAGTGCATGCCCTTCTGGGCGGTCTCCACCAGGTAGAGGCGCAGGTTCTCGTTGACGGTGAAGGAGAAACCGCCGACCTCGCCGATCGCCTCGGTGACGCCCTCGAACAGCCCCGGGTGCTTGTCGACGAGGTGCCGGGCCCCGTAGATCCCGCCGGCCTCCTCGTCGGCGAGGAAGGCCAGGACGATGTCGCGCGGGGGCTTGCGCCCGCTGCGCATCCGGTCGCGCACGACGGCCAGCGTCATCGCGTCCATGTCCTTCATGTCGACGGCGCCGCGGCCCCACAGGCAGCCGTCGGCGATCTCGCCCGCGAAGGGGTCGTAGGTCCAGTCGGCGGCGTTGGCCGGGACCACGTCGGTGTGCCCGTGGATCAGCAGGGCGGGCCGCGACGGGTCCTCGCCCTCGATCCGGGCCACCGTGGAGGCGCGCCCCTTGTGCGACTCGAAGATCTGCGGCTCCAGCCCGACCTCCGCGAGCTGCTCGGCGACCCACTCGGCCGCCTTGCGCTCGCCCGGGCCCGAGTGGTCCCCGTAGTTGCTGGTGTCGATCCGGATGAGGTCCCGGCAGAGGTCCACCACCTCGTCCTCGCCGGAGACGGTCCTGCCCGCGCTCGACTCGCTCACGCTGTTCCTCCCACTGATCGGTACCGGACTGCCTCCCATCCTCGCCCCGCCGGACCGTTCTCCCCAAGGGCGATCCCGGCCGCCGGGGGGTGTGATCGAGGACCCCGGAATGTTTGGTAATGTTTTCCACGTCGGAACGGCCCGCGAGGGACGCGAGACAGACACCTAGTCCGGGTGGCGGAATGGCAGACGCGCTAGCTTGAGGTGCTAGTGCCCTTTATCGGGCGTGGGGGTTCAAGTCCCCCCTCGGACACAAAAGAAGGACCCCGCTTCGGCGGGGTCCTTTTCGTCGTGCTCCGCCGGGGGGGGACGCCCGGGTACGGGGCCCCGTGGCGGGGTTCCCGTACCCGGGCGCGGTTCAGGAGCGGGTTGCGGCGATTTCGGCTACGCGGCGGCGGACCAGGAACCAGCCGCCCACCAGGGCCGCGCCGATGAGCGGGACGCACAGGACCGTGGTGCGGCCCACGCCGCCGTCCGACCACATCAGGACCAGGACCGTGGCGAGGAAGAGCAGGGTCACGAGCTGGGTGTACGGGGCCCAGGGCAGCCGGTAGGAGGGGCGCTCCAGGAGGCCCTGGCGGGCGCGGCGCCAGAAGTGGAGCGAGCAGAGCATGACCATGGCCCAGGTGCCCAGGATGCCGAGCGAGGCGAAGTTCAGGACGATCTCGAAGGCGTCGGACGGCATGAAGTAGTTGAGGCCGACGCCGGCGATGCCGAAGGCGGCGGTGAAGAGCACGCCGCCGTAGGGGACCTTGCCCTTGTTCATGACGCCGGTGAACTTGGGGGCGGAGCCGGACATGGCCATCGAGCGCAGGATGCGGCCCGTGGAGTAGAGGCCGGAGTTCAGGCTGGAGAGGGCGGCGGTCAGGACGACGAGGTTCATGATGCCCGCGGCGCCGGGGACGCCCAGCTTGTCGAAGACGGTGACGAAGGGGCTCTGGTCGGAGGAGTACGCGGTGTACGGGAGCAGCAGCGCGAGGAGGACGACCGAGCCGACGTAGAAGATGCCGACGCGCCACATGATCGAGTTGATCGCCTTCGGCATGATCTTCTCGGGGTTCTCGGTCTCGCCGGCGGCGACGCCGCACAGCTCGACGGAGGCGTACGCGAAGACCACGCCCTGGATCACCAGGAGCATCGGGAGCATGCCCACGGGGAAGAGCCCGCCGCTGTCGGAGATGGTGGACAGGCCCGGGGTGTGGCCGTCGATGGGGTGGCTGGTCGCGACGAGGTAGATGCCGACGAGCAGGAAGACCGTCAGGGCGGCGACCTTGACCAGGGAGAACCAGAACTCCATTTCGCCGAAGTACTTCACCGAGATCAGGTTCGCGGTGAGGACGATGGCGAGGGCGGCGAAGGCGAGGACCCACTGGGGCACGTCGGTGAACAGCGACCAGAAGTGGGCGTAGGTGGCGGCGGCCGTGATGTCGGCGACGGTGGTCGTGGACCAGTTGAGGAAGTACAGCCAGCCGGCCGTGTAGGCGCCCTTCTCCCCCATGAACTCGCGGGCGTAGGAGACGAAGGCTCCGGAGGAGGGGCGGTAGAGCACGAGCTCGCCGAGGGCGCGGACGACGAAGAAGGCGAAGACGCCGCAGACCGCGTAGGCGATGGCGAGGGAGGGCCCGGCTCCGGCGAGGCGGCCGCCCGCGCCGAGGAAGAGGCCGGTGCCGATCGCCCCGCCGATCGCGATCATGTTGATGTGGCGGGACTTGAGGTCCTTGCTGTAGCCCTCGTCGCCGGCGTCGACGTGGCGGGCGGGCGCCGCCGGGGCCGACGGCGGGGCGGGGGCCTCGGCCAGGGTGCGGTCACTCAGGTCACTCATGTACGACTTCGCCTTCGTGGGTGGGACAGGCAGGGCCCGGGCTGCCGTCGGGGAGCTGGGTGATGTCCCCTGTGCGGTGGTCCGGCCGTTTTGATCGCCCCAGGAGACCACGGGCCTCCGCTACCCGCCAAAAACGCCCCCATGCGCACCGAAGCCCCCGACGACCTTGGAATGGGGTGTCGGGGGCTTCGGGGAAGCTGGAAAGCGAGGCTAGTCGCTGGTGTTGGCCTCCGCCGCCTGGTCGAGGCGGAAGGCTTCGTTGCCCAGGCCGATGCGGGCGTGCACCTCGGGGCGGCGGCGGCGCAGCACCGCTCCGTAGAGCAGGCCGATCACGACGGCCGCGCCGATGATGCCGGGCAGGGCCCAGCTGAGGGCGGAGCCCTTCTCGGCGCCGACGAGGACGCCGAAGTCCTTGACGGTGTAGACGGCGATGCCGAGGAGCGCGAGGCCGGCGGCGCCGGCCGCGACGAGCCGCCAGACCTGGGCGCCGGCGGTGCCGCGGCGGACGAAGAAGGCGATGACGGCGAAGGAGGCGGCGGCCATCAGCAGGGTGATGCCGAGGGCGCCGACGCTGCCCATCCAGGTGAAGAGGTGCAGCACGGGGGCGGTCGGGTCGCCGGCGGGCAGGTCGTCGGTGACCGCGAAGGCGATCACCACGACGGCGGCGATGCCGGTCTGGAGCAGGGAGCCGGTGCCGGGGGCCCCGGTGCCGGGGTTGGTCCGGCCGAAGGCGGCCGGGAGGAGGCCCTCGCGGCCCATGGCGAAGGCGTAGCGGGCGACCACGTTGTGGAAGCTGAGGACGGCCGCGAACATGCCGGTCACGAACAGGACGTGCAGGACGTCGGTGAAGGTGCCGCCGAGGCGGTCCTGGGTGAGCTGGAAGAGCAGGCCGGGGCCGGCTTCGGCGGAGGTCTTCACGACCTCCGAGGGGCCGGTGGCGACGGTCAGGGCCCAGGAGCTGAAGGCGAAGAAGAGGGCGACGAAGCCGACGGCGAGGAACATCACCCGGGAGACGACGATGTGCGGCTTGCTGGTCTCCTCGGCGTACACCGGGGACTGCTCGAAGCCGACGAAGGCGGCGATGCAGAAGCACAGGGCGGTGCCGAGGCCGGCGCCGGCGAGGGTCTCGGGGTTGAAGGCGTGGAGCGAGAGGCCTTCGGGGCCGGGCTTGCCGAGGGCGGCGACGTCGAAGATGACGACGAGGGCGCACTCGATCAGGAGGAGGACGCCGAGCACCTTGGCGTTCAGGTCGATCTTCAGCCAGCCGAGGGCGCCGGTCGCGGCGACGGCGAGCAGGGCCGGGATCCACCAGGCCAGTTCGATGTCCAGGTAGGTGGCGAACAGGCCCGAGATCTCGAAGCCGAGGATGCCGTAGACGCCGACCTGCATGGAGCTGTACGCGACGAGGGCGACGAGCGAGGCGCCCGCGCCGGCGGTGGGGCCGAGGCCGCGGGCGATGTACGCGTAGAACGCGCCGGCGTTGTGGACGTGCCGGCTCATCTCGGCGTAGCCGATGCTGAAGAGCGCGAGGACGATGCCGAGGATGACGAAGAGCAGGGGCTGGCCGACGATGCCCATGACGCCGAAGGTCGTGGGCATGACGCCGGCGACGACCATCAGGGGCGCGCTGGCGGCGAGCACGGACAGCAGCAGTCCGGCGGTTCCCAGGCGGTCGGCGCGCAGGGCGCGGTCCTGGCCCTTGTACGTGCGTATCTCGGGCGGGTCTTGGAGCGTGGTGGATCTGCCCGTCGGCATGGCGGCGTCCTTTCGGGAGTACGGGTGGTCCGGAGGGGGTCAGGCGGTCCCGAGCGCGGCACTGCGCGCGGCGAGGAAGGCCTTGTGCGGGTCGAGGTCCGGATAGGACCAGGGGGCGCTGGTGGCGTGGCTGCCGATCCGGTGGAAGAGGGCGGCGGCCTCGGCGGGGCGGCCCTCGCAGAGCTTCGCGTGGGCGAGGAAGTTGAGGTCGACCCGGTTGCGCGGGTGGTCCTCGCGCTCCCACTCCAGCCACCAGTCGAAGGCGGAGCGCAGCACCTGGCGGGCGCGGCGGCCGGACCAGTGCTCGGCGGCACGCTCGGGTCCGTGGCCGTGGGCGGCGGCGAGCACGCGGTAGCGCTCGGCGTGCGCGATGACGGGGAGCACGGCGAGCGGCGAGTCTGCCGGGGACTCCTCGGCGGCCCAGGCGGCGAAGTCGTACACCTCGTGGAGCGGGTCCTGGCCGCCGGCGCAGACGCGCTCGGCGAGGCGGGCGACCATCAGGTGGTGGGCGTGGTGGTGCTCGCGGTGCCGGGCCCGGACCTGGTCGAAGTGACGGCTGAACTCCTCCTCGGTGCCGAAGGCGCGCGAGAGCAGGAGCAGGCCCAGCCAGGGGGTGGGATCCGCGGGCTGCAGTGCGGCGGCGCGGCGGCAGGCCTCCTCGGCGGCGGCCGGGGAGCCCTTGCCGCGCAGCGCGGTGAAGACGGCGGCGCAGGCCAGGAGGGTGGAGGCGTCGGCGCTGCCGGGTTCGGCGAGCAGCCATTCGCGGGCCCAGGCGCCGGCCGTCGGGGTTTCGGCGAGGACGACGATGCGGTGGCCCCTGCGGTCCCAGTCGTCGCCGGTGCCGACGAGCAGGGAGCGGACCTTGGCCCAGCGGCCCTGGCTGAACTGTGTCCGCACGTCGACGAGTTCGACGTCGCACAGGGCGGGGTCGAAGAGCTGGGCGTCGCGCTTGCGGGCACGGCCGAGGGGCGGCGGAGGCGGGGACATCCGCGGTTTTCCCTCCAGGGCGCGGGCGGACGGGACGAAACTCTGGCCGAAACGCGTGCATGCTGCACGTGACTGGTACGGCCGGGTGGTCGGGGTTTGGTACCGGTGAGCGAACCGGTGATCACCGACAGCAAAGCGGTACGCACAGCTCCGAGTCAAGGTCCAGTCCACTGGGTGGCGGGTTTCAACTGCATGGAGCGCGATGAGAGTTGGGGCTCCCGTGTCGGCTCGGGGAGGCCGCCGGACCTGTCATAGGGTCGGATCATGAGCACATACGACGACCTTCCCCCGTACCTGCTGGGCTTCCCCGGGCCCCTGCGCGACCAGCTGGTGGCGGCCGTACTGAGCGGCGCGAAGACCTCGACCACCGGACTGCTGCCCGAGTACGAGGCGGAGGGCGAGCCGCTGCCGGAGGCCGGGCAGCGGGCGGTGCTGGTGGATTCCGACGAGCGCCCGGTGGCCGTCGTCGAGGTCACCGGGGTCCGGGTGCTGCGGCTGGCCGACGTGGACCTGCGGCACGCGCTGGACGAGGGCGAGGGGTACGGATCGGTGGCCGAATGGCGCGCCGCGCACGAACGGTTCTGGCACAGCGGGCCGGTGCGGGAGGTCCTCGGCGATCCCGCCTACACGGTCGACGACGACACGCAGGTGGTGGCGGAGCGGTTCCGGGTCGTGGAGCGGCTGGCTTGAAACCCACCCCGCGGCGGGGTCTCCGGGCGGGGTGGGCCCGCCCGGAGGCCCGGGGCGGCGGGGGCGGCGGGGGCGGCGGGGGTCAGCCGACCGCCAGGGCGGCGGCGCGGCCCGCCGCCCGGCCCGAGAAGAGGCAGCCGCCGAGGAAGGTGCCCTCCAGGGCCCGGTAGCCGTGGACGCCGCCGCCGCCGAACCCGGCCGCCTCCCCCGCCGCGTAGACGCCGGGCAGGGGTTCGCCCTCCGCGGTGAGGACCCGCGAGGAGAGGTCGGTCTCCAGGCCGCCGAGCGACTTGCGGGTCAGGATCGAGAGCCGGACGGCGATCAGCGGGCCGGCCGCGGGGTCGAGGATGCGGTGCGGGGCCGCCGTACGGATCAGCTTGTCGCCGAGGTACCTGCGGGCGCCGTGGATCGACATCACCTGGAGGTCCTTGGTGAAGGGGTTGGCGATCTCCCGGTCCCGGGCCACGACCTGGTCGCGGACGGTCGACTCGTCGAGCAGGTCCTCCTTGGTGACCGCGTTCATCCCGCGGACCAGCGCGGACAGGTCCCGCTCCACGACGAAGTCGGCGCCGTTGTCCATGAACGCCTTGACCGGCCCCGGAACGGCCTGGCGCGCCCGGTCGATGACCTGCCGGACGGACCGGCCGGTGAGGTCGGGGTTCTGCTCGGAGCCGGAGAGCCCGAACTCCTTGCCGATGATGCGCTGGTTCAGCACGAACCAGGTGTGGTCGTGGCCGGTCTTCATGATGTGGTCGAGCGTGCCGAGGGTGTCGAAGCCCGGGAAGAGCGGTACGGGCAGCCGGCGGCCGGTGGCGTCCAGCCAGAGCGAGGAGGGGCCGGGCAGGATGCGGATGCCGTGCCGGTTCCAGATCGGGTTCCAGTTCTCGATGCCCTCGGTGTAGTGCCACATCCGGTCCTTGTTGATGTGGCTGGCCCCCGCCGCTTCCGCGATGCCCAGCATCAGGCCGTCCACGTGCGCCGGGACGCCGGAGAGCATCCGCTGCGGCGGGGTGCCGAGGCGCGCGGGCCACTGGGCGCGGACCAGGTCGTGGTTGCCGCCGATGCCGCCGCTGGTCACGATCACGGCCTGGGCCCGCAGCGAGAAGGAGCCGGTGGCCCCGCGGCCGCTCGCGGCGCCCCGTACGGCGTCGGAGGGCTCCAGGACCTCGCCGGTGACGGTGTCCACGGAGCCCGCCGTACGGGAGAGGCCGGTGACGCGGTGGCGGAACTTCAGCTGCACCAGGCCGCGGGCGACCCCGGCCCGGACCCGGCGCTCGAAGGGTTCGACCAGTCCGGGGCCGGTGCCCCAGGTGATGTGGAAGCGGGGGACGGAGTTCCCGTGGCCGTTGGCGTCGTAGCCGCCGCGCTCGGCCCAGCCGACGACGGGGAAGAAGCGCACGCCCTGGCGGTGCAGCCAGGAGCGCTTCTCGCCCGCCGCGAAGTCGATGTACGCCTCGGCCCAGCGGCGCGGCCAGGCGTCCTCCTCGCGGTCGAACCCGGCGGTCCCCAGCCAGTCCTGGAGGGCGAGGTCCCGGGTGTCCTTGATCCGCATCCGGCGCTGCTCGGGCGAGTCCACGAAGAACAGGCCGCCGAAGGACCAGTGCGCCTGGCCGCCGATCGACTGCTCCGGCTCCTGGTCGAGCAGGATCACCTTGCGGCCGGCGTCGACGAGCTCGGCGGTGGCCGCCAGGCCCGCGAGCCCGGCCCCGATCACGATCACGTCTGCGTCGTACGTCATGCGAAACCCGTCCTCCGTCGGTGGTGGGGCGATCCTTGGCTACGGACCGGTAACCCGTCAACAGGGATGGTTGGATGAACCGTGTGAGTGCTGCTGACGAACTGCTGGACGTGGTGGACCGGGACGACCGGGTGACGGGGCGCGCCCCGCGCGGCGAGGTGTACGCCCGCGGGCTGATCCACCGCTGCGTGTTCGTACGGGCCCGCGACGCGGCGGGGCGGGTCTTCGTGCACCGCCGGACGGCGTCGAAGCTGGTCTTCCCCGCGCACTACGACATGTTCGTCGGCGGAGTGGTCGGGGCCGGCGAGGACTACCCGCGGGCCGCGCTGCGGGAGGCGGAGGAGGAGCTCGGGGTGCGCGGGCTGCCGCAGCCCGTACCGCTGTTCAAGTTCCTGTACGAGGGGCCGGGCGGGTCCTGGTGGTCGTACGTGCACGAGGTGCGGTGCGAGCTGCCGGTCGACCCGCAGGCCTCGGAGGTGGACTGGCACACCTGGCTGCCGGAGGCGGCGCTGGAGCGCCGGGTGGCGGACGGCGACTGGCCCTGGGTGCCGGACGGGCTGGAGGCGTACCGGCGGCTGCGGGGGTTCCGGGGGCCCGGCCAGTAGATTGGCCGGGTGATCGACTTCGTCAAGGACATGCGCCTCTGGTTCGCCCCCGAGCGGCTGAGGGACGAGGGCGAGACTCCCGACTACCGGTTCTCGCTGGCCAACGAGCGGACCTTCCTCGCCTGGATCCGGACCGCCCTGGCGCTGGTGGGCGGCGGGTTCGCGGTGGACCAGTTCCTCCCGGACCTGCGGTGGGCGGTACGGGTCGGGATGGCGCTGGCGCTGCTCGCGGTCGGCGGCGCCTGCGCGGTGCGGGCGGTGAACCACTGGGCGAAGTGCGAGCGGGCGATGCGGCGGGGCGAGGACCTGCCGCTGTCGCGGTTCCCGGTGGTGCTGACGGCGGGCGTGGCGCTGGTCGCGGTGGCGATGATGGCGGTCGTGCTGCTGGGCTGGACGAAGGGGCGGTGACCGCCCCCGCGGCGGCCCGCGACGCCGGGCTGCAGCCGGAGCGGACCCGCCTCGCGTGGCGGCGTACGACGCTGGCCTGCTCGGTCGCGGCGGTGCTGGGGCTGCGCCAGGCGATGCGCGGGCCGGGTACGCCGGCCGACGCGGCCGGGGCGGGGATCATCGTGCTGCTCTGGCTGGCGTTCCTGTGGGTGGCGCACCTGCGGATGCGACAGCTGGCGGCGGCCCGGCCGCGGGGGCTGGCCCCCAGGGCCGCCCTGGCCGCGGTGGCGTGCACGGTGGCGCTGGCGGTCTTCGCGATGGCACTGCTCGTGCTGCAGGCGTTGATCGGCTGATCGTTCCGTCCGATGATCGGGCTTCTTCGCGCCACCGCCCGATAACAGGCGATTTACGGTGATCACCACTAGCCTCGGCGCCATGACGACCCTGCACCACGAACACCCCACGCACGAGCACGCCCACGGCGCCGACTGCGGCCACCGGGCGGTACCGCACGGAGACCACGTCGACTACGCGCACGACGGCCACCTGCACCGCGAGCACTCCGGGCACTGGGACGAGTGCGAGCCGGCCGGACACACCGCCCACGAGGGCCACCCGCACGCGCACGGCTCCGCGTGCGGGCACGAGGCGGTCCCGCACGGGGACCACGTCGACTACGTGCACGACGGCCACCGGCACGCCGAGCACGACGGCCACTACGACGACCACTGAGCCGGACCCCGCGCGTCCCGGGCGGTGACGCGGTCGGAGCACCGGCCGGGACGCCGACCGGGAAAGGCGTCGGGACAGCGCCCTCCCCCGGCGCCGCGATGCCTGGCAGGATGCTGAACTCCTGTCAGAGCGACCCGGGGAGAGCGCGATGGCCGTCGCGGAGCCGTACCTCGTCCAGCCCGCCGCCGGGGTGTACGCCTACGTCCAGCCGGACGGGGGCTGGTGCCTGAACAACGCCGGCTTCGTGACCGACGGCGGCCGCACGCTGCTCGTCGACACCGCCGCCACCGAGCGCCGGGCCCGCGCGCTGCGCGACGCGGTCACGGCCGCCGACGCTCCGCTCCCGCGCACGGTGGTGAACACCCACCACCACGGCGACCACACCTACGGCAACGGCGTGTTCGCCCCCGGTGCGATGATCCTCGGGCACGAGAACGCGCGGGCCGAGCAGCTCGCCGCCGGGCACCAGCTGGAGACGATCTGGCCCGCGACGGACTTCGGCGCGGTCGAGATCACCGCCCCCGACCTGACCTACGACGACCGGATCACCCTGCACGTCGGCGGGACGGAGGTGCGGGTCATCCACCCCGGCGTCGCCCACACCACCGGCGACTCGGTCGTGTGGCTGCCCGACCGGCGGATCGTGTTCACCGGGGACCTGGTCTTCGCGGAGGGGACCCCGTTCCTGGCGATGGGCTCCCTGGCCGGATCGCTGCGCGCCATGGAGCTGCTGCGCTCGCTGGACGCGGAGACCGTCGTACCCGGGCACGGGCCGCTCACCGACCCGTCGGCGTACGACGCCACCGAACGCTACCTGCGGTACGTGGCCGAGCTGGCCGGGGAGGGGCGGGCGAAGGGCCTGACCCCGCTGGAGACCGCGCGGGGCGCCGACCTCGGCGAGTTCGCGGCCTGGCGGGAGAGCGAACGGCTGGTGGCGAACCTGCACCGGGCCTACGCGGAGCTGGCCGGGGAACCCGAAGGCGTCCCGCTGGACGTGCCGGCGGTGCTGAGGGACATGACGGCGCTGAACGGCGGGACGCCGATCCCCTGCCACGCGTGACGCGTGACGCGGCGGGCGAAGGGAGCGGCGGGGTGACCGGGATGGACACCTCAGGGCGAAAGGTGTTCTTTCGGTCCGCCCTCTGGACGGCATACCGACTGGTCGGCATGATGGCATCGTTCCGTCCGGCACCATCCCCCGACTCCGTACGGAGGCGCGCACCATGTCCTCAGCCCCAGCCGGCCCCCGGGGCCTCGATCCGGAGCGGCTGCGCGTCCACCTCGACGCGGTGCGTCCGGGACTCGTCGCCGGTCCGCTGCGCGGCCGGCTCATCGAAGGCGGGCGGTCCAACCTCACCTACGAGGTCACCGACGGCACCTCCCGCTGGGTGGTGCGCCGGCCCCCGCTGGGACACGTCCTGGCCACCGCGCACGACATGCGGCGCGAGCACCGGGTCATCACCGCCCTGCGGGACACGGCCGTGCCGGTACCCGCGACGGTGCTGCTGTGCGAGGACGAGTCCGTGCTCGGGGCGCCGTTCTACGTCATGGAGTTCGTGGACGGGGTGCCGTACCGGACGGCCGGCGAGCTGGCCCCGCTCGGCCCGGAGCGGACCCGGCGGGCGGTGCTCGGACTGGTCGACACGCTCGTCGAGCTGCACGCGGTGGTTCCGGCGGCGGTGGGGCTGGGCGACTTCGGCCGCCCCGACGGCTTCCTCGACCGGCAACTGCGCCGCTGGGGCAAGCAGCTGGCGGCCTCCCGGGGCCGTGAGCTCGCCGGAATCGACGAGCTGCACGCCGCGCTCGGCCGGGCGCTGCCCGACTCCCCCGCCCCGACGGTGGTGCACGGCGACTTCCGCCTCGACAACGTCCTGATCGGCGGGCCCGACGACGCGATCCGGGCGGTGCTGGACTGGGAGATGTCCACGCTCGGCGATCCGCTGACCGACCTGGGGCTGCTGGTGATGTACAGCTCCGACCTGGGCCTGACCGAGTCCCCGGTCAGCACGACGAGCGCGGCGCCGGGCCATCCGCGACCCGCCGAACTGATCGAGCGGTACGCCGCCCGCTCCGGCCGCGACACCGGGTCGATCGCCTGGTACACGGCGTTCGCCTGGTTCAAGCTCGCGGTGATCCTCGAAGGCATCCACTACCGCTACACGCTGGGGCAGACCGTCGGGGCCGGCTTCGACCGGATCGGCGAGCTGGTCCCGGTCTTCATCGAGCACGGACTGACCACGCTGCAGGACCTCCGGAAAGGCTGAGGCACTCATCCCATGGACTTCGCATTCGACGCCCGGACCGAGGAACTCCGCGAGCGGCTCCTCGCGTTCATGGAGGAGTACGTCTACCCGGCGGAGCCCGTCGCTGCCGAGCAGCGCGCGCGGCTGGCCTCGCCCTGGGACACCCCGGCCGTCTTCGGTGAACTGAAGGCCGAGGCGCGCCGCCAGGGCCTGTGGAACCTCTTCCTGCCCGACGCGGAGCACGGCGCCGGGCTGACCAACCTCCAGTACGCCCCGCTCGCCGAGATCACCGGCCGCAGCCCGCACCTGGCGCCGACGGCGACCAACTGCGCCGCCCCGGACACGGGGAACATGGAGCTGCTCTCCCAGTTCGGGAACGAGGAGCAGAAGAAGCAGTGGCTGGAGCCCCTGCTGGCCGGGGAGATCCGGTCCGCGTTCGCGATGACCGAGCCCGAGGTGGCGTCCTCCGACGCGACCAACGTCGAGACCCGGATCGAGCGCTCGGGCGACACGTACGTGGTCACCGGGCGCAAGTGGTTCATCTCCGGGGCGATGAACCCGGACTGCGCGGTCTTCATCGTGATGGGCAAGACCGATCCAGACGGGACCGATCCGCGGCGCCAGCAGTCGATGATCCTGGTCCCGCGGGACACTCCGGGCGTCGAGATCCGCCGGGCCATGACGGTGTACGGGTACGAGGACCACGACCACGGCGGCCACGCCGAGGTCGTCTTCGACGGGGCGCGGGTCCCGGCGGCGAACCTGATCGGCGAGGAGGGCGGCGGCTTCGCCATCGCCCAGGCCCGGCTGGGTCCGGGCCGCATCCACCACTGCATGCGGCTGATCGGCATGGCGGAGCGCGCCATCGAGCTCATGTGCCGGCGGGCGCTGGAGCGCACGGCCTTCGGCAAGCCGCTGGCGGCGCAGGGCGTCGTGCAGAACTGGATCGCGGACGCGCGGGTGTCGGTGGAGCAGGCGCGGCTGCTGGTGCTGAAGACGGCCTGGCTGATGGACACGGTCGGCAACCGGGGCGCGCACTCCGAGATCCAGGCCATCAAGATCGCGACGCCGCGGGCGGTGGTGGCGATCCTGGACCAGGCGGTGCAGTTGCACGGCGCGGGCGGGGTGAGTCAGGACTTCCCGCTGGCCGAGCTGTGGGCGGCGGCGCGGACGCTGCGGCTGGCCGACGGCCCGGACGAGGTGCACCAGCGGTCCCTGGCCCGGCGGGAGCTGAAGCGCTACCAGTAGCCTCCGGCGGACGGCCCGGAACGGTCCCGGCCCGGATCCTCGGTCCGGGACTCGGACCCGGCCGGGCCCGGCCCGGACTCGGACCCGGGCCGGGCCCGGCCGGGGCTTCGGAGCGGGACGGGTGCCGGGGCTTCGGACCCGGGCGGGGTACGGGACTTCGGGCCCGGGCAGGGGACTTCGGGCCCGGGCGGGGGACTTCGGGCCCGGGCGGGGGACTTCTAGTGGTCCAGACCAGTCGCGAAGTCCGATATATTCGGATTACCCCCACCGAAAGTGCCCTCAGCCATGCCCAGCTCCGCCCTGGCCCCCGCCCCGCGGGCCACCCGTCCCGAGGCCGCCCCCGCCCCCGGTCCCGCGTCCCTTCCCGCCGCCGCGCAGCCGTCGGCCGATGCCGGGCCCCTCGGCCTGGCCGCGTTCGCCCTGACCACGTTCGTGCTCAGCCTGTTCAACTCGGGCCTGGTCTCGAACACCGCCCTCAGCGCGGTCGTCCTGCCGCTCGCCCTCTTCTACGGCGGCCTCGCGCAGTTCGTCGCCGGCCTGCTGGAGTTCCGGCGCGGGAACACCTTCGGGACCACGGCGTTCGTCTCGTACGGCGCGTTCTGGATGTCCTTCGCGGGCTACGTGAAGTTCGTCGTCCCGACCCTGCCGGCCGACCAGGCGCACCTCGCCACCGGCTGGTTCCTCGTCGCCTGGTTCGTCTTCACCTCGTACATGGCGGTCGCGGCCCTCAAGCTGGACCTCGCGCACCGCGCGCTGTTCACGGTCCTCGCCCTGACCTTCCTCTTCCTGGCGCTGGGTGACCTGACCCAGGTCACCGCGCTCGGCCACGCCGGCGGCTGGCTCGGCCTGCTGTGCGCGGGCATCGCCTGGTACGTCTCCTTCGCCGGCGTGGCCGAGGCGACCTGGGGCCGCAAGGTCGTTCCCCTGGGCTGACGGGCGTACGGGCCCGCGGCCGCGTCGGCGCCGCCCCTCAGCGGGGGTCGGCCGCGCCGCGGCCCGCGGCCGCGTCGATCACCTCGTCCAGCACCTCGCGGGAGCGCTCCAGCTCGCCGATCATCCGCTCGATCCGGTCCCGCTCGGTGGCCAGTTCGGCCACCAGCGCCGGGGTGGCGCGCAGCGAGGGACCGCCGTCCTCGTCGCGCATGCAGGGCAGGATCCGCGCGATCTTCGTGCTGTGCAGGCCGGCGGCGTAGAGCTCCTGGATGCGGATGACCCGGTCCACGGCCCGTTCGGGGAAGTCCCGGTGGCCGCCGGGCGTCCGGCCGGACACCAGCAGGCCCTGCTCCTCGTAGTAGCGCAGCGAGCGCTCGCTGACGCCGGTGCGCGCCGCCAGTTCACCGATCCGCATGTCCCGCCCCCGGTCCGGCCGCAGGTCCCGGGGCACGGCGCACCACGGGACTTGAACCTCACATCAGTGTGAACTTCTACGGTACCGGCATGACGCAGACACAGCGGGCGACCGCCGCATCCCGCCTCTTCGAGCCCGCCCGCCTCGGCCCCCTGGAGCTGCCCAGCCGGCTGGTGATGGCGCCGCTGACGCGCAACCGCGCCGGCGCGGACGGGGTCCCGGGCGGGCTCATGGCCGCGTACTACGCCCAGCGCGCCTCGGCCGGTCTGATCATCGCGGAGGGCACCACGCCGAACGCCGTCGGCCAGACCTACCCGCACATCCCCGGCATCCACACGCCCGCGCAGATCGCCGGCTGGCGGCGGGTCACCGAGGCGGTGGGATCGGCCGGCGGGCGGATGTTCCTCCAGCTCCAGCACGGCGGCCGGGTCGGCCACCCCGACACCAGCGGGCACGTCCCGGTGGCCCCGTCGGCGGTGGTGTTCCCCGAGCCGCTGCACACGCCCGGCGGGCTCCGGGACGCCGTGGCGCCGCGCGCGATGACGGCCCGGGACATCGCGGACACCGTCGCCGACTTCGCGACCGCCGCCCGCAACGCCGTCGCGGCGGGCTTCGCCGGAGTGGAGGTGCACTCCGCCAACGGGCACCTGCTCCACCAGTTCCTGTCCCGGAACACCAACCGCCGCACCGACGCCTGGGGCGGTTCCGTGGAGGGCCGGATCCGGTTCACCGTCGAGGTGGTGCGGGCGGTCGCCGAAGCGGTGGGCCCGGAGCGGGTCGGGGTGCGCATCTCCCCCGGGGGGAGCGTGAACGCCATTGAGGAGGGGGACACCGGAGAGCTCTACCCGGCGCTGCTGGGGGCGCTGGCCGAACTGGAGCCGGCCTACCTCCACCAGATCCACGCCGACCCGGACCACCCCCTGTACGCGGACCTCCGCAGGGCATGGCCCGGCACGCTGATCGCCAACCCGGCGCTCTCCCACGAGGAGGTCGCCGCCGACGGGGGCCTGCTGCGCGCCGAGCGCCTGCTGGCCGGGGGCGCCGACCTGGTCGCGCTCGGCCGCGGCTTCCTCGCCAACCCCGACCTCGTCGAACGGCTGCGCACCGGCGCCCCCCTCAACGCGCTCCGCCCGGAGTTCCTGATGTACGTCCAGGGGCCGGAGGGGTACACCGACTACCCCGCCCTCGCGGGGTGAGCCCTCAGGGCCGCAGGGCGCGCAGCAGCAGGTCCGCGAGGTGGTCGGCGACCTGCTGCGGCGTGAGCGGGCCGTCCGCGCGGTACCAGGTGGAGAGGTGGTGCACGGACCCGAAGTGGTAGTCGACGACCAGGTCGGCGGGGGTGGCCGTGGAGAAGACCCCGGTGCGCTGGCCCTCCTCGACCAGGGCCCGGAACCGCTCGTGGTAGCGCCGGCGCTCCGCCCGCACCTGCTTGAACTTCTCCGGGCTGAGCTGGTGCATCGACCGGAAGAAGATCATCGCGTCGTCGAGGTTCTCGATGGTGGTGACGACCACGTCGGCGGCGGCCGCGCGCAGTCGCTCCTCCACCGGGGCGTCGGATCCGGCCACCGCGTCGAGCCGCTGCTGCTGCAGGCGCAGCATCCGCGCGTACACCTCGTGCAGCAGGTCGTCCTTGGAACCGAAGTAGTGGTAGAGCGCGCCCTTGGTGACGCCGGCCGCCTCGACGATCTCCTGGACCGAGGTGCGGTCGTAGCCGCGCTCGGCGAACAGCCTGGTGGCGACGGCCAGCAGGCGCTGCGGTACCGGCGCTTCGTGCGTGCCCTCGGGCTCCGTGGTCCTGGCCGCCATGGCGCTGACCTTCCTTCCGTGTGCTTCGTCGTGCCCCGGGCGGCCGTCCGGCTGTTTTCAGCCGCGGTCGCGCAGTTCCCGTCGCAGGATCTTGCCACTGGTCGTCTTCGGAAGGACAGGCAGGATCTCCACCTGGCGCGGGTATTTGTACGCGGCGATGCGCGCGGCGCAGTACGCGGACAGCTCCTGCGGCGTGGCCGAGGTGCCGGGGCGCAGGCTGACGTACGCCTTCACGCTCTCCCCGCGGTACGGGTCCGGGACGCCGACCACGGCCGCCTCGCGGACGGCGGGGTGGGTGTAGAGCACGTCCTCGACCTCGCGCGGCCAGACCTTGAAGCCGGAGGCGTTGATCATGTCCTTCTTGCGGTCGACGACGTAGAGCCAGCCGGCCGGGTCCATGAACCCGACGTCGCCGGTGCGCAGTTCGCCGTCCGGGAAGGCCCGGGCGGTGTCCTCGGGCAGGCCCCAGTAGCCGGGTACGACCTGGGGGCCGCGGACGGCTATCTCGCCGGCCTCGCCGAAGGGGAGCTCGGCGCCCTGCTCGTCGAGGATCCGTACGACGGTGTCGGCGCCGGGCACGCCCACCGAGAGGGTGCCGGAGACGGGGTCGACGGGCGCTTCGAGGTGGACGGGGACGGAGGCGCAGGGGGCGGTGCACTCGGTGAGGCCGTAGCCGTTGCGGAGGTAGAAGCCGTAGGCGGCGCGCAGCCGCTCGACGAGCGCGGGCGGCAGCGGGGCTCCGCCGGAGGAGAGCACCTGGAACGAGGCGAAGTGGTCGGGGGTGGCGCCCGGGTGGGCGGCCAGGGCCATGAAGGCGGTGGCCGGGCCGACCGCGTAGGCGGGGCGGTGCTCGAGGAAGGCGTCGAGGACGGCGCCGGCGTCGAAACGGTGGGCGAGGGCGAGGGTGCCCGCGTTGGCGAAGCAGGCGGCGAGCTGGCAGACCATGCCGGTGATGTGGAAGAGGGGCGCGAGGGCGAAGTAGGTGGCGCCCTCGGGGAGCGGGTGGCCGGTCACCTGGCGGGCGGCGTTGTAGGTGAGCGCACCGTGCGGGTTGAGCGCGCCCTTGGGGGCGCCGCTGGTGCCGGAGGTGTAGCTGATCAGCGCGGTGTCCGCGGCGGCGAGGCGGGGGTCGTCCGGGGCCGGGTGGCCGTGGCGGGCGACGGCGGTCAGGTCGGCGACCCGGCCCGGGTCGGCGGCTTCGGCTTCGGCTTCGGCACCGGCGTCGGCTTCGGCACCGGCGTCGGCACCGAGGGGAAGGCCGGCGGTCCCGTCGGCGGGCCCGTCCGTGATCCGCAGGACGCGGGGGTCGTTCCGCGTCTGGAAGTCCAGGTCGCTCGCGGTCAGGACGGTGCGCACGGCGCTGCCCCGCACGGCCCCGCCCAGGTACGCGCTCCACGCCCGGACGTCGCAGACGAGCGCGACGGCCCCGGAGTCGCCGAGGACGTGTCCGACCTCGCCGGACTTGTACATCGGGTTCAGCGGGACGACCACCGCGCCCGCCTTCCAGGCGGCGAGGACGGCGAGCACGAAGTGCGGGGTGTTCTGGAGCATGACGGCGACCCGGTCGCCGCGCCGGACGCCCCGCCGCGCGAGGTGTCCGGCGACCGAGTCGGAGAGCGCGTCGGCCTCGGCGTAGCCGGTGCGGCCGTCGAAGTAGGCCAGGGCGGTGCGCCCGGGCACCCGGGCCGCGGCGGCGCGGAAGGCGTGCAGCACCGTGGGCGGTGGCGCGACGGGGGCGCGCTGGGCCGGGCTGAGCAGCCCGAGCCAGGGCCGGGCCGCGTACGGGGAGTCCTCAGGGGCGGCCGGCGGGCTCACCTGGCCTCCCACGTGCGCTGGAGGCGGTTCATGCCCCCCAGCCAGCGGTCCGGATCGGTGGCGCGCGCGGCGTAGTAGTCCGCCACCTCGGGGTGCGGGAGGATCAAGAACCGGCCCTTCTCCATGCCGTCGAACAGTGCGTCCGCCACCGCGTCCGGCTCGATCGCGGTCGGTGCGAGGACGAGTTCGCCCGCCGAGCCCGCGGCGGTCAGCATGTCGGTGCGCACTCCCTGCGGGCAGATGGCGTGGACGTCGACCCCGCGGTGGCGGTAGGTCAGCGAGAGCCACTCCGCGAAGGCGAGCGCACCGTGCTTGGTGACACTGTACGGCGCCGCGCCGATCATGGTCAGCAGCCCGGCGGCGGAGACGGTGGACACGAACCGGCCGCTCCCCCGCTCCAGCCAGTCGGGCAGCAGCAGCCTGGCCGCGCGGACGTGGGCCATGACGTTGGTGTCCCAGGCGGCCTCCCACACGGCCTCGTCGGCGAAGGCGTCGCCGCCCGAGGCGAGTCCGGCGTTGGCGCAGTACACGTCGATCGTGCCGCCGAGGGCCTCGCGCGCCTGCGCCACGATCGCCGAGGCGTCGCCGGGCACCGCGACGGCGCGGGCGCCGATCCCGGCGGCCACCGACGCGGCCTTGGCGGGGTCGAGGTCGTTGACCACCACGGTGGCGCCCTCGGCGGCGAAGCGGTGGGCGAGGGCGGCGCCGATGCCGCCGCCCGCACCGGTGACGACGACCCGCTGGTCCTGGTACGCGCTCACGGTGATCACCTTTCGTGGCCGGGTGCGGCAGCGGGGCGCCGGTGGCCGGCGCCACCGGTCGGCTGCCGCAGATCCTCGGAACGGATCGCGCGCATACTAACCAGTCGGTATGTCCTGGGGGAAGAGGTCCGCCACCTAGCGTGGCCGGATGATTCTGTCGCGACGCGGGGTGCTGGGACTGGCGGGGGCCATGGGGGCGGTGGGAGCCGTGGGGCCCGTGGGAACGGCTGCCGCCGCGGGCGGTGGAGCCGCCGCGGGCAGGGTCGCCGCCGCTCCCGCCGCACCGGCGGAGGGCCGGGTGCGGACCGGCTTCGAGCGGATGGCCGCGGACGGGTACGCCGTGCTGGCCGGGCAGCGGGTCGGGGTGGTCACCAACCCGACGGGGATCACCGCGGACGCCCGCCACCTGGTCGACGTCCTGCACGCGGACGAACGGGTCGACCTGGTCGCGGTGTTCGGCCCCGAGCACGGCTTCCGCGGCACGGCGCAGGCCGGCGGCTCCGAGGGGGCGTCCCGCGACCCGGCGACCGGGCTGCCCGTGTACGACACGTACGACACGAGCGGGCAGCGGCTCGCGGACGTGTTCACCGCCGCCGGGATCGACACCGTGGTCTTCGACATCCAGGACGTCGGGGCCCGCTTCTACACCTACATCTGGACCCTGTACGACTGCATGCGCGCGGCCGCGCTCGCCGGCAAGGCGGTGGTGGTGCTGGACCGGCCCAACCCGGTGGGCGGCCGTCGGGCGGCCGGGCCGGTCCTCCAGCGCCCCTACGCGAGCTTCGTGGGACGGGAGCCGATCGCGCTGGCGCACGGGATGACGGCGGCCGAGCTGGCCCTGCTCTTCAACGGCGAGTTCCTGGCCGACCGGCCCGTCGCCCTGCGGACGGTGGCGATGAGCGGCTGGCGGCGGGATTCCTTCTTCGGCTCCACCGGGCTGCCGTGGGTGCCGCCGAGCCCGAACATGCCGACGCCGGGCACGGCCCTCGCGTACGCCGGGGCCTGCCTGTTCGAGGGGACGAACCTGTCCGAGGGGCGCGGTACGACCACCCCCTTCGAGGTGCTGGGCGCGGAGGGCGTCGACCGCCGCTGGGCGGAGGCGGCGAACGCCCTGGGGCTGCCGGGGGTGTGGTTCCGGGAGGCGTACTTCACGCCGACGTTCTCCAAGCACGCGGGGCGGCCGTGCGGCGGCGTCCGGCTGATCGTGCACGACCGGGAGGCCTTCGATCCCGTACGGGCGGGCATCGGGCTGCTGGTCACGGCCCGGCGGACGTGGAGCGGCTTCGGCTGGCGCGCGGACCACTGGATCGACAGGCTGACGGGCTCGGACCGGGTCCGGACGATGGTGGACGCGGGCGCCGGGGTGGAGGAGATCGCCGGGGACTGGGCCGCCGGACTGGACCGGTTCGCGGCGGTGCGCGCGGGGTACCTCCTGTACGGGTGAGCCGGCGGCGTCCGGGGAACGCCGGGACGCCGGGGGCGGCGAGGGGGATGTCATGGCGGGCAGCGTCGGCGGGATCGGTGTCGGACCGTACGCGGAGCTGGTCTTCGACTCCGACGGGGACGTGGACCGGGCCGCGGAGAGCGCGGTGGCCCGCATCGAGGCCACGGACCTGCTGGTCTTCGCGCACGGCTGGAACAGCGACCGCTCCACCTCGACCCGGCTCTACGACCGGTTCTTCGCCCCGTTCCCGGGGCTGGTGGGGCCGGGGGTACGGCTGGGGTACGTGGGCGTGGTCTGGCCCTCGATACGGTTCGCGGACGAGCCCATACCGGACTTCGACGGCCCCGGGCTGTTCGCGCCCGCGGAGCAGGACCCGGTGGAGGGCTCGGTGGAGACCGCGGGCCCCCGTACCGCGCTCGAACCGGGCACGCGCGCGGCCCTCGACGCCTTCTGGCCGGGCCGGCGGGCGGAGCTGGACCGCGTGGCCGAGCTGCTGGAGCGGGGCGAGGAGTCGGCGGCCGCCTTCATCGAGTTCGGTGCGCTCGTACGGGAGCTGGCGGGGGTCAACGCCGTACCCACCGCGACCGCTCCCCCGGTGCCGGCCGTCTTCACGGAGGACGTCCTGGAGGTGTGCCGGGACCTCGCCCTCGCCCTGGCCGCGGCGGAGGGACGGGAGCCGGCGGCCGGCGACGGGCTGCGGCCCCTGTGGAAGGGCGCGAAGGAACTGCTGCGGCAGGCCACGTACTACCAGATGAAGAAGCGCGCGGGAGTCGTCGGCGAGCGCGGTCTCGGCCCGGTGCTGGCCGGGCTGGCCGCCCGCCGCCCGGCCCTGCGCATCCACCTGATCGGGCACAGCTTCGGGGCGCGGGTGGTGTCCTTCTCCCTGCGCGCCGTGCCGGACGGCTCCCGGTACGTGAAGTCGCTGACCCTCCTCCAGGGCGCCTTCTCGCACTACGCCTTCGCCGACCGCCTCCCGCACGACCAGGGCCGCGGCGGCGCCCTGGGCGGCCTCCAGAGCCGGGTCGACGGTCCGGTGGTGGCCTGCCACTCCCCGCACGACACCTCGCTGAAGCTGTTCTATCCGCTGGCGTCCCGGATGGCAGGTGATTCGGCCGGTCTGCTCGGTTTCGACGACCGGTGGGGCGCGATCGGCCACGACGGGGTGCGGGCGGTGCCCGGCGCGCCCCGCCTGAGCCTCGACACCGCCCTGCGCGAGGGGGTCCCCGGGGCCGGTTGCGTCAGTGTGGACACGGGTTCCGTGGTCCGGCGCGGCGGCGCCCCGTCGGGGGCGCACAGCGACATCTGCCACGAGGAACTGGCACGGCTCGTGGTCACCGCGGGGCGCATGGGGCGCTGACTTCCGGCCATCTGCCACCCGCACGCCTCGACCGCCCCCGCATGCGCCCGCCGTAGGCCGGGCATGTTGGGCACATCGGCGGAGGTGAAGGTGTGATGGCGGGATTCCAAAGTCTGGCCCACCAGGTGCGCGACGCGCGCAATGACCGGGCCCTGCGGCGCCATTCCCTGCGCCGCTGCCTGGAGCGGTTCGCGCCCTACGGGCACCGGGCCACGTGGTGGCACCTGTGCGACCGGCACGGTATCGCCCCGGAGGACCGGGGAGCCGATCCGCTGCGGCTGGTCGCCGCGCTGGAGGAGCTGGAGGAGGCGCGGGCGGTCTGGCTGGAGTACGAGAGGCACTTCGCGGAACGGCGCAGGCGCGAGAAGCACCACGGGCTGCGGCGCCCGGAGTGGGCGTGGGGCGGCAGCGGGGACGCGGTGGTGCGGTGCGCGGACCCGGGGGTGCGGCCCGAGGGGACGCTGGGCGAGGTGCTGCGGCGGCTGGTGCGGGCGCTGGAGACGGAGCCGGGGACGGGCTGCCCGGTCTGCGGGGACCAGGAGCTGCGGTGGCCGGCGCCGGCGGCGGGCCGGCGGCCGGGCGCGGGGGGCGCCGGCGTCCGGGCCTCCGGCGTCGGGGGCCCGGGCGTACGGGGCCCGGGACTCGGGTCCCGTGCGGGCTCCGGGCCGGAGCACTGGGAGGGGGCCTGGGCCTGGGACGGCGGCCCGGTCTGCGCGGGCTGCGGGATCGTGGTGCCGAGACCGGCGCTCGCGGACATGCCCTCGGCGGGGGCCGCGTGAGGCCGCCCCTGCTGGTGTCGCTGAACGGCGCCCGGGACGCGGCGGACGGCCCGGCCGTGCCGCTGTCCCCGCAGGCCCTGGCCGGGGCCGGGCGGGAGGCGGTCGCCGCGGGGGCCGGGGAGGTGCTCGTCCATCCGCGGTCCCCGTGCGGGCGCCAGAGCATGTCGCCCCGCGTGGTCGGGCCGGCGCTGGAGGCGCTGCGGGACGCGGGGGTCGGCGTACCCCTCTCGGTGCCGGCGGGCGGCGCCGCGGAACCGGACCCGGCGGCCCGGCTGGAGCGGGTGCGGTCCTGGTCGGTGCTGCCGGACCGGGCGGAGGTCCGCTTCGCGGAGCCCGGGGCGGTGGAACTCGCCGAGGCGCTGCTCGACCGGGGGGTCTGCGTGGACGCGGTGGTACCGCTGGGCGGGCCGGCCGGACCGGAGCCGCTGGCGCGGTTCCTGGCCTGGCCGCTGCGCGACCCCGGCGGGCGGGTCCGGCTGGCCGTGGAGCTGGCGGCAGCCGAACCGGCGCTGGTGGCGGGCCTGGGCGGGCTGCCGCCGGTGGCCCTGCTGCTGTACGGGCGGGGGGACGCCGCCTGGCCGGTGCTGCGGCTGGCCGCGCGGTGCGGTACGGGCGCGCGGACCGGCGTCGGGGACGTGCTGCACCTGCCGGACGGGCGGCGGGCCCGGTCGAACGCCGAACTGGTGGCGGCCGCTCGGGCGGAGCGGGCGGGAGCGGTGCGCGCGGCCGGGTGACGGGCGCGCCCGCGGGGCGACGGCCGGCGTCGGCGGGGTGACGGGCGCCCCCTCGCCCGGTGGGGTGACCGGGGCGGCCCGCGGCGCCGCTACAGCCGGGAGCCCGTGAGCCGTTCGCCGAAGACGTCGTCCGGGTTGGACAGTGCGCAGGTCTCCAGCGAGAGGCAGCCGCAGCCGATGCAGTCCGTCAGGTGGTCGCGCAGCCGCCCGAGTTGGGTGATGCGCCGGTCGAGCTCGGCGCGCCAGGCCTCGGAGAGCCGGGCCCAGTCCTCCCGCGTGGGGGTGCGCTCCTCGGGGAGCCGGCTGAGCGCCTCGCGGATGCTGGCGAGCGGGATGCCCACGCGCTGCGCCGCCCGTACGAAGGCCACCCGGCGCAGCGCGTCGCGGGTGTAGCGGCGCTGGTTGCCGGAGGTGCGCCGGCTGCTGATCAGGCCCTTGGACTCGTAGAAGTGGAGCGCGGAGACGGCCGCGCCGCTGCGGGCGGACAGCTGGCCGACGGTGAGTTCGTGAATTTTTTCGGGAATCTGCGGCACCAGGCCGAGGGTAGCCGGAGGTCCGTTGACATACACATACGGTCACCGCATGCTGAGCAAGCGCTTATTCATTGAGCGGGGTAGTCCGTCGTCTGTGAGAGGCAGGATCAGGGCATGGCCGAGCCGAGGATCTTCACGTCCGCCGAGGAACTGCGCGCCGGAACGGGCGAACCGCTCGGTCCCAGCGAGTGGCTGGAGGTCGACCAGAAGCGGATCGACCTCTTCGCGGACGCGACCGGCGACCACCAGTGGATCCACGTGGACCCGGAGCGCGCCGCGACCGGCCCCTTCGGCTCCACCATCGCGCACGGCTACCTGACGCTGTCGCTGCTGCCGAGCCTGGTGCCGCAGGTCATGCGGGTGGAGGGCATGAAGATGGGCATCAACTACGGCACGAACAAGGTGCGCTTCCCCGCCCCGGTCCCCGTCGGGTCGCGGCTGCGCGCCACCGCCGTGCTCACGGAGGTCGTGGACGCGGGCGGCGGGGTGCAGGTCACGGCCACCGTGACGGTCGAGCGCGAGGGCGGCGACAAGCCGGTCTGCGTGGCGGAGTCGGTGTCCCGCTACTACTTCTGAGGCGCGGGCGTCCGCGCGCCCACCATGCGGAGCACGAGGTCGGCGTAGAGCGCGCCGACCTCGTCGGGCGTGCGCTGTCCGGTCGCGCTGAACCAGCGGGCGACGTCGATGCACAGCGACAGCACGGCCAGGGTGGTGCCCGGCACGTCGGGCACGTCGAACTCCCCCGCCTCGACCCCGTCGGCGAGGATGCGGCGCACGGCGGCGTCGCTCCGGCGGCGCAGCGCCACGATGTCGGAGCGGTGCTCGGGCGCCAGCGCGTCCAGCTCGTACTGGACGACGCGCGCGGTGGTGTGGTGCGCGGCGTGCCAGCGCACGAAGGACCGTACGGCGGCGTCGAGCCGCTGGGCGGCGCTGCCGGGGCCCTCGGACGCGGACGTGAGGATCCGCAGGGCCTTGTCGTGCCCGATCCGGCTGATCCGGTGGAGCAGCTCTTCCTTGGTCTTGTAGTGGATGTAGAGCGCGGCCGGGCTCATGCCGGCCCGGCCGGCGATGTCCCGCGTGGTGGTGGCGTGGTACCCGCGCTCGGCGAAGGCCTCGACGGCCGCCACGAGCAGCCGCCGCGCGGCCTCGGGGGTGACCTCCGACCACGGCTGGTAGCCGCCGGCCGTCTCCTCCACGCTGTCCATCGCCCGCTCACCCTCTTCACCCGTTGGGAAGGGACACCCTACCGGAGGGTGAGCAAGCGCTTAGCCGTGTCCGCGCGGACCGGCACCCCCGGTGCGGTCCCGGCCCGGGTCCCGCCCGGCCCCGGGCCCGCTACTTCGGCGCGAAGGGGTCGTACTCCGCCATCATCTTCTCCATCCGGGCCTGGTCCACCCGGCTGACGATCTTGGTGACCTCCTGGCGGTCGCGGATCACCTTGGCGAGGGTGAAGGCCGAGGTCGTGAGGTACAGGACCGCGATGCCGAGGAAGGCCCGGACCCAGCCGTCCACCTCCAGGTTGTAGATCCCCACGGACACGGCGCCCATGGCGATGCCGAAGGAGGCAACGGCCTGGCCGTAGTACGCCCCCGAGTTCTGCTGCTTGACCGGCGTCTCGTTCATGGGTCGAGCATCGGGCCGCCCGGCCGCGGACACATCCGCACGCGTACTCAGGCGCGTACTCAGCCCGGAACCGGAAGGCGCGGGCTCAGAACGCCGAAACCCCGGTGCGGGCCCGGCCGATGAGGAGCTTCTGGATCTGGCTGGTGCCCTCGTACAGGGTCATCACGCGGGCGTCGCGCAGCAGTTTGCCGGCCGGGTACTCGTCGATGTAGCCGTACCCGCCGTGCACCTGGAGGGCGTTGCTCGCGGCGCGCACGGCCGCCTCGGAGGCGAAGAGCTTGGCGGTGGAGGACTCGGTGGCGAACGGCTGCCCGCGGTCGATGAGGTCCGCGACCCGCCAGGTCAGCAGCCGCGCCGCGTCCACGTCGACCGAGATGTCGGCGATCAGCTCCTGGACCAGCTGGTGGTGGGCGATCGGCCTGCCGAACTGCTCGCGCTGCCCGGCGTACGCGACGGCCGCCTCCAGCGCCGCCTGCGCGATGCCCACGCAGCCGGCGGCGACCGACATCCGTCCCTTGGCCAGCGCGGACATGGCGACCGAGAAGCCCTTGCCCTCGGGGCCGAGCATCGCGGAGGCCGGTACCCGGACCCCGTCGAAGACGAGCTCGGCGGTGGCCTGGCCGCGCAGGCCGAGCTTGCCGTGGATCTCGCGGCGGGTGAGGCCCGGGGTGTCGGTGGGGACGAGGAAGGCCGAGATGCCCCGGTGGCCGGGCTCGTCGCCGGTACGGGCGAAGAGCAGCACCACGTCGGCCCAGGTGCCGTTGGTGATGAACATCTTGCTGCCGCTGACCACGTACGAGTCACCCTCGCGGACGGCGCGCGTGGTGAGGCTGGCCGCGTCGGAGCCGGTGCCGGGCTCGGTCAGGCCGAAGCAGCCGAGCGCGTCGCCGGAGCAGAGCCGGGGCAGCCACGCGCGCTTCTGCTCCTCGGTGCCCCAGGCGGCGACGGTCTTGGCGACCAGGCCCAGGGAGACGGAGACGATGCCGCGCACGGCGGAGTCGCCGCGGCCGAGCTCTTCGGTGACCAGCACGTACGCGAGGTGGTCACCGCCGGAGCCGCCGTACTCCTCGGGGACGGTGAGGCCGAGGAAGCCGAGGGCGCCCAGCTTCTTCACGATGGCCCGGTCGACACTCTCGGCGCGGTCCCACGCGGCGGCGTACGGGACGACCTCGCGGTCGGCGAACTCCCGGGCGAGCCGGCGCACGGCGGTCTGTTCCTCGCTCAGCTCAAGGTTCACCGGGCACCTCCGGGGTCGTCGTGGCGGGCTTCCGGGGCGGTTAACTAGCACCGGTAGTTTATGGCGGGCAGGCCCTACTATGTGGCGCATGGCCAGACCGCGCAAGCCCCTGCTCAGCAGAACCCGCATCGTCGAGGCGGCGGGTGCGCTGGTGGACGCGGAGGGACTGGAGGCGGTGTCGACGCGGAGGCTGGCGGCCGCGCTCGGCGTCAGCGGGCCCTCGCTGTACAACCACTTCCGGACGAAGGACGAGATCCTGGAGGCGGTGGCGGACGCGGTGAGCGCGCGGGTCGACCTGTCGATGTTCGAGCCGCCCGCGTACGGCGCCGAGGGCGGCCGGGACTGGCGCGGGGCCCTGCATGCGTGGGCGCACTCGTACCGGGACGCACTGTCCGACCATCCGAACATCGTGCCGGTACTGGCCCGGGGGCCGGGCCGCCGGCCGGCGGGCCTGCGGCTGGCGGACGCGGTGTTCGGCGCGATGACGGCGGCCGGGTGGCCCCCGGCGCAGGCGACCCGGATCGGCGCGCTGATGCGGTACTTCATCCTGGGCTCGGCGGTGGCGTCCTTCGCCCGGGGCTTCGTGGACGACGAGGCGGCGTACGACCCGGCGGACTACCCGCACCTGGGGCAGGCACACCTGCTGGCCGAGCGGCAGCGCGAGGTGGACCAGGGCGCTTTCGAGACGGGCCTGACGGCGCTGCTGGACGGCTTGGCGCTGCAGTACGAGGCGGCACGCGGAACGGCGTGACGCACACGGCGGGGCACGGCCTGTCGCGGCGGGGCACGACCGGCGGAGGTGTTCCTTCGCTCCGCCGGCCGTGCCGCGGCGCCGGTCGTGCCGCGGCGCCGGTCGTGCCGCGGCGCCGGTCGTGCCGCGGCGCCGGTCGTGCCGCGGCGCCGGTCGTGCCGCGGCGCCGGTCGTGCGACACCCCCTAGAAGACGACCAGCGAGCGGCCGCCCTTGCCCGCCAGCATGGCGTCGAAGGCGGCCGGGATGTCGTCGAGGGTGATGCGGTCGGTCACCAGGGAGCCGAGGTCGAGGCGGCCCTGGCGGACGTGTTCGGCGATCACCGGGAGGTCGCGGGCCGGATCGCTGTTGCCGTAGACGCAGCCGGTCAGGGTGCGGGCGAAGTGGAAGATCTCCAGCGCGTGGAAGGTGACCTGCTGGTCCTTCCCGCCGATGCCGACGACCGTGGCGCGGCCGCCGCGCCGGGTGGACTCCCAGGCGCCGCGGATGGTTTCCGCCCGCCCGACGCACTCGACGGCGACGTCCACGCCGTGACCGCCGGTGAGCGCGCGGATCTCCTTGGCCGTGGTGTCGGAGGCGAGGACGAAGTCCGTGGCACCGGCCGCGCGGGCCAGCTCCTCCTTGGCCGGGGACACGTCGACGGCCACGATCGGGCCCGCCTGGGCGATCCGGGCGGCCTGGAGCGCGGCCAGGCCGACGCCGCCGACGCCGAAGACGGCGACGGACTCCCCCGGGAACACCTGGGCGCTGTGGTGGACGGCGCCGTAGCCGGTGAGGACGGCGCAGCCCAGCAGGGCGGCCTCGGCGAGCGGGATCCCGGCGGGCGCGGGCAGCACGCAGTTCGCCGCGACGACGGTCTCCTCGGCGAACGCGGCCACGTTCAGCCCCGGGTGCAGCTCGGTGCCGTGCGCGTCGTGCGCGTAGACGGCGCCGACCCCGGAGAGGGCCTTGGCGCAGAGCCAGACCTCGCCGATGGTGCAGTGGTGGCACTCCCCGCAGGACGGGGCCCAGTTGAGCACCACGCCGTCGCCGGGGGCGACGTGGGTGACGCCCTCCCCGACCGCGAGGACCGTGCCCGCGCCCTCGTGTCCGAGGACGGCGGGGACGGGGACCCGCATGGTGCCGTTGGTCAGGGAGAGGTCGGAGTGGCAGACCCCGGCGGCGGTGAGCCGTACCCGGACCTGGCCGGGGCCGGGGTCGGGCAGCACGATCTCCCGTATCTCCAGCGGGGCTCCGACGGCGGGCAGGATGGCGGCGCGGACCATGGTCGTCGTCTCCGTGTTCAGAACTGCAGGGACTTGGTCTGGAGGTACTCGGCCAGGCCGTGCGGGCCCAGCTCGCGGCCCACGCCGGACTGCTTGTAGCCGCCGAAGGGCGCGAGCACGTTGAAGCGGCCGCCGTTGATGTCCACCTGACCGGTGTCCATGCGACGGGCGAAGGCCACGGCCGTGGCCTCGTCCGCGGCCCAGACTGCGCCGCCCAGGCCGTAGACGGTGCCGTTGGCGATGGCGAGGGCCTCCTCCTCGTCCTCGTAGGCGAGGATCGACAGGACGGGGCCGAAGATCTCCTCCTGGGCGATGGTCATGTCGGGCGTGACGTCGGCGAACACGGTCGGGGCGACGAAGTACCCCTGTTCCCGGGGCGCGTCGGGACCGCCGGCGACGAGGCGGGCGCCCTCCTCGATGCCCTGCGCGATGTATCCGCGCACCCGGTCGCGCTGCTTGGCGTTGACGACGGGACCCAGGCGGGTGCCCGGCTCGCGGGGGTCGCCGGTGGGGTACTTGGCGACGGCGGCGGCCGCGAGGGTGACGGCCTCCTCGTACTGGTCCCGGTGGACGAGCATGCGGGTGAGCGCGTTGCAGCTCTGGCCGGTGTTGTTCATGACGTGGCCGACGCCCGTCGCGACGGCCTTGGGCAGGTCGGCCCCGGGCAGGATGACATTGGCCGATTTTCCGCCCAGTTCGAGGGCGACCCGCTTGACGGCGGCGCCGGCCGTGGCGCCGATCTTCCGGCCGACGGCGGTCGAGCCGGTGAAGGAGACGAGGTCGACGCCCTCGTGCGCGGCCAGGGCCTGACCGGCGACCGGACCGGTACCGGTCACGAGGTTGAAGACTCCGGCCGGGATGCCCGCCTCGTGCACGGCCTCGGCGAAGAGCTGTGCGGTCAGCGGGGTGTCCTCGGCCGGCTTGAGGACGAGGGTGCAGCCGGCGGCGAGAGCGGGTGCCACCTTGGCAACGACCTGGTGCAGCGGGTAGTTCCAGGGCGTGATCGCCCCGACCACCCCGATCGGCTCCAGCAGGACGGTGGAGGTCCCGATCCGCTCCTCGAAGGCGTACGAGGCGGCGAGCTCCGCGTACGAGGAGGCCACGGCGATCGGCGATCCGACGTGCACCGCCTCCGAGAACCCGCTCGGGGAGCCGAGCTCGGCGGTGATGGTCTCGGCTATCTCCTTCTTCCGCGCGGCCAGCACGTCGCGGAGGGCCCCGATGAGGGCGCCCCGCTCGGCCGGCGGTGTGGCCGCCCAGGCCGGGAAGGCGGCGCGGGCCGCGCGCACGGCCGCGTCCACGTCCTCGGCGGTACCGGCCGGGACCCCGCCTATGACCTGTTCGTCCGCGGGGTTCACGACCTCGATCCGCTCGCGTCCGGCGGCGGGCCGCCATTCCCCGCCGATGTACATACCGTCGTGGGCCTTCATGGCTGTTCCTCCCGAAACACGCACGAGCACGTGGACCTGACCTCGCGGACAGCCTACAAACTAGCGCCGGTAGTTTTCTGTGCGCCAGGGGTGGCCGGGATCAGATGATGCCGAAAAGCATCCCTGCCGCGAGGACGACCAGGGAGGTCAAAGCGGCCCATTTGACGGTGAAGCGGGTGTGGTCGCCGAATTCGACCTTGGCCATCCCGACGAGGACGTAAACGGCCGGAACCAGCGGGCTGGACATGTGCAGGGCCTGGCCGACGAGGGAGGCCCGGGCGATCTCGAGCGGGGAGACTCCGTGGGCGGCGCCGGCCTCGGCCAGGACGGGCAGGACGCCGAAGTAGAAGCCGTCGTTGGACATGAAGTAGGTGAGCGGCAGGCTCAGCAGGCCGGTGACGAGGGCCATGTGCGGGCCCATGCCCTCGGGGATGGCGCCGACGAGCCAGTCGGCCATCCCCTTGACCATGCCGGTGCCGGTGAGGACGCCGGTGAAGACGGCGGCGGCGAAGACCATGCCGGCGACGTTCAGGACGTTGTCGGCGTGGGCGGCGATGCGGGCCTTCTGGTCGGGCATGTGCGGGAAGTTGACGGTGAGGGCGAGCGCGGCACCGAGCAGGAACAGCACCGGGATGGGCAGCAGTTCCATGATCATCGAGGTGAGCAGGGCGACGGTCAGGCCGGCGTTGAACCAGTACAGGCGCGGGCGCAGGGTGGGGCGGTCCGGGTCCAGGCCCTGGAACCCGTCGACGGGGCCGCCGGCGGCGGGGTCCGGGGCCGGGGTGGAGGCGGGGGCGGGGGCGTCCGAACCGGCGGCTCCGGCCGAGGGGGTGGCGGCTTGAGGGGCTCCGGCCGAGGGGATGGCGGCCGACGCGGTCGCGGGCGACGGGGTGGTCCCGGCCGTCACCGCGGAGGTGGCGGCTCCGGCCGGTACGAGACGGTCCGCCCCGGCATCCAGCGGCTCGCGCCCGCCGGGCAGCGTCAGCGTGCCGACCCGGCGGCGTTCCTTGAGCCCGAGGACGTAGGCGAGGACGAACACGAAGAGCAGCCCGGCCGCGAGGGCCGGGATCATCGGCACGAACACGTCGGCGGCGTCGAGCTTGAGGGCGGTGGCGGCGCGGGCCGTGGGGCCGCCCCAGGGCAGGGTGTTCATGACGCCGTTGGCGGTGGCCGCGACGCCGGTCATGACGACGAGGCTCATGCCCAGCCGCTTGTACAGGGGGTACATCGCCGACACGGTGATCATGAAGGTGGTGGAGCCGTCGCCGTCCAGCGAGACGATCGCGGCGAGGACGGCGGTGCCGACCACGACCCGCATCGGATCCGCCTTGCAGAAGCGCAGGATCCCCCGGACGATCGGGTCGAAGAGGCCGACGTCGATCATCACGCCGAAATAGACGATGGCGAACATCAGCATGGCGGCGGTCGGTGCGAGCTTGCCGACGCCGTCGATCACGTAGTCGCCGAGCTGCGCGCCCTGTCCGGCGAACACGCAGAAGAGCGCGGGGATGAGGACGAGCGCCGCGATGGGCGACATTTTCTTCATCATGATCAGGACCAGGAAGGTCCCGATCATGGCGAAGCCGAGGAAGGTCAGCATGCTGGGAACGTAGGTGCCGCCTCCGTGCGCCAACAAGACGTCTGCGTGTGAGCAATACGAGCAAAACCCCAGCTCAGGGCAGGGGTGTCAGCTCGACGGGGAAGCCGTTGAGCACCGCCGTGCCGGAGAGCGGGTCGAGCCGGCTGCCGTCGAGGAGCTGGTTGACGTTGACGCCGGGCTGCTCGGCGGCCACCGACAGCCGGGTCCCGGCCCGGTCGTGACCCCAGCCGTGCGGGAGGCTCACGACGCCGGTGCGGACGGTGTCGGTGACCTCGACGGGCACCTCCAGGCTGCCGCCGTCGGCGGTGATCCGGGCCCGCGCCCCGTCGGCGAGTCCGAGCCGGTCGGCGTCCTGCGGATGGACGTGCAGGGTGCAGCGGTTGGAACCTCCGGCCAGGGCCGGGACGTTGTGCAACCAGCTGTTGTTGGACCGCAGGTGGCGGCGGCCCACGAGCACCAGCGCGGCGGGGCGGTCGGCGAGCGCCGCGCGGAGCCTGGGCAGCTCGGCCGCGATCGGGTCCGGCAGCAGCTCGATCCTGCCGCTGCGCGTCTTCAACAGGCCCGGTAGCCGGGGCCGCAGCGGTCCCAGGTCGATGCCGTGCGGGCTCCGGCGGAGGTCGTCGAGGGTGAGTGCGTACGGGCCGAGGCGCAGCATCAGGTCGAGCCGCCGTTCGGGGCCGGTCCGGCCGGACAGCAGCCGGGCCTCCTCGTCGGGGTCGCGCCCGTGCAGCGGCGAGCGCGGGTCGGCGACGGCCCGCGCGAGGGTGTCGGCGATGACGCGCTCGTCGACGGCCTCCGGCGGGGCGCCGTGCAGCCCCGAGACGGCGAGGAGCAGCCGTGCGTGGATCTCGCACTCGTCGAGCCGCCCCTCCTCCAGCGTGACGGCGGCGGGCGAGTAGCGGGCCTGGTTGCGTACGGCGAACCCGTTGAAGGCGAAGTCGAAGTGAGCGCTCTGTGCGGGCGGCGGCGGGGGCAGCACGACGTGGGCGTGGCGTGAGGTCTCGTTCAGGTACGGGTCGACGGAGATCATGAAGTCGAGCCCGGCCAGGGCCCGGTCGAGCCGGTTGCCGTCGGGTGCGGACAGGACGGGGTTGGCGGCGATGGCGAGCAGCACTCGGATGCGCCCGTCGCCCGGGGTCTCGATCTCCTCCGCGAGGGCGGCGAGGGGGAGTTCGCCCTTGGCTTCGGGGTGGCCGCTGACCCGGCTCGCCCAGCGACCTAGGGCGAACCCCTTGCCGGGGCCGGCCGGACGGGGCGCGCCGGTCGTGGCGGAGAGCGGGAAGAGGGCTCCGCCCGGCCGGTCGAGGTTGCCGGTGAGGATGTTCAGGACGTCGACGAGCCAGCTGGCCAGTGTGCCGTACTCGACGGTGGAGCTGCCGATGCGCCCGTAGACGGCGGCCGTGGGCGCGGCGGCGAGTTCGCGGGCGAGGGCGCGGATCTCGGCGGCCGGGAGGTCGCAGGCGGGTGCGACGGCCTCAGGGCTGAAACTCCCGAGCGCGGCGGCGAGTTCCCCGAGCCCGTCGGTGATGTCCTCCAGTACGGCGCCGGGCGCGGCGAGCTTCTCGGCGAGGAGGGTGTGCGCGAGGGCCGCGAGCAGCAGGGCGTCGCTGCCGGGGCGGGGGGCGAGGTGGCGGTCGGCCAGCCGGGCGGTGCGGGTACGGCGCGGGTCGACGACGACCAGGGTGCCGCCGCGGGCGCGCAGGGCCTTGAGGCGGCCGGGGAAGTCGGGCGCGGTGCACAGGGAGCCGTTGGACTCGACCGGGTTGGCGCCCAGGATCAGCAGGAAGTCCGTGTGGTCGAGATCGGGCACCGGAATGGCGAACGGGTCGCCGAAGAGCAGTCCGCTGGAGACGTGCTTGGGCATCTGGTCGACGGTGCTGGCGGTGAACAGGTTGCGGGTGCCCAGGGCCTTGAGGAGGAGCGGCGGGTAGAGGGCGCCCGCCATGGTGTGGACGTTGGGGTTGCCGAGGACGACTCCGGCCGACTGGGCGCCGTACTCCCCCACCAGGGCGGGAACGGCGGCGGCGATCGCGTCGTACGCCTCCTCCCACGTGGCGTCCCGCAGCCGGCCGTCGCGGCGGACGAGGGGGCCGCGGAGCCGGTCCGGGTCCGCGTCGAGCTGCCCGAAGGCGGCGCCCTTGGGGCAGATGAAACCGCGGCTGAAGACGTCCTCGCGGTCGCCGCGGGCGCCGGTGACGGTGGCGCCGTCGAGGGTGAGGGTGAGGCCGCAGGTGGCTTCACAGAGGGGGCAGATGCGCAGGGCGGTGCGGGGCATGGGCCCTCCAGGGCGGCAGGCTGCGGCACGGTCACGGCCGCGCGCGGTGGACGCGGTCACGCGGGCGCCCCGAGCATACCGACCGGTAGGCACGGTGGGGAGGGGTCTGCCCGGGGCACGTCCGCGAACGGCGTGGGCGGGCTGGCCGGTCAGCCGAGGACGCGCGCCAGGTAGGCGTGCATCATGGCGCGGGTCTCGGCCACGATGCCGGGGTCCCCGGCGGGGTCGACCCGGAAGGCCAGCTGGATCAGCGCGTCCGTGGCCTCGACGGCGACGAGGACCGCCCGCTCCAGCGTGGCGTCGGGGGTGAGGCCCAGGTGCGCGCTGAGCAGCTCGGTCAGGCGGACGGCGACCAGGTGGTTGGGGTCGGCCGCCGGCCCGTCGGCGGGCGGGGCGGGCACGCCGAAGTCCACGAGGGCGAAGCCGGGCACGCTGCGCTTCATGGCCAGGTACTCGTCGAGCACGGCGTCCACCACCGGTGGCCAGTGCGTGGACGGGAGGCCCGCGAGCCGGTGCGTGATGCCGTCGGCGTACCGGTCCAGGTTGCGGTGCGCGAGGGCGATGGCCAGGGCCCGTTTGTTGCCGAAGAAGCGGTAGACGGAGCCGATCGGGACGCCGGCGCGCTGGGCGACCGCTCGGGTGCTGAGGTTCTCGTAGCCGGTCTCGTCCAGCAGTTCGGCACACGCGTCCAGGATCCGGGCGAGCCGGTCGGCGCTGCGCTGCTGGACGGGGGTGCGGCGCAGGGAGGGGGCGGGGGGCACGGGGTCCATCATGCCGCTCCTGGCTTCATCCGTTCGGCGGGGCCCTCAGTTCAGCAGGAGGCTCAGCCCTCCGATGGTGTACGTGATCATCAGCGCGAGCAGCGGCAGTTGACCGGCCACCGCTTTCGCGGGAGGAAAGAGCCGCACGGACCGGTCGTGCGCCGCGACGACACCGAGGACGTGTCCGGTGACGACGGCGATCACCTGGAGGGCGGCGAGGCCGCCGGGGCCCAAGGGGGACACGGGTTCCGAGGCGTTGTCAGTGCCGAGTGCCATGCTCACTGTGCGTGGTCCTTCGACTACCAGGAGGGAGAAGTAGTGGGCGATCAGATAACCGAGGGCGATGGGGACCAGTGAGTGCGCGAAGGCGGTGAGCGGGCCGGGGTGCGGTCCGCTCACCAGGCGGGTGCCGGCGGCGCACAGGCAGTACAGGGTGGCGACGAGGGCGACGGAAGCGAGAAGTCCGAGGGTGGCCGTGGGGGTGCGGCCGAGGGGGGAGGTCTGCAGGACGTTGATCCACGAGGGGCTGTCGGAGAAGCCGTCGTAGGCGGTGGATCCGAGCAGGACGCAGACGGTGGCGACGAGTCCGGGCCGCTCGGGCGTCGCGTCGAGTCCGTGGAACGGGTTGCGGAGAACGAGACGGCCGTCGCTGCGACGGCCGAGGGGGGAGAGACGGGCGAGGAGCGCGGAGTACACCTCGAAGGCGTCTCCGTCGTCGAACCAGCGCTCGCCGTGGCGGGCGGCGAGGAGCAGGTGGGTGGCGGCGTAGGCGGTGAGGGCGGTCAGGAGGGTGGTGGTGGATGCGGGATCGGGGGCGGCGAGCTCCAGCCAGGTGAACCCGAACAGGCCCGCGGCGGCGGGCCATTGCCCCAGCCGGGCGGCGAGGGGCCGGTCGGGGTCGGGGCGTCGCAGGGCGCGGGCGATCAGGCGGTGCAGGGTGCGGAGCGGGTTGAGCAGGCGCCAGACGGGGCCGAGGAGGAGGGAGGCGGGGACGAGTCCGACCCAGAAGAGGACGTAGACGGCGCCGGGAGCGGGGTTGCGGGCGGGGTCGTCGGGACCGAGGAGGAGGTACAGCAGGACGGCTGCCGCGGCGGCGAGCCCGAGTCCGCGCAGGACGGTACGGGTGGCCGGCGCGTCGGCCACCCGCTGGAGGGAGGCGGGCAGGGCGATCCCGGAGCGGTCGCCCCGGAAGCGGGAGGCGGACCAGAGCAGGCCGAGCGCGAGGAAGGAGACGAACAGGGCGGTGAAGGCGCCGGCGAAGGCGTAGAAGGGAGAGATCGGCAGGTCGTGCTGGGACCCGATCCCGTGCGCGAGCGCGGTGAGCGGATCGGTGTCGGGATCGGCCGGGCGAAGGACCACGCCCCGGCCGGAGCCGTCACCGCCGCCCGCGGCGCCGGAAACGGCTCCCGGCCCGAGGGGGGTCACCACTGCTCCGCCAGGGCCCGCGCGGAACGGGGCGCCGCCGTGACTGCTGCCGCGGCCGTGACCGCGGCAGCGGCAGCGGCAGCGGCAGCGGCAGCGGTGTCGGCGTCGGCCGGCGCCGGGGGCCGGGGCGGGACCGGGCACCGGCGCGGGTGCGGGTGCGGCTTCCGGCGCGGGTACGGGTACGGGTACGGGTGCGGGTACGGGTGCGGGGTCATCGGACGAGGAGCTGGGTCAGGACGAGGCCGGACGCGTGGGTCTCGACCTCGAAGAGGCCGGTGCGGTCGACCGTGAGGACCAGGGCGGCCTCTTGGCCCGCGGGCAGGGCGAGTTCCTTGTCGTAGCCGTGGACGTGCAGGGTGTCCGCACGGTCGCTGGTGACGCGCAGGGCGACCCGCTCGCCTCGCTTGAGCTCGGTGCGCGCCGGTGCCGGGCTGACCTTGCCGTCGCGGACGCTGATGGTGACGGTGCGGTCCGCGGCCTGTTCTGTGGGCAGGCCCGGCGCGGGGGCCGGTGGGGTCGGTACGGGTGCCGACGCCGGCGGGGTGGCGCCGTGGTTGTGACCGCCGCTCTGGCCCCCGCCGGTGAGGGGGACGGTCGCCTCGACGGGCTTGCCGGACACGGCCCAGGCGGTGTGGTCGTCGGCGTACAGCCGGACGGTCAGGGTGTGCGCGCCCTCGGGGACCTGCGCTGCGGGCAGGTGGAACCAGGGGCCGTACAGCCGGGCCAGTTTGCGGCCGTCGAGCTCCAGGTGGGCGTGGCCCGCGCCCCGGAGGGCGGCGCCGCCGGTGCTGTCGGGGGTGAAGGCGAAGTTCTCCACCGCCAGTTGGAGGTTCCAGCCGTCCTCGGAGTCCGGACGCGCGGTGAGGCGGACCTTCGGCGCGCCTTCGGCCGGGACCTCGCGCAGCCGGTGGCCGGCGCCGTCGTCGGCGGTGAGCAGGGCGCCCGCGCTGCCGGAGGCCTCCTCGTGGCTGGTGCCGGGCTTGTGGTGGGTGGTGGCCCGCCCGCCGCACCCCGCAGCCGCTCCCCCGAGCAGCAGGGTGAGGGCGAGCAGGGCCGCGGTGCGGGCGGCTCGGCGCCGCGCCCTGCCGCGTACCGGGCGCGGGGTACGGCGGCCGGTGTCGTGCGGATCGGCGCCGGCGAGCAGGCCGCCCGACGCTCCCGCCGCGCTCACCGCCCACCCCCGGCGGTGAGCCGAGCCGTGCGACCGCACCCCGGGGCGCAACGGCGTGCGCCCCGGGCCGTCTCGGACACGGCGCGGGTCATCGGGGACCCTCCGTCCCCGGCCGGCCGGACCCGGGACCGTCGCCCGCGGTGCCGGGGGCGGGACCCGCCGCATCGGAACCGGCTCCGTCCGGGTCGGGTGCGCGGTCGGCCGCCGGGGCGGGGTCTGCGCTGCCCTGGGCGGATACGCGGTCGGCCGCCGGGGCGGAGCCGGTCCGGGCGGAGGTGCGGTCGTCGGCAGGGCCCGCCCCGGGGCCGACCAGCGCGGCGGCCCGGTCCCCCGCGCCACCAGACCCAGCTCCGGTCCCGGTCCCGGTCCCGGGGGCTCCCGCCCCGTCGGCTCCCGCCCCCTCGGCATCCGGTACACCGTCGGCTCCCGGCACCCCGACCGCCGCACGGGGCGTGGGGCGGGCCGAGGCCACGGCGGCCCAGAGCAGCCACACCAGGGCCACCAGGGCCCGTACCCAGGCGGGGCTCAGGGGGGTCCAAGGGATCATCAGGACCGCCTTGTCGAAGGCGTCGAGCAGCGTGAGCCCGGCCAGCAGCAGGGTCAGCCGGGCCAGCCAGGGGCGGTCGGCGCGCAGCGCCAGGCCCGCGCCCGTCCACCACAGCCCGAGGAGCAGGAGCGCGAGCGCCGGGACGAAGGTGGCGACCAGCCCCGCGGTGGAACCGGCCACGTCCAGCGCGAGCCCGGCCAGGCCGAGGAGCGAGGCGGCCGTGCCCAGCCGGGAGCCGCGCAGGCGGCGCCACCACAGCACCCCGCCGACGAGGAGCAGCACGCCCGCCACGGCCAGCGCGATCTGGGTCTCCACCCGCTCCAGGCCGCGCGCGCCGTACCAGTCGCAGCCGGCCGGGAGTTTGCGGGCCTGGACGCTGTAGTCGGCGCAGACGAGGAGCTGGACCAGCTTCACCGGTTCTCCCACCAGCCGGGCCGAGGCCCCGGTGAGGTCGCCGCGGGCGGCTCCGCACTGCGGGACGGTGCCCGGGGTGGAACCGTCGGGGCCGTCCTGCCAGCAGTTGCCGCGGCCCTGGCCGTCCCACCACACGTCCATGCCGTTGGGCCGGGCGGCGCCCGCCTTGTCCTTGCCCATCACGTTCCCGGCGTACCGGTTGTGGTGGGAGGTGTCCGTCTGCTTGGACCACGCCTCCTCGCCGCGGATGAAGGCCGGGACGGCGCTGAGGAAGAAGCCGGCCCTCTGGTGCCCGTACACCCAGTTGCCCTCGTACAGGTTCCAGTTGCCGCCCGCGGTGATGATGCCGGTGCCCGGCGGCATGGAGATCTGGGGGCAGACGACGCCCTGCTCGTAGCCGCGCTCGGCGGCCGGCTTGGCGCAGGTGCCGTCGGCGACGTACCGGTAGTAGTCCTGGTTGTTGTCGTGGATCAGGTTCCGCTCGAACTTGGCGTGGTTCTGCGGGAGTCCGGGGTGACCGGGGAAGGCGCTGTCCATGGAGGCGCCGCCCATGTTCTGGTCGAACTCGTTGTCGTGGACCCAGACCGAGTCGCCGGCGGTGCCGGAGTAGCCGACCATGTTGTGGTGGCTGCGGCAGCCGGTGATCTCGATGGAGTACCGGGGGACGTCGTAGCCGCGGCCGTCGTTGATGTCGGAGGCGCTGCCGGGGTAGATGCCGGAGTCGCCGTTGCCGTACGACTCGCAGTTCTTGTAGAGCCCGTGGTCGCTGGCGAAGGTCAGGAAGCCGTACTCGTCGTTCCAGCGGGTCAGGACGTCGTCGATCACGAAGCCGTCGCCCGCGAGGACGTAGAGCGAGTTGAACGTGGTCCGCTGGGCGGTGAAGTTGCGGAAGTAGACGCCGTTGGACCGGTCGGCGCGAAGGGCGTTCAGCTTCTGGTACTTGGCGTCGATGACGACGTCCAGCCGCGAGGCTCCCGTGCCCTCGATCTGGAGGTCCGTCTTGCCGAGGATGGCGACGAGGTTCTGGTTGTGCCGGCACTGGACCTGCTGCTCGTAGCTGAGGATCTGGTAGCCGAGCGAGGAGTCGGGGGCCTTCAGGGCGGCGCATTCGCCGGCCGGCTTCGGGAGGGAGGGCTCCTCCTCGTAGAGGCCGGGGAGGATCGCGATGTTCATTCCGGGCCGGTCGACGGCGTCCACGGCCTCCTGGAGGTGGCGGTAGCCGCTCTGCTCGCACCGTTCGTAGAGGGCGAGGTTGCGCTGCCGCAGCGCCTCGGGGAAGGCGGATATGCGGCGCTCGAAGGCCGGCCGGTCGGTCTTGCAGACCAGCAGGTCCGGCTCTGCCGCGCGGTACACGGGGACGGATCCGGTGCCGTCGGGGAGGGCGACGGGCCGCTCCTCGTGGGCTTGGGCCGCGGGCGCGGCGGCGAAGAGGGACAGGAGGGCGAGGAGGGCGGCGAGGAGCACCGCCGGCACGGCAGGAAACCTGCGGGTCCACGGCATGCGCGAGAGAGTAGAGCAATGTTCACCTTTTGGGATCCCCCCGTGCGGGATTCCGTCCCGACCGTGCGGGAATCCGCTCCGCCCGTTCGAGAATCCACTCCCACCCGTGCGGCAATCCGCTCCCCCGCGAGGAATCCGCTCCGCCCGGGCAGGGCGGCGGCGCTCCGGCCGACCCGGCGTCCCGACCGGCCGGAAGCCGCCGTTGACGTGCGGGCCGCGGAATCCTACTGTCAGCCATAGGATTCCTTCGAAGGAGCGGGAGCAGCACATGAGCGAGCAGTCGGGCAGCGAGCGGGCCGGCAAGACGGCGGAGGCGCTGGAGTACCTCGGCGGCTTCGGCAACGAGCACAGCTCGGAGGCCGTCCCCGGCGCCCTGCCGCTCGGCCGGAACTCGCCCCAGCGCGCGCCCCTGGGCCTGTACGCCGAGCAGCTCAGCGGCAGCGCCTTCACCGAGCCCCGCAGGAACAACCGCCGCTCCTGGCTCTACCGGATCCGCCCCTCGGCCGCGCACCCGCCCTTCACCCGGATCGACAACGGGGCCCTGCGCACCGGCCCCTTCACCGAGGCTCCCGCGGACCCCAACCGGCTGCGCTGGAACCCCCTGCCCGACCCGGCCCCCGGCACCGACTTCCTGGCCGGCCTGTGGACCCTCGGCGGGAACGGCGACGCCACCCAGCGCACCGGCATGGCCATCCACCTCTACTCCGCCAACTCCTCCATGGACGAGCGGGTGTTCAGCGACTCCGACGGCGAGCTGCTGATCGTCCCCGAGCGCGGCGGGCTGCTCCTGCGGACCGAGTTCGGCCTGCTCGCCGCCCGGCCGGGCGAGGTCGCGCTGATCCCCCGCGGCGTGCGCTTCCGCGTCGAACTGCTCGACGCCGACGCCCGCGGGTACGTCTGCGAGAACTACGGGCAGCCCTTCGAACTCCCCGACCTGGGCCCGATCGGCGCCAACGGACTCGCCGCCGCGCGCGACTTCCGGGCCCCGGTGGCCGCGTACGAGGAGCCGGGCCTGCTCGACCGCCCGACCGAGGTCGTCAACAAGTTCTGCGGCAACCTCTGGTCGGCGACCTACGACCACTCCCCGCTCGACGTCGTCGCCTGGCACGGCACGCACGTCCCGTACGTCTACGACCTGCGCCGGTTCAACGTCCTCGGCTCGATCAGCTACGACCACCCCGACCCGTCGATCTTCACCGTCCTGACCTCGCCCTCCGACACCCCGGGGCTGGCGGGCGTGGACTTCGTGGTCTTCGCGCCGCGCTGGCTCGTCGGCGAGGACACCTTCCGCCCGCCCTACTTCCACCGCAACGTGATGAGCGAGTACATGGGCCTGATCGACGGGGCCTACGACGCCAAGGCCGAGGGCTTCGTCCCCGGCGGCGGCTCGCTGCACAACATGATGTCCGCGCACGGCCCGGACCGGGAGACCTTCGACCGGGCGAGCGCCGCCGAGCTGAAGCCGCAGAAGATCGACGACGGCCTGGCGTTCATGTTCGAGACCCGCTGGCCGATCACCACCACCGCCCAGGCGGCCGGCGCGGACCACCTCCAGCGCGGCTACGACGACGTCTGGCAGGGGCTGCAGCGCCACTTCCGCGCCTGACCCGTCGTGCGTACGCTCACCTGCGCCGCCGCACACCCCGCGTCCAGCCGTACGGAGAAACACCCGTGACCGCCTTCGCCCCCGACTCGCTGGTACTGAACCGGAAGCTTCCGCTCTGGTACCAGGTGTCCCAGTCGCTGCGCGCCTCGATACTCGGGCGCACCCCGGACGCCTCGCTGCGCCTGCCCACCGAGGAGCAGCTCGCCGGGCACTACGGGGTGAGCGTGCTGACCATGCGGCAGGCCCTCAAGGAGCTGGAGGGCGAGGGCCTGATCAGCCGGCACCGGCGGCGCGGCACCTTCATCGAGCCGGGGGCGCTGCGCGGCGCCCCCGTACGGCTGCTGGGCTCGGTCGACGCGATCGTGGCCCAGCAGTCGGGCGACCGTACGACGATCCTCGGCCACGGGCGCACGGCCGTGGCCGGGGAGCTGCTGGAGCACTTCCCGGACACGGCCGAGGTGGTCACCTACCGGCGGCTGCGCCACGACCGCGAGAGCGGGGAGCCGACGAACTGGGCGGAGAACGCGGTCCTCCCCGAGTTCGCCGCCGCCGTGGAGCCCGCCGACCTCGAACGGTGGCCGATGACGAAGGTCCTGCGGGACGTCGCGGGGGTGCGGATCAGCCGGATCACCGACACGATCGAGGCCCGGCTCGCGGACCCGGAGACGGCGGAACTGCTGCGGGTCCCGCTGCTCAGCCCGATCCTGCACTACACGGGTGTGACGTACGACGAGGACGGCCGGGTCGTGGACGTGGCCCGCATCCGCTATCGCGGCGACCGCTTCTCCTTCACGGTGACGGTGGACGCGCACTGACGTGCCGCGGGGCGGGCGCGGGGCGAGGCGGGCGCGGGGCGGGGCGGGCGCGGGGCTCCGCTACTGCCTCAGCCCCGCGGGGCGTCGTCCTCCGCGGTCCGCTCGCCCTCCGCCTGGGACGGCGTGGTGCGCGTCGTCTGGGGGTGGTGGCGCTGGGCGCGCTGGGCCTCGTCCATGTCCTCGTCGAGGCGCTCGCCCTCGGCCTGCGACGGAGTCGAGTATTCGTCGTACTGACTCATGGCCGTCCTTCTCCTCGGTCGATACGGGACGTATGCCTACACAAGGAGCGTAACTCCTCGGCCTGGACGCAGCCCGGCCGCCGGACGCCGTCGCTACCATCGGCGGCGTGAGCGACGACGTACCGCTGCTGGACGATCTGATGCCCTGGGCCGTGGGCGGCCTTCGCCTCGGCCGGGACTGGGTGGCCGCGCCCGACCCGGCCGTCCTGCGTGCCCGCTGGGCCGCCCTGGCCGGCGCCGAAGGGGCCGACCGCGAGCGGCTGTTCCGCCCGAGCCGCAGCCGCACCCCGGCCGCCGGGGCCGCCGCCCTGCCCGGTCAGCGTTCGGCCACGACCCGGTTCGCCGACGGTCCGGGCCCCTGCCCGGACCCCGTACGGGTGCTCCGCGCCCCGTTCGACGAGCAGTGGCTGCTGCCCGACCAGCGGCTGATCGACACCGCCCGCCCCGAGCTCTGGCGGGTGCTGGACGGGCACCAGCTGTTCCTGGTCGAGGGGCCCGAGCCGCTCGTCACCGCGCACCTGCCGGCCGGGCGGCCCCTGCGGACCCGGCCGTTGCACCGGCGCCCCGGCGGCGCCGAGCCGAACCTCGCACCGGGCCTTCCGGCCCTGCTCGGCGGGCAGTACGGCGGCTGGGCCACCCCGGAGGACCTGCTGTGCTGGATCCTCGCGGCGGGCCGCCCGGGCCCCCGGGGGTACGAGGTACCGCTCGCCGCCGAGCCCGAGCGCTGGCGGACCGGGCTGGAGCTGGGGCACCGGCTGCTCGCCGTCCAGCTGCGCGGGACGCGCGGGGGCGAGGCGCCCCGGCTGCCCGGCGGGCGCCGCCCGTACGTCCGCTCGGCGGTGGCCGGGTGGCCGCAGGGGATCGCGTACGACGCCGCGAGCGAGACGCTGAGCCTGGGCGGCGGGACCGTTTCGCCCGTCCCGCCCGGGGCCTGGGAGTACGAGGTCCAGGGCGCCCGGGTGCTGGAGTCCTGGTGCGCCGCCCGCATCGCGCACCGCGACCCCGCGGCCGACGGGCTGGAGGCGCTCGGGCCGGCCGAGTGGCCGCCGGAGTGGACCTCGGAGCTGCTCGCGCTGGTCACCACCCTGGCGCTGCTGGCCGATCTGGCGCCGGAGCGGGCGGCGTTCGAGCCCGGGCCCCTCCTGTCGGCGGCCGGGTTGCGCGCGGCGGGCGTCCTGCCGGTGCCCCGCTGGGCGCGGCGCCCGGCCTCGGTGCTGGACCACCAGGAGGAGGGCCCGGGCGGGCAGTTCGCGCTGCTGTAGCCGGCGCGCGCCGTACGCCCCCCGCAGGGTCTACGTCCCCCAGGCCCCCAGCAGCCGTTGCACCGAGCGGTCGAACACGTCGGCCAGCTGCGGCCCGGCCGCGGTCACGGGAACCGCGCCGGCCGCCAGGGCCGCCGCCAGCCGCGGGTACTCCCCCGTTTCCAGCCGCGAGCCGAGCCAGGCGGCCCGTACGCCCTGCTCCGCCGCCTCGCTCCAGGGCAGCGCCCGCGCCCGCTCGGCCAGGTCCAGTTCGCTCGCCACGAAGATCGCCACCGTCCCGTTGACCGCGGCGACCAGCTCCAGCTTCTCGCCGTCCGGCACGTCCAGCGGCGCGAGGCAGTCGAGCGTGTGCTCCAGGTACCGCAGGGCGTTCGGGCTGAAGCCGTGCACGGGGCTCAGCAGCCGGGGCAGCCACGGGTGCCGGTGCATCAGCGCCCGTGCCTGGCGGGCCAGGCCGAGCAGGTCCGCCCGCCAGTCGCCGGTCGGCGGGGTCAGCGCGTACTCCCCGCTGACGGCGTCGACCATCAGCTCGTACAGGTCCTCCTTGCGCGGCACGTAGTTGTACAGGGACATGGTCCCCGCGCCGATCCCGGCGGCCACGCGCCGCATCGAGACGGCGTCGATCCCCTCGGCGTCGGCGATCCGCACCGCCTCGGCCGCGATCGACCCGCGGCTGTGCGCGGGCCTGGGTCCGCGGCCGGCCCGCTGCGGGCGGGACCAGATCACTTCCGGTTCAGCGGCTCGTCCAGCGGCTGTCATCGCGTCGATCACCTCGTCGTCTCGCCCCCATCTTAGTTACGTACACCGTACGTAGTGGGGTAGGGTCCGCCGTATGACTACTACGTACGCCGTACTTAGTGAGGGCCTGGAAAAGAAGTACGGGGAGGTCCGCGCCCTGCGCGGCCTCGACCTCGCCGTCCGCGAGGGCACGGTCTGCGGCCTCCTCGGCCCGAACGGCGCGGGCAAGACCACCGCCGTACGGGTGTTCACCACCCTCACCGCACCCACCGGCGGCCGCGCCGTCGTGGCCGGCCACGACGTCACCCGCGAACCCGCCGCCGTCCGCCGCGCCATCGGCGTCACCGGCCAGTACGCCTCGGTGGACGGGGACCTGACCGGCCGTGAGAACCTCCGGCTCTTCGCCCGCCTCGCCGGACTGCGCGGCGCCGCCGGCCGGGCCCGCGCCGACGAGCTGCTGGAGCGCTTCGGCCTGACCGAGGCCGCCGGCCGGGTGGCCGGCACCTGGTCCGGCGGCATGCGCCGCCGCCTGGACCTGGCCGCGGGGCTGATCACCCGGCCCCGGGTGCTGTTCCTCGACGAGCCCACCACCGGGCTCGACCCCGCCGCGCGCGACCGCATCTGGACGGAGGTCCGGGCGCTCGCCGCGGAGGGCACCACCGTGCTGCTCACCACCCAGTACCTGGAGGAGGCGGACCGGCTGGCCGACGACATCGTGGTCGTCGACAGCGGCCGCGCCGTCGCCACCGGCACCCCGGCCGGGCTCAAGGCGCGGATCGGCGCCTACGCCGAGGTCCACGTCGGTGCGCGCGGAGCGGTCGCGGCCGCCGCCGGCGTCCTCGACCAGCTCACCGGCGGCCGCCCCGTGCTCGACGAGGAGCGGCTCACCGTCGGCGTGACCGTGCTGGACGCCGGGCTGACCCTGCCCCGGATCATCCGCGCGCTCGACGGCGCCGGAGTGCCGGTCACCGACGCGAGCCTGCGGCCGCCCACGCTCGACGAGGTGTTCCTGCGCCTCACCCGCACCACCGCCGACCGGGGCACCGACCACGAGGAGTACGCCGCATGAGCACCCTGCTGTCCGACGGCGGCGCGGTCCTGGCCGGCCGGCTCCAGAAGGCCCGGCACGCCCCGGCGCTGCTGATCCTCACCCAGACCATGCCGATCACGATGCTCCTCTTCTTCGGGTACGTCTTCGGCAGCGCGCTCGCCATGCCGGGCGCCGACTACCGCGCGTTCCTGGTGCCCGGGCTGCTCGCCGCGACGGCCGCGGGCGGCCTGATGTCCGGCCTGTTCACCGCCGCGCAGGACGCGCACCGGGGGGTGATGGACCGGTTCCGGACGCTGCCGATGAGCCGGAGCGCCGTACCGCTCGGGCAGACGGCGGCCGACCTGCTCACCACGGGGGTGTCGATGGTGCCGCTGATGCTGGTGGGGCTGGCGATGGGCTGGCGGATCGAGAACGGGCTGCCCGGCGCGCTCGGGGCGCTGGGGATCCTGCTGCTGTTCCGCTTCGCCACCGCGTGGGTCGGGACGTACCTGGGCCTGCTGACCCGGAGCGAGGAGGCCGCGGGGCAGCTCGGCGGCGCCACCTTCGTCCTGCCGATGCTCTCCAGCGCCTACCTGCCGACCGCCGGGCTGCCCGGATGGCTGCGCACGGTCGCCGAGTGGAACCCGATCAGCGCCGTGGCCACGGCGGTGCGCGAGCTGTGCGGGAATCCGGGGGCCGGAGCCGGCGCGGGCGCGGCCTGGCCCGCCGCGCACCCGGTGGCGGGCGCGCTGCTCTGGTCGGCGCTGCTGCTCGCCGTGTTCGTGCCGCTGGCGTCCCGGCGGTTCGCCCGCGGCACCGCGGGCTGAGGGTCGCCGGGCAGGGGCGGAGCGCGCCGGGGGGTGACAGGGCGGGGTCCGGCGGGATAGGCATCGGTGCCATGGACACCGAACGCTGCGCGCCCGACCCCCTCCCCCTGGACGGCATCACCGTCGTCGCCGTCGAACAGGCCGTCTCGGCCCCCTTCGCCACCCGTCAGCTCGCCGACCTCGGCGCCCGGGTCGTCAAGGTCGAGCGCCCCGACGGCGGCGACTTCGCGCGCGCCTACGACACCGCCGCGCACGGCCTCGCCTCCCACTTCGTGTGGGCCAACCGCGGCAAGGAGTCGATCGCGCTGGACCTGAAGGACCCGCGCGGCCTCGACGTGCTGCACGGGCTGCTGGCCGGCGCCGACGTGTTCGTCCAGAACCTCGCCCAGGGGGCCGCGGCCCGGCTCGGGCTCGACGCGGCCGCGCTGTGCGACCGCTACCCGCGGCTGGTCGCCGTCGACGTGTCGGGCTACGGCGCCGAGGGCCCGTACGCCCACAAGCGCGCCTACGACATGCTCGTCCAGTGCGAGGCGGGCCTGGTCTCGGTGACCGGGACGCCGGAGCAGCCCGTCAAGGCGGGCATCCCGGCCGCGGACATCGCGGCCGCCATGTACGCGTTCTCGGGCGTGCTCGCCGCCCTGCTGCGCCGCGGGGTCACGGGGCGCGGCGGCCGGGTGGAGGTGTCGATGCTGGACGCGCTCGCCGAATGGATGGGGCACCCCCTGCACCACACGATGCACGGTGGGGAGCAGCCGGTGCGCACCGGTCTGGCGCACGCGGTGATCGCGCCGTACGACGCCTACGCGACGGCGGACGGGGACCGGGTGCTGCTGTCGGTGCAGAACGACCGCGAGTGGCGCAGGCTCGTCGAACAGGTGCTGGAACGAACCGAGTTGGCAGATGATCCGCAGTTCGCGACGAACGCGGCGCGCACCGCGAACCGGGAGCGGACCGACGCGGTCGTGGCCGCGGCGCTGGCCGGGCTGGGCGCGGACGAGGCGATCGGGCGGCTGGAGGCGGCGGGCATCGCCTGCGCACGGCTGAACTCGGTGGCCCGGCTGGCCGGGCATCCGCAGCTGGCGGCGCGGGACCGCTGGCGGGAGGTGGGGTCACCGGTGGGCCCGCTGCGGGCCCTGCTGCCGCCGATCGGGCTGCCGGGCGGCGCGGCACCGCACATGGGTGCGGTGCCCGCGCTGGGCGAGCACACCGGAGCCCTGCTGCGCGCCCTGGGGATGACGGACGCGCAGATCGCGGATCTGCGCCGGGACGGTGTGGTCGCGTAGGGCCGGGAAGCCGGGAGCCCGGGGGTGAACGGCTCTGCTGCGGGGACGGTTTACGAGCGGCGGCTGCCGAAGAGCGTGCGACGCAGACGGCGCAGCGGCGCGAAGAGCGAGACGCGCGCGCTCCGGCTCCGCAGGCGGTGCGTGTGGTCGCGCGAGGTGAGCTCGCGCATCAGCAGCGTCGCCTCGGCGGCATCCCGGTGCGGGACGGCAGGGCCGCCCAGTACCGCGAGATGGCGGTCGAGGCGCGAGCTGGTCGCGTTGCTGCCGCAGTTGATGGCAGGCACGCGAGGCGGCCTGCTGCGCATTGCTATTTGTTCCATGATCTCTCCCCACCCGTACGAGGGCACCCGGCCCGGGCAGGTTAACCCTATCGTCCCCGCGTCGCGCCCGGGTATCCCGGTGGTGTGAATTACCCCTGTGGCGACGGGGAGTTGACGATTACTCAGCGGAGTCATTCGTCACTCTCCGCACAAATGGGGTGGTTTTGCGGGGCCGTTCGCGGGCGGTACCGCAAGTCCCGTCACGGCGGGGGCCACTTCCGGCCCGCTGCGCTAACTTGGAGTGATCATCCGGTGACGCATGGACGCACATGGGGGCGCGCGTGAGCGACGACGTGGGTGACGGGGAGCGGGAAGACGCCGCCGAGCGTGTCATATCGGGCCGCTACCGGCTGCTCGAACCGCTCGGCCGCGGCGGGATGGGCATCGTGTGGCGGGCCCGGGACGAGGTGCTGGCCCGCGACGTCGCCGTCAAGGAGGTGCGCGCGCCGGCCGGGCTGGACGCGGCCGGACTGCAGCGGATGTACCGGCGCCTGGAGCGGGAGGCGTGGGCCGCGGCCCGGATCTCGCACCGCGGGGTCGTGACGGTGTACGACGTGGCCTCCGAGGGCGGGCGGCCGTGGATCGTGATGGAGCTGGTGCGCGGGCTCTCACTGGCCGAGGTGCTGGAGGCGGAGGGCCCGATGCCCCCGCAGCGGGCCGGACACCTCGGGGAGCAGGTGCTGGCCGCCCTGCGGTCGGCGCACGACTCGGGGGTGCTCCACCGGGACGTCAAGCCGGGGAACGTGCTGCTGGCCAACGACGGCCGGGTGGTGCTGAGCGACTTCGGGATCGCGAGCCTGGAGGGGTCCTCGGCGATCACCATGACGGGGGAGATGGTCGGCTCCCCCGAATACCTGGCGCCGGAGCGGGCGTCGGGAAGCGAGCCGGGTCCCGGGTCGGACCTGTGGTCGCTCGGGGTCCTGTTGTACGTGGCGGTCGAGGGGATCTCGCCGTTCCGCCGGGCCACCGCGCTGGACACGCTGGAGGCGGTGGTGGAGGCGGAGCCGCCCGCGGTCCGCCGGGCCGGTGCGCTGGCACCCGTACTGGAGGGTCTGCTGCGGAAGGACCCCGCCGAGCGGCTCGACCCGGCGGAGGCGGCCCGGATGCTGCGGCTGGTCGGCGCGGGCGGGACCGCACGGGCCGCCGGCGGGCCGGTGTCAGGCCCCGGGCCGCAGGGGCCGGCGGCCGGGGCGCGCCCCCGCGGTGAGCCGAGGGCCGCGGGTGCGGCGGCCCCGCCGGGGGCGCCCCCGGCCGCGGGGGGTCCGTACGGGGAGGCGGCCGCGGCACCGCGGGCGGGCCGGGCCGGGCTGGTGCTGACCGCCGGGATCGTCGTGCTGCTGCTGGCGCTGGCCGCGCTGGGGTGGCTGCTGCTCGGCGGCCGCGGGGGCGGCGCGGACGGGCGCGGTGGGGCGCCGGCGGGGACGGAGCCGGCTGCGCGGCCGGCCGGATCCGCGGGCCCGGGCTCTCCCGCCCGGCCCCCGCGGCCCGCGCCGGTCCCGACGCCGGCCGGCGGGCAGGCGTACCCCGGGGTGTTCGTCGACGCCGTGCGCGCGTCCTACCGCGGCGGCTGTCCGCCGCCCGCGGAGCGTGCCCCCGCGTTCACGGCGACGGTGGAGGTGGAGCGAACGCCGACCGTGCTGGAGTACCGCTGGGCCACCCGGAGCGGGAGGACCTCGGGGCCCGGCTGGCAGTCCCTCGCGTACGAGGCGGGCGGACCGGTGAGCCGGCGGCTGGAGCACGCGGAACTGACGTACGGGCCGGGCCCGGTCTTCACCGACGCGGTGCGGCTGGAGGTGCGCGGTCCGGCGGCGGTGGACTCCGCGTGGGTGGAGACGTCCGTGACGTGCGAGGAGGCGGCCCCGGCGAGCGGGACCGCCTCCCCCGGTACGACCACGCCGCCGGAGCCGGATCCGGACCCGGGGACGGACCCGACGCCGACGTCCTCACCGGCGCCGCCGTCCGTCCCGGCGCCGGCGCCGTCGGCCCCGGGTGCGAGCGCGGACGTGACGCCGGGGCCGGTTCCGGTGCGCCGGGCCGGTCAGGCCGCGTTCGTGAAGACCGGCAGGTAGCCGCCGGACTGTCCGGCCGCGGTCGGGTGGTACGACTCGCCGATGTTGAGCCAGTTGAGGCTGTGCAGCCACGCGTTGCCCGAGCAGATCTCGTGGCCGGTGAACGCGCCGGCCACCGAGGCGAAGGCGAAGCCGTGGTCGGCGGCGCGCTTGGCGATGGCGGCGTTGAGGTGGTCGGACGCGCCGTTGATGGCGGCGCGCTCGCCCTCGGTGAGGCCGGTGACGCACGAGCCGCTCAGCTTGTAGAACCGGGGATAGCCGAGGACGACGACGCGGGCGCCGGGCGAGCGGCTGTCGATGGCGTTGTAGACCTGGTCGAGCTGGCCGGGGAGGGTGGAGTTGACGTAGGCCTTGGCCTGGTTGACGCGGTTGACGCAGGTGGACTCGGACTGGAGCACACAGGTCGTCATGACGTCGGCGAATCCGGCGTCGTTGCCTCCGATGGTGACGGACACCAGGTCGGTGCCGGAGTTGAGGGGGGCGAGCTGGTTGGCGAGGAGGTCCCCCGTCCGGGCGCCCGAACAGGCGACGAAGGAGAAGCTCTGCGGGGAGTGGGCGGCAGCCCACAGGGCGGGGTAGGCGCGGGTGGAGCGCTTGCAGTTGCCGCTGGCGGCGTCGTAGTTGCCGGCGCCGACGCCGGAGGAGTACGAGTCGCCGAGGGCGACGTAGCCGAAGTCGGCCTGGGCGGCGGCCGCCTGACCTGCGCCGAAGAGGGCGGCTCCCGCGGCGAGTAACAGGGAGGAGGTCAGGGCAGCGAAACGAGACGTTCTCGTGCTCATGTATGCGGCTCCTAGTGGGGGTTACTCCTCAGTCCGTGGTACAAGGAACGCGGGTTCGCCGGAAGTGTTCATGCCAAGAATATTTGGCGCAGACCTGCGGTCCGAACGTTCACGCGCGATGCGTTTGAAGAGGGAAACCGGCCACTCGATCCGGCGAAACACACGTGCACCGGGCCAGTTCGTGCCGGATCATGGGCGCCATGCCAGCCAACCCGCATGACGCGCTGCCGATCCGGCTCAACGTCGACGACAGCGACTCGCCGTCGGACGTCGTCGACGCGCTGTTCCTCGGCCGGTTCGCCTCCGGCGAGCAGCCGTTCTCGCACAGCGTGTCGATCGACCGGGTGAAGGCGGGGGCGAGCCTGCTGCCGCCCGGGGCCACCGTGCTGCGCTCGGCCCGCGACAGCGACCGCAGCGCCACGCTCGCCGAGGGCGAGGGCTGGACGATGCTGGTCTCCCGGTGGAGCCGGGGCGCGGACGTCACCGTGACGGCGATCAGCGACGAACTCGCCGCCGGCGTGCTCGGCGAGGCGACGCAGGGCGTGCAGGACGAGCCCGAACCGCAGCCCGAGAACGTCACGATGGGCTTCTGGTACGTCTCCCCGCGCCGCGGCCCGTACCGGACGACCCGCCAGATCGGGGCCGGCACCTGGGCCGAGGTGCGGCCCAACTACACGGCGCCGGTGGCCGGGGCGCTGGACCGGCTGATGAAGGTGACCCCGGACGACATCGCGGGGCGGCTGCTCCTGCTCCACGGTCCGCCGGGTACGGGCAAGACCTCCGCGCTGCGCACGCTGGCCCGCTCCTGGCGGGACTGGTGCCAGGTGGACTGCGTCCTGGACCCGGAGCGGCTGTTCAACGACGTGGGCTACCTGATGGACATCGCGATCGGCGAGGACGAGGGGACGGCCAAGGGCCGGTGGCGGCTGCTCCTGCTGGAGGACTGCGACGAGCTGATCCGCGGCGAGGCCCGGCACACGGCGGGGCAGGCGCTGTCCCGGCTGCTGAACCTGACGGACGGCCTGCTGGGGCAGGGCCGCAACGTCCTGGTCGGCGTCACGACCAACGAGGACCTGGAACGGCTCCACCCTGCGGTCGTCCGGCCGGGACGCTGCCTGGCCCGCGTCGAGGTCGGCCGGCTGACCCACCGGGAGGCGGTGGACTGGCTGGGCACGGACGAGGGCGTATCGCGCGAGGGCGCGAGCCTGGCGGAGTTGTTCGCCCTGCGCCGCGGCACGGGCCCGACGTCCGTCCTGCCCCCGCAGCCGCACGGCCCGGAGGCGGGGCTGTACCTCTAGCCTCCGGCGGGCGGACGGGGTTCCGGGGCCCTCGGACCGTACGGGGGGCGTACGCGCGCGGCTGCCGGTCCGCCGCGCACGCCGCTTCCCGGACGGCGGGGCGGGCCGGCGTCCTAGCCCGCCGCGTACCGGGCGCGGAGGGCTTCCGTGGCGGCCGCCAGGGCCTCCGCGTCCGTGAGGCCCAGCCGGTGGACCCGGTCCGCGTACGCCTGGGCCGCCGCGGCGGCCTCCCGGGCCGGGCCCTCCCCCGAGGCCGCGACGAACGTGCCGTTGCGGCCCCTCGTCTCGACCACCCCGTCCGCCTCCAGCGCCCGGTACGCCTTCGCGACGGTGTTGGCGGCCAGCCCCAGCTCCTCCGCCAGCCCCCGCACGGTCGGCAGCTTGAAGCCCGCCGGCAGCCTCCCCGACCGGGCCCGGTCGGCGATCTGCGCGCGCAGCTGTTCGTACGGGGCGGCCGAGCCGGCCGAGCCGTCGATGGCGATCTTGAGGTTCGTCGAGGTCACGCGGCTGATTCTGTCCCATCGGCGGCTAATTGGGAGGCGCCCGGGACGAGCCCGCACGTAGCGTCCTCCGCATGACCGTTCTCGTGCGGGACCTCCGCCGCGCCGACCCCTCGGACGCGGACGCCGTCGCGCGGGTCCGCCGGGCGGCCCTCCCCTTCCTGATCACCACTGCCGGGGGCGTCACCTTCGAGGCGGCCTCCGCCCACCCCGGCCGGCAGCTGCGCGTGCTCGTCGCCGAGGACTCCGACGGCCGGGTCGTGGGCACCGCCCAGGTCGGCGTCGTCCACGACAGCCCCGAGCCCGGGCAGGCCTACGTCAACGCCCAGGTCGACCCGGCCCACCACGGCCGCGGCGCCGGCGCCCTCCTGCTGCGGGGCGCCGAGGAGCACCTCGCCCGCCACGGCGCGGTGGACGTGTACGCCTGGGTGCTCGACGAGCCGTACAGCCGCGCCTTCGCCGAACGGCACGGCTACCGGCCCAGCCGTTCCGCGCACTTCCTGCGCCTGGACCTCGCGGCGGCCGTACTGCCCGCGCTGCCGGAGCCGCTCCCGGAGGGGGTGGAGCTGCTCCCCGGATCGGCCTTCGCCGCCGATCCCCGTCCCTTGTTCCTCGCCGACGCCGAGGCGACGTCCGACGAGCCGGGCGACGTCGCCGTCGTGCTCGACGACTACGCGGACTGGGTCGCGCGCACCTGGAACGACCCGACCCTCGACAAGGAGCTGACCACCGTCGTCCTGGTCGGCGGGGAGGTGGCGGCCTTCACCGCCGCGCAGACCGACGGGGTCCGCCGGTACGGCTCGGCGATGACCGGCACCCTGCGCGCGTTCCGCGGCCGGGGCCTGGCCAAGCTCGCCAAGACGGCCTCCCTGCACCGGGCCCGCGCGGCCGGGTACACCGAGGCGTTCACCGGCAACGACGCGGGGAACGAGCCGATGCTCGCCGTCAACGACCGGTTCGGATACGAGATCTGCGCGACCGAGACGCGCTACACGAAGAAACTGGGGGCACAGTGAGCGAGCAGCAACTGACCGTCGTCCTGACCAAGGCCGGACGCGAGAAGATCCGCTACCCGGCGGCCCGGGTCGCCGACGACGGCGACCGGATCTCCGTACGCGCCCCCTGGGCGGCCGGGGAGGCGCGGGACTTCGGCTTCGTCCGCTTCGAGCCGGGCGACGTGTTCGTGGAGCACTTCTGGCGGACCCGCTGGTACGCGGTCAAGGAGGTCCGGACCGGCGACGGGGTCCTCAAGGGCTGGTACTGCGACGTCACGCGCCCGGCGCTGGTGCGCGGCGGGGAGATCCTGGTGGACGACCTGGACCTGGACCTGTGGGTCTCGGCGGACGGGACGTCCGTACTGCGCCTGGACGAGGACGAGTTCGCGGCGAGCGGCCTCGCGGTGTCGGACCCGGAGGCGGCCGCCCAGGCCGTACGGGCGCTGGACGCGCTGGACGACCAGGCCCGCACCCCGGCGGGCCTGCCGGCGCTCCTGCGCTAGGGGGTGTCGCCCGCGGGCGGTCCCCCGGGCGGGGAGACGCCGTCGCCCTCCCGTGGGGAGCCGGGAGGGCGACGGTCCGGGATGGTCCGGGGCCACACCCTACGCACGGGACAGGGGCACCGATAGGCATATGACAACGGAAGTTCCGGATGTCCTGATGCCGCCGCTCCGGCGCGCCCCTACGCGCCCTCGTCGTAGACGCCCGCCTCCACTTCGAGGGCCAGTTCCTGCAGGACTCCGATGGCGGAGACGTCCGTCCGGCCGGCGTCGTGGGCCATGGCGAGGCTGGTGAAGGCCAGGCTGAACCCGGCGACCATGGTCTGCAGCGCGGGCCCGAGCGCCTCCGCGACGAGACGGGCCACCTGCTGCGGGGAGGACTCGGCGGGCACGCTGATCGAGGGCAGCATCTCGTTCAGCAGCTTGGTGACTACCCTCGTCTCCAGTTCGGGACCGTCGTCGTCCTCGCCCGCCTCCGCGGCCCGGCGGATCTCCTGGGCTTCCGTGAGGATGCCGATGACTCGCTTGAGAACCTCTGCACGCTCCATCCCCGGAGCGTATCCGCCCGCCGGGCGACCCTGCCGACGCGGCTCTCGGGGAACGTCCCGGTGCGGGAGTTGCCCGCTGCTCCCACACCGGGAAGGGTGCCGTTGAGACTGCGTGTCAGCGGTGGATCCTCTGTCCTGCTTCGGTGAGGGTCAGGGTGAGGCACCCCAGCCATGTGCCGGATTGCAGGTACTCCCAGTTCTCGGCGTTCGCCAGGACTGCGGGAAGGTCCGGTGTCGGGATGGGGGGACCGGGCTGCTGACCGAGAGTGCCATCCGGCGCTGTCCAGGGCACGAGCTGGCACACTTCGATCCGTCCTCTGTCGACGAGGCGAAGGAGGACCGGGACGAGAGCCGAGGCAGGGCCTGAGACCAGCGGCTCGTCGAGGTCGCCCCGGACGCCGGGGAGGACGTCAGGACCGGACCTCGCTGGTCACCGCGTACTGGCGAACGAACCTGTCCATGCGACAACTGGCCCCACTCTTCGGCATCTCGAAGTCGGCAGCGGACCGCATCATCGACCACCTGGGGCCGAAGTTCGCGCTCCAGTCGCGCAAGCGGTTCGCCAAGGATGCCGTGCTCATCGTGGACGGCACTCTGGTCCCCACCCGAGACCACACCATCGCCGAGCGGTCGAGGAACCACCGGTACTCCACCGACCACCGGGTCGTGGCAAGACGACCACGATCGCCAACGGCGGATACCCGGGCACCGGACTCGTCGTCCCCCGCCGTCGGCAGCGAGGCCAGGGCAGAACTCCCGGCCTGGAAAGAGGAGCACAACACGTCCCACAAGCAGGTCCGCGCCAGGGTCGAGCACGTCTTCGCCCGTATGAAGGCCTGGAAGATCCTCCGCGACTGCCGCTTGAAGGGCGATGGTGTCCACCACGCCATGCTCGGCATCGCACGGATGCACAACCTCGCCCTCGCCGGATAGGCCCACGGGTCACTGCGGCCAACCTAAGGCGACTCGTAGATCATTTACGGGACAGCCCTTAGCCGCCGCTCTGTTCGAGCCAGAGTTCGGCCCATTCCCGCTGGCGGCTCTCGACGGAGTCGTCGGCGGCGATCTGCTCCGCACTCTCCCTGAGGGTTTCAATCCTCTCCGGGTGTTTGACGAGCTCGATGCCGATTCCGCTCTGCCAGTACGAGGCAATCATCATGGTGTCACCGGTGAGTGAGGACATGGTGAATGTCGGGTTGCCGCGACCCGCTCCCAGCAGGCCGCTTTCGCAGCCTGCTCCGGCGATGTCCCAATGGTCGGTCAAGGCCACCCGCACCCACCGGTAACGCGGAACCGACTCGTCCCCGGATTCTTCCTCAAATTCATCCTCGGGTTCCCCCTGGGCCGACGGGTCGAAATCCATGTCGAGCCCGATCAGAAATTCCCGTCGGCCATCCGCGCTCGTCGTGGTGAACAGCCCGCCCGCTGTGGCCAGTTCTTCCCATGCCCTGTTGATGGCGGCGGTCAGGTCCGGGGTTTCATGCTCGATGAGCGTCTCTTGCAGACCGTCCTGAGAGGTGAGGCGGGACAGTCGGCGTGCCACCAGGAAGGGGGTGAGATCGCCGCGCGGTTCGAGCACCTCGTGAAACGTGAATCCGCTTGCGGCGAAGGCCTGCAGGAGTCCCGAATTGATTTCGCTCATGTTTTCTTTCCTTCAAGGCCGATGGGGTGGGCCGTGGTGACGGCCCACCCCATCGGTGGAGATTTCTCAGCTAGTCTCTATCGGCGTTACCTTCGCCCGTACTTATAGTACACCGGGTTGTTGTAGTCATGTTCCCCGTTCTTGACCGGGAACCATGCGATTTCACCGGTCGTATGGTGGACCATGACGCGGATCTGGGTGACCTGGTTCAGCCCCGGACCTTCCATGTCGAAGATCGGAGAGTTTCTCCAGTCACCCCATCCCTTGGCGTTTCCGCGGTTGCGGAAGTTGTCGGCAACCCGGGTAGTAGTGCCGTCCGAGTTGCGAACGGTCGTCAGGCGCTGGGGGTAGTTCGGGTTCGATGCCACCGTCTTCGCCAGCTGGTCATGCTTCTTCGTGAGACCGGCCTGCTCGGACCACTGCGCCGAACGCGCCGCGATGGCCGCGTCCGAGTACTCCTCGTCCGGGGTCCACGTGCTGGTCGCATCGGTCTTCGTCTCGCCGCAACCGTTGTTGTGGACGAGAACCGGGGTGGCGGCAGCGAGCACGTAGTACGTGTGAGCCGTCGCCACCGTGAGGTTGCGCACCGACTGGGGCTGCGTCCACCGCTCGACCGTGGCGACCTGCACCCAGGTCCCCGACGAAGTCTGCAGCCACTGGCCGGCGGTGACGTCCTTCGCGTCCAGCCACTTGCCCAGGGAAGGCACCCAGAAGGGGTGGCCGTCGGTCGCGGTGATCCTGCCCAGATCCGTACCGGCCGTGCCGTCCGTATCGATGGTGATCTCGACCAGGTTCTTCTGGCCCTGTCCGAGGATCTGGGCCACCACGGGCTGAGCCCCGGTGGTACCGGACCGCTCGTCGGTCGCGACCACCTCGTCCCCGATGGCCACCTCCTCGATCGGCTTCGCGGATCCGTCCGCCATCAGCACCTCGGTGCCCGGGACGAAGCTGTTGCCGATCTTGCAGGAGCCGCCTTCGGAGCCGCCGCCGTCGCTGTCCTTGGACTCGGACTTCTTGGGGCCGTCGGACTTCTTGGTCTCGGCGGACTTCGAAGCCTTTCCACCACCGTCGGCCTTCTTGGCCTTCTGAGTGGAGACCTTGCCCTGTCGAGCGGCGGTGGCCTTGGCCTCGTCGGCCTTCTTGGCGGCCGCGGCCGCCGCCTCCTGCGCAGCTCTTCGGGCTGCCGCCGCCTCTTCCTCCAGCTTTCGAGCCCGCTCCGCGGCCTCTTCGAGCTGACGCTTCCACTCGGCCAGGTCCTCGGCGTACTTGGCCATGGCCTGCTCGTAGCGCTGGACCCTCATGAGGATGTCCCGTGCCAGGGCCAGCTTCTGAGACCAGCTGTTGAAGGCCTCCCAGGCGCGGTCGAGTGCCTTGATGATGCGCTTGGCGCGTCCCGCGAACGGCAGGGCCGCGTCGAGGGCGAGTCCGGCGCAGGCGCCCCACGATCCGCTGAGGCAGTCGCGGATGTCGTTGTAGCCGGAGACATCCTTCAGGATGCCGATGGCCACTTCGAGGGCGATGTCCAGAGCGCTCTTGCCCTGGATCATGCGGGCCCAAGCGGCCTCCGCATCCGTGAAGTCCTTGATCGGCATCGTGGGAGGCGCGATCGACAGACCCGACGGGTCGCTGAAGGTGACCGGGGAGTTGTTGGCGTACGCGTAGGGGTTCTGCTGCTTTGGTTCGTTGAAGTCGAGTACGGGGTCGACGGACAGGAACCTGCCCGTTGCCGGGTCGTACTCACGCGCACCGAGGTGAACGGTGCCGATGGTCTCGTCGGTCTCGCCGCCGACGAATCCGCGCTGGCCCGGCCACACGGAAGGCTGCGCACCGCGGGCCTCGCCGTAGGGGGTGAACTTGCGGCGGGTGACGACTCCGGTCTTGGAATCGACCGCGGTGGTCGCCGAGCCGTTCTTGTCGCCCATCAGGTACGACGTGGTGGTCACGCCGTCCTTGACCGTCTTGACCATGCGCGGTCCGGCCGGGTGCGAGTAGTAGCGGGTGCCCTCCAGCTTGCCGGCGGGGGTGAGCTTGACCTCGGTGCTGGGCAGGTAGAGCGTGGTTCCGGTCTTGTCCCGCTTGATCAGCCGCTCACCGGAAGCGTCGTAGACGAACTCGGTGGACTCGGTGCCCTTCGTGACCTTGGTCAGCTGACCGGAGTTGTCCCACTCCCAGTTCTGGGTGTCGCCCTGGAGGGTGCGGGTCTTGGTGTTGCCGGACGCGTCGTAGCTGTACGACTCGGTGCGGGTTCCGCCCGGTCCGGTGGTGTCGACCTTCTTGAGCCCGTTGGCGGCGGCCTGGCCGGGGGTGCCGTAGGTGTAGGCGCGGGTGACGTCCTTGGTGAGGTCACCGGTGGGGCTGTGCTGGATCTCCTTGGTGCGGTTGCCGGCGGCGTCGAAGCTGTAGGAGTTCCAGTACGGGTTGGGTCCGCCGACCCGGGGCTTGCTGCCGGGTCCTGCCGCGTCCGGCTGGGCGGCGCAGTCGTCGGTGGCGGTCCAGGCCTCGCTCATGCGGCGCATGTGGTCGTAGGCGAAGCACTGGGTGTCGGCGGTGGGGCTGGTGCCCTCCTTGTCGGAGACCTTGAGGATGTTGCCGACGGCGTCGTACTGGAACGACGTGTCGTTGATCGCGGCGGGAGACCTCTCCTGCGTGTTGACGCTGCGGGTGATGCGGCGGGTCTGCTCGTCGTAGAAGTTGGACGTGTAGACCTGCGAGCCCGCAGCGCCCGCGTAGGTGCGGAGAACATCGCCCATGGGCGAGTAGTCGACCTTGTCGACGAAGGTCTTGCCTTCGATGCCCATCATGGTGGGCAGTTCGAAGTGGTTGTACTTCATCGTGGTGAGCTCGATGGGCAGGCCGGCGACCGCCGGCTGCTCGGTCCACTCGGTCAGACCGGTGTTCTCCCGGTAGCCGGTGGTGAACTCGTAGGTACCGCCGAGCTTGCCCTCTTCGGCAGGAATGACGATCTTCGATCCGGTGGGGCGGTACTCGTTGTCGTATCCGGTGATCTCCTGCGTGTACGCACGACCGTTCATGTACCGGGTCGAGGAGACCGGCAGGCCGATGGCTCCCGGCAGCGTGTCGTACGTGTTGGACGTCAGCTTCGGGCCGGTCAGCGAGCCCTCACGGGTGGCGACGATCCGACCGATCGAGTCGTACTCCGGGACCACGACCTTGCCCCGGGCATCGGTCGAGGACGTCGGCCGGTCGCCCGGACCGTACGTCGTCGTCGCGGTGCCCTTGTCGGGGTCGGTCTGCTTGATCTGACGGTTGCGGATGTCGTATTCGAACGTCCACTTGTCGCCCGCCTGGTTGACCACCGACGCCAGCGCGCCACGGCGGTCGTACCCGTAAGTCGTCTTGTCGTAGGCGCCGGTGGGGGAGTCGGAGCGGTAGTGCCGGAGTTCGGTCTTGCGGCCGGCTCCGTCGAGGAACGCCCGCGTGGGCGTCTCGCCCTTCGGCGGGTCGACGGTGATGTTGTCGCCGCCGTACGCGGTCGTCGTGCGGTCGGTCTCCTCACCGAGCTTGCGGCTGATCTGGGCGATGGACCGCCCGGAGCCGTCGTACTCGGTCATGGTGGAGGAGGGGACCTCGTTGTCGCGCGGGGCGAACTGGACACCGGAGGCTTCGCCGGCGGTGTAGTAGGCGCCGTTGGACTTCCAGACCTGGCCGAGGCTGTTGTAGAAGGTGTCGGTGATGATGCGGCCGCCTGCCAGGGCTTCCATCTGGGTCTGGCGGATCCGCAGGCTGCTGTCGTAGATGTCGTAGCTGGTGCGGTACGTACCGTCATCCAGCAGCGCCTTGTTGGTGATGACGACCGGACCGTCGGGTCGGACATCATAGGAGAACATGCCGTCCGGCGACTTGGTCGTCGGGTTCCGGGACGGCGACCACACCTTCGTGAGGCGGCCGAGCGGGTCGTACTCCATGACCTGACGGCGACCGTTGGTGTCCGTCTTCGTCAGGATCGAACCGCGGCCCTGATCGGTCTCCGTGGTCTGGGTGTGGCCCGCGGAGTTGGTGGAGACGACCTTGGTGACGATCTGGGCTGACGCCGGGGAGTAGTCGATCTTGGTGACCTTGCCGAACACGTCGGTGGTGGTCTTGGGACGACCGTAGGCGTCGAAGGTGGAGCTGCCGTCGAGCTGGTACTGCGGCGTGCTGCCGCTGTAGCCGGACAGGGACTCCGAGGACTTCAGGTTGCCCGCGGCGTCGTAGGCCAGCTTGACGTCGGAGGTGACATCCGCCGGGCGCTGAGTTGCGGCATCGCAGGCCTTGGAGACGGTTTCGACGCGCTTCTGGCGGGCGATGATCCAGCGGGTTTCGTCCGAGTCGTACTCGTACCGCGCGCAGGTGTCGTCCGAGGGGTCGGCGACGTCACCCAGGTCCGACACCCATTCGGCTATGCCGCGGTTGTCGAACTTGCTCTCCAGCGCGGTGCGGCGCCAGCCGCGGCCGTCGGAGAGCAGGATCCGGGACTGGACGCCCGTGGTCTGCTGGACGAAGGACTGGAGGGGTTCGATGTCCTCGGCCGCGACTTCGCCCTTGCGCAGGCGGGTGGCGGTGGGTCCGTGGAGCCAGGGGGTGTAGGTGGTGGCCGCTTCGAGGGCGCCGCCTTCGCCGTTGTAGGCCAGGACCTCGCGGGTCTGGCCGGCGTAGAGGCGGTGGTCGGCGATCTGGTTGCCCTCGGAGTCCTTGACCTTGACCGTCTTCGTGCCGCCGCTGGGGGTGGCGCGGTCGCCGTCGAGGCCGCGGAAGAAGAGGGTCTCGGTCATGGACCGCTTGTCGGGTGCGACACCGATAAGGGTGCGGACCTTGGCGTAGCCGCGCCATTGGGACCAGGTGCGCGTCTTGGGACGCATCATCTCGGTCTCGTCATCGAAGGCCCAGGCGGGGTCGCCGATGAACTGGTACTCGGTCCGGCGGGTCGGGGAGTTGCCGTTGCGGTCTTCCTCCTGGACCCAGTCCACGACGTACTTGTGGAACCAGTCGGTGGAGTAGATCTTCCGCTTGCGCTCGGGGTCGGTGGGGTCCGGGAGTTCGGAGATGACCGGGTAGCAGCGCAGGTTGTTCGCCTCGGGTGAGGCGGGCATGTTCCTGGGATCGGCGATCTTGCACTGGTTGGCGGCGTAGTGGGCGCTGATCGTGGAGCCGGTCTCGGTGTCGATGGCTTCGATGCGGTAGCGCTTGTACGGTGCCTTGCCGTCGGCGTGGGCGTCGACGCGGTTGTCGAGCTGCTTGCCCCGGAACTTGACGGGGGGCAGTTCGAGCGTCGCGCCGTTCTTGCCGACGTGGCGGATTTCCGACAGCCACAGGGGGTAGTCGGTGCCGTCGCCGGTGTCGGGGAAGCCCTGGATCAGGTTCCAGGTGTCGACGGGCTTGTGGGTGGTGCCGTTGAAGACGAAGGTGCTGACCTCGGTCAGCCGCTTGCGGGAGAAGAACGTGGGGGTGAAGCGCCCCTTGCATTCCTCGCCGGAGGCGCACAGCTGGTCACCGGGGGTGTCCGGCCATTCCTTGGCGATGTTCCAGTCGACTTCGGGCTTGAGCTTGGCCGGGTCGCAGTCGAAGGTCTGCGTCTTCAGGCAGCGCTCTTCGACCTTGAAGCGGGCCTCGGCGGGCGCGTTGGCGAAGAGGTTGTCGCTGCGCAGGCCCCAGCTGATGTGGTCGAGCCACCCGGAGCGGTCGTAGGCGCGGGCGGTGGAGCCGCCTGCGATCTTGTAGTTGGAGCCGTAGAAGTTGCCTTCCTTCTGGTACCAGTACGTCATCGCGTTGCCGCGGGGGTCGACGACGTAGTCGAGGTTCCAGCGGTAGGCCTGGTTGCAGACCGCGTTGGCGAAGGTGGCGTTGTAGCAGGGCTCACCGGGGTGGTTGGCGTAGACCGGAACGTTCCAGGTGGAGTTCGTGACCGGCTTGCCCGCCGCCCAGCCGTTCAGCCTGTTGAGGCCGAAGTAGAACTGGACGCCCTGGGGGTTGGTGAACCGCCAGTGGTCACCCTCGTTGTCACCGTTGGTGGCGCCGGTCAGCTGCTCGATCTTCGAGCCGTCGTCCTTCGCGGGACGCCACTTCTTCGTCGCGTCGTCGAGGACGAGGGCGGTGGAGCCGCCGTTGAGGGACATGATGACCATCGGGGCGCCGTGGCAGAGGTCGCCGGTGTCGTCCTTCGGGTTGTTGAACCCGGAGCCTTCGCGCTTGTCCTGGCTGCACGGGGTGTAGCCGCGCTCGATGTAGTTCGAGGCGAGGTCCCAGCCGTCACCGACCCACGAGGTCTGCTGGGCGGAGGCGTTGGTGCGGCCGTCGATGTTCGCGCTCGAATAGCCGAGGGACAGCGACGGGCTCGGACCGCCCAGCGAAGCCGGGATGTCGAACGGGTACGACCAGGAGAAGTCGCCTGCGGAGCCGCCGGCCTGCCAGGAGCCCGAGGCGCTCAGCGAGGTGGCGTTGAAGGTGCCGTTGGCACCCGAGGCACCCGGCGAGGCTGCCAGGATCATGCCACCCGTGGAGGCGGGGGAAGCGAAGGCCGACTTCAACTCGCCGCCCGGCTGCGCGGCGGGCTTGGCGGGGGCTTCGAAGGTGGCGACCAGCTTGCCGGTCTCGTAGTTGTTCTGCGTGGTGACGGGGAAGCTGCCCTGGCAGTCAGGGTGATTCGGAGTCGTCAGCGCACACGACGGGATCGCGGTGAAGCGCAGGCGTGAGCCCCAGCTGCCGCCGTAGGCGTTCTTGAACGCCTTGTAGTCCAGCTCCACCGACACCGGCGCGGCACTCTTGCCCGCGTCGGTGCGGGCGATGTTCAGGAACACGTTGCCGGGACGGCCCGCACGCTTGGCGGCGCTCTGGTCGAGGAGATCGACCTTCACCTTCACACCGGTCGGGTTCGCTTCCGGGGCCTTGGCCGCCGGGGCGGACTTCGACTTCGCCGCGGCCGGGACCGTGGCAGGCGTCACAGCCGCTACCGAGACGGGCATTTTGCCTGCCTTGACCGGCTTGCCGGCCAGACCGGTGTCCTTCACCGGGAGGCCGAACGCGCCGGCTGTGGCCGACTTCAGTGCCGTCTCCGCGACGACTGGGGCGACCGGGGCGTCCGGGAGGGCGATTTCAGCCGAACCGGCCGCGGGCCAGGCGATCTTCGGCGCGCCCTTCCACGCCTTCAGGTCCGATTCGGCGGGGCCCTTCGCGGGCTTGCCCTTGACGTCCTCGCCGGTGACCTTCGTCAGCTTCTGCAGGCCCGGGAGCTTGGCAGCCGAGGCCGCCGAGGCCTCGATCACCGTCATACCGCTCGCGAGCAGCGTCGTGGCCAGCAGTGGTATCGGCCACCGCCAGACACGCCTCATAGGCGCACGCATCGCGCGCGCCTGAGTCCTTCTCAAATCGAACACTCCCCCGTTGGGTAACGCGAATCACAGCAATCCGCGAGCATGTGCATTCACGCTGAACCTAACAGCGGGGGGAGGTGCCCGTCGAAATTCCAGTCAGCTGGAAGCGGCGCCCGGTGGGGCATCGTCGCAGGTCCTGAGGGGTAAGTGGAATACATTATTCGGAATTTGATATTCCGCAAAGGGTCTGATATTGGGCCGCTCGGCTGGCCGGGCGCAGGTGTATCGGCTCGAATCAACAAGGCTTTGGGTGCTACAAATCAATCGAACATCTGTGACCTTCCTGTGGGCGGCCGAATCTCGGCCTCCACTCGGAGGTTCAGCCGACTTCTTTCGGACGCCCCGATGTGGGGTAGCCGAAGCCGACCCCGAGGAATCACTCAGTTGAGACCCTTCACGACGCGGGAGCGCGTCGCAGGAGCACCGCCCTCACACAGGGCGCCCGTACTTGCCGTGGCGACGGCACTGGCCGCCGCCCTGATCGGCGCGCCCGTCGCCACCGCGGCCGCGCCCGTGCTGGCCTCCGCCGCCGCCAAGCCCAAGGCCCAGGACACGGAGACGACCACCGAGACCGAGCGCAATGCCAAGGCGGCGGCCGAGGCCAAGCGCACCGGCAAGCGGGTCGAGATCGTCGCCGAGCGCACCGAGAGCGAAGAGCTCTGGGCCAACCCGGACGGATCGTTCACCACCGAGCAGGCCGTGGTGCCGGTGCGTGTGCACCGCAACGGCAAGCTCGTCCCCGTGGACACCGGCCTCGCCAAGCAGAAGGACGGCCGGATCGCCGCCAAGGCGACCCGCAGCGGCCTCACCTTCTCCGGCGGCGGCACCTCCCCGCTGGTCACCATGCGCAAGGACGGCCGGGACATAAGTCTCAGCTGGCCGAAGCCGCTGCCGGCGCCGACCGTGGACGGCAGCGCCGCCACGTACGCCGAGGTGCTCAAGGGCGTCGACCTGCGGGTCGAAGCGGACGCCAACGGGTTCACCCACCAGCTGGTGGTGAAGAACCGCGAGGCCGCTGCCAACCCGGAGCTGGCCTCCATCGACTTCTCCCTCAAGGGCAACGGCGTCACCGTCCGCAAGGAGGCCAACGGCGAGCTCAACGCCGTCGACCCCTCCGGCCGGACGCTGTTCAGCTCCGCCAAGCCCCAGATGTGGGACTCCGGTGCGGACAAGCCGGCCGCGGCGGGGGCTGCCGGCACCTCCGCCAAGGACCAGGCCGAGGCCGCCGCCGCAGGCGCCAAGGCGGCGACCGGCTCCGAGGCCGCCCTCTCCGCCACGGAGACCCCGGATACCCCTGTCACCCCTGTCACCCCGGTGGCCGACCAGGTGCCCGCTGTCGACGGCATCTCGCTCGGTACCAGCCAGGCCGACCTCGGTGTGGCGCTGAAGGGCGACAAGCTCACCCTCACCACCGACCGCGCCCTGCTCACGGGCGAGGACACCGACTTCCCCGTCGTCATCGACCCCAAGTGGCGGGACGACTGGAAGTCCGCGTACACCATCGCCTACAAGCACAACGGCATCTCCGGTACCGCCGACACCAACTACTGGAACGGCGGCACCCTCAGCAAGGAAGCCCGCGTCGGCTGTGCGAAGGACGCCCAGAAGGGCAACGCTGTCGTCTGCGCCAAGACCTTCTTCCAGGTGCCCATGGGCGCCGTCCACGGCAAGAAGATCATGGAAGCCACGCTGCGCATCCAGCAGAAGTCGGCGGGTTCCTGGAGCTGCAACTCCGGTGACATCCAGGTGTGGGACACCGGCACCATCTCCAAGGCGACGACCTGGAACAAGCAGCCGAACTGGACCCGTCTGGTGTCCGCCTCGGGTGCCTCCTACGGTGGCCGCAACTGCCCCGGTGACGGCGACACGATCGAGCTGGACGTGAAGTCCGCGGTCGCGGACGCGGCCCAGTACAAGTGGGGTTCCTGGACGCTGGGCCTGAAGGCCGCCAGGGACACGGTCGACGTGTCCTGGCGCAAGCTCAACCCGGACAGCCTCCGCATCTCCACCAAGTACAACACCGTTCCGGACCCGGTGACCGGCCGGACCATGAACCCGTACGTCCCCTGCGCCGGCGGCACCATCGGCAAGACCGACCAGATCGTCCTGAGCGGCAAGGTCCAGGACGACGAGGACAATCTCCTGAAGGCCGAGTTCCACTTCTGGCGGGCCGACGACTACAACGGCACCCTGAAGAAGGTCTTCGTCGACCGCGCTTCGGGCAACGTGGCGTCCGCCACGATCCTCGGACCCTTCTCGGGTACGTACAAGTGGGACGTGAGGGTCTCCGACGGCACCGATGCGGGTCCGTGGGCAGGCCAGTGCACGCTGAACGTCGACGCCACCAAGCCGGGCAGCCCCCCCGAGGTGGTCTCAGCGCAGTACCCGGCCGACGACGTGGCGAACCAGACCCTCGCGCGGACCGAGGGCACGTTCGACTTCAAGCCCAACAAGATCACCGACATCGCCAAGTACCAGTGGCACACGGCCGACAACCCGACCGTGAAGACCGTCAACGCCACCTCGGTCGGCGGCCCGGCGCAGATCAAGTACACGCCGACGGCAGCCGGCCCGCACACCCTGTACGTGTGGAGCCTGGACGCCGCGGGCAACCGCTCCGACACCACCTCCTACACGTTCCACGCCAAGCGCCCGCCGGAGCGGGACAAGCACGGCGACACCAACGGTGACGGCATCACGGACATCTGGAGCGTGGACCCGGGCGACGGCTCGCTGTGGTTCGTGCCCGGCAAGGGCGGCGCCGCGTTCGGCATCCCGCGCAAGACCCCCCAGGGCAAGTTCAGCAGCGCCGTCTCCCTGACCCAGTGGGGCAGCTGGAACGGCGGCGACTTCTACGAGGACCTGGTCGTCCTGCAGCCTTCGGCCGACGACCCCACCCTCAAGAAGCTGTACGTCTACCCGAGCACCGGCAACGGCGATCTCCAGCTGACTGACGCCCATCGCGTCGAGCTGACGGCGACGGGCCCTAACGCGGGTTCGGACCAGCTGGAGAAGGCCGACCAGATCGTCGCGATCTCCAGCGTCAACGACGACATCGCCGTCGACGCGGAGACCGGTGACGGTGTCATCGACGAGAAGGACAACCCGGACCTCCTGGTCCGGACCGGTGACGAGCTCTGGCTGTACTTCGGGTTCCCCACCGGCACCCTCGGCAAGCGGGGCCTGGAGCCGGTCCGGCTCGGCAACCTTGACTGGGCCAACATGACCCTGGCGGCCCCGGGCGACCTGAACGGCGACGGACTGCCGGAGATCTGGGCCCGCGAGAACACCAACGGCAAGATCCACCAGTACACCAGCAAGAAGACCACGGACACCGCGGCCAAGTCGGCCCTGGACCTGACGGTGTACGCGGACCCCGCGGTCCGCACCACCACCATCGGCACCGAGTTCTTCGGCACCGCCTGGCCGCAGCTCGCCAGCCTCGGTGACTTCGAGAAGGACGGCTTCCCCGACCTGTGGGCGCGTGACCAGAACGGTGTGATCTACGAGTTCCAGGGCCGGGCTCCGATCGGCGGCAACGCGTTCTCCTCGGCCCGCCAGGTCGCCGTCAGCGGCACCCCGTGGACCGAGTGCGAGAGCGTGCCCGGAGTCACGACCGGCAGCAACCACCAGCTGTGCGGGCCGATCCTGTCCAAGTACAAGGCCAAGGGCGGCACCGCCTTCGGCAAGCCCTCGGGCAACATCGCCACCACCGCGGACGGCGGCAAGTACGTCCACCTGCGCGGCACCGGCTACACCAGCGACAACATCTCCATCTACTGGCACCCGAGCACCGGCGCCTGGTCCCTCCAGAACGGCATCCGCACCAAGTGGATCGCCCTCGGCGCACAGACCGGCTTCCTCGGCTATCCGACCTCCGACGAGGACAGCACCTTCGACGAGACCGGTGCCTTCACCACCTTCACCGGTTCCGGCGGCAACGGCGCCATCTACTGGTCGCCCGAGACCGGCTCCTGGTCGATCCACGGCAACATCTACGCCCGTTATCTGCTGACCGGTGGCCCGAGCCGCCTCGGCTACCCGACCACCGACGAGACGGCCACCACCGACGGAAAGTCCCGCTACAACCACTTCCGTCTGCGCGGCCAGACCAGCGACACCGCCTCCATCTACTGGCTGCCGGGTGACAAGGGCTCCTGGCCCGTGTTCGGCAGCATCCGCGCCAAGTGGCTCGCGGTGGGCGGCGGCGGCAGCTACCTCGGCTACCCGACCTCGGGCGAGTACGACATCCACAGCGGCGTCCGCGCCGACTTCGAGGGCGGCTACATCCGGCACGACCGGGTCAGCGGCGTCACCCTCGACCACAAGCCGGCCGACCGCACCGCCCACCTGCGCCACGAGCTGGCCGGTGACTTCAACGGTGACGGGCTCAGCGACCTGGCGACCGTCTACGACCTGGGTGCCAGCACCATCGGCCTCTACGTCCAGTCGGCCGAGCCGAGCGGCGAGTTCGCCAATCCGGACCTCGCCTACGTCAGCGGCAAGGGCCACTTCTCCTTCGCCGAATCCAAGTGGGTCGCCGGTGACTTCAACGGCGACGGCCGCTCCGACATCGCCGCACTGTACGGATACGCCGACGGTTCCAACGGCATGTTCACCTGGCTGAGCCAGGCCGACGGCACCTTCAAGGTGCTGCCGCGCAGCGCCTACATCGCCCCGGGCAACTGGACCGCGAGCAAGGGCCGCATCGTCGCCGGCGACTTCAACGGCGACAAGCGCGACGACGTCGCGATGTTCTACGACCAGGGCTCGGGCGCCTCCGGCCTCCACACCTTCCTGTCGAACGCCGACGGCTCCTTCAAGAACTCCGTCGCGAGCTGGCGCTCCGCCAACAACGCGTGGACCTGGGGACTTGGCTACGAGGTCGCCGGTGACTTCAACGGCGACGGCCGCGACGACATCCTCGCGATCTACTCCGGCAACGCCAAGGTGACCGCCTACACCATGCTCGGCAAGGCGGACGGCGGCTTCGCCGCACCGATCGCCTCGTGGACCCGCAACCAGGCCAACTGGAACTTCGCCAAGACCCGCTGGACCGCGGGCGACTACAACGGCGACGGCCGGGACGACCTGGGCGCGTTCTACGACTACGACGGCGGCAGCTCCGGCCTGTTCACCATGTTCGGCAAGACGGACGGCGGGGTCACCAACGAGGACTTCCGCAGCTGGTTCGTCGGAGCGGGCCAGTGGTACTCCTCGTCGACCGGCCACCCGGCCTCCGGCGACACCGACGGCGACGGACGTGAGGACATCACGTTCATGTACAACTACGCCGTCGGCAAGACCTCGGCCTTCACCTACAAGGCCAAGGCGGACGGTGGCTTCAGCCCTTACGTCCAGGGCTGGACCGCAGAGCCCGGCCTCTGGTAAATCGCGGTCGGACCGCCTGATCCTCTGATCGTCTGATGGTCGGAACCGCAAAGAGCAAGACGAAGCCCCCGCCCGGAAGATCCGGGCGGGGGCTTCCGCCATCCGGTGGCCAGGAGCGTGTCTCAGTAACCGGCACCCGGCCTGCGGTTCGTGCTCATTCGTGTGGATCATCTGGGTATGGGTGGTGGGGATGGATTGTTCGAGGTCGAGCCGTGGAGAAGAAGCGGCCGCAGGGCCGTGCGGCGGGGGTGGACAAGCGGTTCCGGGCGTTCGACCCGCACCAGGTCCTGCTGCTGCCGCCGTCGCTGGACGACCGGCTGCCCCAGGACCATCTCGCCCGGTTTCGCCGCCGCCACCTGGACGCGCTCGCCGGCCTGTTCACCCAGTCCCTGCACCTCGCGCAGAAGCTCGGCATGGTCAAGATGGGCCGAGGGAGATCCCGAACAGGGGGCGAGCCGGCGCATCGTGGTGCGCCAGTACGCCGTGACCAGCAGCGTTCTGTCTTCCAGCAGCAGGCTCCACGGTCTGCCCCGGCGGGTGGCATCGACCCCCGCGCGACGCAGCGCCGTCACCGGTTTCATGAACCGGCGCGGGCTCAGCCCGGTGAACGGGACTGTCCAGGACGGCTCCGACGCCGTGATCACACCAGCCACAGCAAGATCATTCCACTGGGGCCGCCCCCTCCGGCCGGTCAGGGCGGGGCCCAGATGCGAAGGCGAGGATGTCGCGGACCGCCTCGCGCAGGCTGCCGAAGTGGCGATGCACGCCGTCCACTGCTGTGGGGGCGTTGACGCCCCACACCGTCATCCCGGCACGCAGCCCGGACTGCACCCCGGAAGGGGCGTCCTCGATGACCAGGCAATTCTCCGGTTGGGCACCAAGTTGAGCGGCTGCCTGCAGATACGGCACCGGCGACGGCTTGCCTTCCGCCACAGCGGCCGCATCCACGACAACCTTCGGGACCGGCAGGGCCGTCCGCGCGAAACGTCCACGTACCCGGTGCCCGTAGTTCGAGGTCACCAGTGCCCAGGTCCCGGGCTCCAGCGCGCTCAGCAGCTCCGACGCGCCATCGAAGGCCGTATAGGTGCCGGACCGGACGTCCTCGTCTTCCAACTCGTGCAGTGTGGCCAGGCACTCCCGGGGATCCCGGTCCGGGGCAACCTGCGCGAACGTCTCCATGGGCCTCGTCCGCAGCGCCACTCGGTAAACCTCAACAGGGTCCAGCCCGTACCCCTCTGCCCATGTGCGCCAGACCAGGCGCTGATTGTCCACGGCATCGATCAGCGTGCCATCGACATCAAACAGGACATATCTCATCGCACCGGGGCGAGCGGGTCCACTCATCACGCCTCGATCATGCCATCAGGCCCTGAGCAGGCAGTTTGCGGGACAAGCCTTGGTCCAGGATTCGAGCCGGGAACGAGCGCCGGGAGACCAGCGCCAATTGCCCCTTAGGGCCTGAGATCCCGAGCTGCCTGCCCTGTTGGGCAGACACCTTAACGGTGGAGGCGCCTACGTCGGTAAGCGTGAGGAGCCTGGAGAGTCCTCCCTGGAGATACCGGTCACCACCTCGTTGCCGCACACCAGAACAGCGAATACCAGAGACGACGCTTCCGAGGCGATCCGCTCCTTGTCCGCTGCGAAAGAGGTGAAGAAGCAGTCCCCAGGACTGCCGACGGGCGGGCACGCCCAGTGCGCGGTCGGCACTGCGGACCGCCCGTCCGGCGACGCCGGACGAACCAGGCCGGAACCCTCACTGGATCCGTGAAGCGGAATGGCTCGCGAAGGCCCTTCCTGAGGGGCTGCTTACCGGTGCCTTAAGTGGAGCCTAAGGATCGGGCTTTGGGGGCTTGGGCTCGGGAAACGGGGGGTTTCGCGGGCTAGCTTGGCGGGGCCAGGGAGGGCCGGAGCGGCGCCGCATCCCCCGTCGGGGGCGGCGCCGCACTGCCCGACACCGCTGGCGCACCCCCGTCTTGTGCTCCGAAGGAGATCCACCCATGCCCGTACGCCGCACCGCCACCCGTATCGCCGCCGTAGGTCTCGCCCCGCTCGCGGTGGCCGCGTACGCCGTCGCTCCCGCGGCCGCCCACGGGTCGATGACGGACCCGGTGAGCCGGGTGGCGGCGTGCTACGCGGAGGGGCCGGAGTCGCCGAAGTCCGCCGCGTGCAAGGCGGCCGTGGCGGCGAGCGGGGCGCAGGCGTTCTACGACTGGAACGCGGTGAACATCGCCAACGCGGCCGGGCAGAGCAAGTCCCTGATCCCGGACGGGCAGCTGTGCTCGGCGGGCAACAGCAAGTACAAGGGGCTGGACCTGGCCCGCGCCGACTGGCCGTCGAGCCCGATGACGGCGGGCGCGCACACCTTCCGCTACAAGGGGACCGCCCCGCACAAGGGGTCCTTCGAGCTGTACGTGACGAAGGACGGGTACGACCCCGCCAAGCCGCTGAAGTGGTCCGACCTGGAGGCCGCGCCCTTCCTCAAGTCCACCGACCCGGGCATGCAGAACGGTGACTACGTCTTCTCCGGCACCGTCCCGAAGAAGACCGGCCGCCACCTGATCTACAGCATCTGGCAGCGCTCGGACAGCCCGGAGGCCTTCTACACCTGCTCCGACGTGGTCTTCGGCAAGGACAACGGCGGCAGCGGTGGCGGCACCGGCGGTGCGACGGGCGGCACGGGCACGGGCGGGGCCACCGGCGGCGCCGGCGCCACGGCCGGCGGTACCGGTACCGGCACCTCGGGCGGCGGGAGCACCAAGCCGAGCACGAAGCCCACCTCGAAGCCGAGTTCCGCGCCCTCGGACCAGCCCGGCGGCGAGCCGTCCGACCAGCCCGGCACCGGCCCGGTGGCCCAGGTCCCGACGGACCAGCAGATCGCCGCCGGCGCGGACAAGTCCTCGGTGGAGCACAACGGCCACGGCGACAACGACCCGAAGACGAACGGCAAGGCCGTCTCCGCCCCGGTCCCCGCGGGCTCGTCGGACGGCTCGAACCTCGCGGAGACCGGCGGCAGCAGCGCCACTCCGGTCATCGCGATCGGCGGGGCCGCCGTCCTGGCCGTCGGTGCGGCCGTGCTGTTCGGTGTGGCCCGCCGCCGTACGACCGCGGGCCGCCACGGCCGCTAGGCGCGGACCTCGCCGGCTCCCCGGCTGCCGGTCCGCGGACCGGCAGCCGGGGGCCGCGGCCCCCGGACCGCCCGTGCGTCAGTCGAAGACCGACGCGCAGGTGGTCCGTTCGGCGTGGGCCGGGTCGAGGGCGTTCAGGGCCTCGTGCCAGGCGATCCGGTCGGTGAGCCCGATGGCGACGTGCTCGGAGAGGTCCACCGCGCACAGGTCCTGGAGCACGACGTTCCGTACGTTCGGACCGTCCAGGAACTGGGTCCGGTACGGGGTGACCACCTGGTCGTACTTGGTCGCGATCACCGTGTACTTGACGCCGGGGACGGTGTCCCCGCCCGCGTTCAGCTTGTTCTGGAAGGCGGATCCGGCGATCTGGTCGGCCAGCCCCGGGGTCGCGGCGCTGATCAGGTCCTCGGCGCCGGGGAAGTACGGGAGCAGTTTGGTGAGGCCGAGCAGGGTGGTGCCGTGGTTGTCGGGGGCCAGGCCGATCAGGGCGTTGACCTTGTCGGCGCCGCCCAGGAACTTCAGGTAGTAGCGCGGCATCATGCCGCCCTGCGAGTGCCCGATGACGTCGGTCTTGGCGGAGCCGGTCGCGGCGAGGACCCGGTCGACGAAGACGTCGAGCTGGCCGGCCGACTTGTCGATGGGTCCGAGCCCGTTGAAGAAGGGCACGCCGGGCAGTTGCCCGTAGTCGAGCGAGTAGACGCAGTAGCCGCGGTGGACGAGATAGGGGGCGAGGCCCAGCCAGTTGTCCACGGAGTTCCCGAAGGTGCCGTGGACGAGCACGACGGGGCGCGGGTGCGCGGCGGACGGCTTGCAGGACCAGTTGTTCCAGCCGCTGCTGGGTGCGGACGCGGCCTGCGCGGCGCCGGTGGGGGCGACGAGCGCTGCGGCGGCGAGGGTGAGGACGGCCAGCGGGCGGAGCAGGCGTCTCCAGGGCAGCATCGTGTGATCTCCTTGCGGTTGCGACTCAAGGGGATGGCGCGGGGGGATGGGGCGTGGGGGCTCGTCCCGTGATCCGGATCACAAGGGGTGCTGCTGCCGCCAAATTACGGGCGGGTAGCAAAACTGGGAAGTTACGCGTCGGTAAAAAATCGCCGTGTCGTCCCGCGGACTGATAGACGGCCCGGCGAGCGCCGCAGCCGCCCGAGGCCCCGGCCCGGCCCCGAGCCGCCCGGTGCACGACCCGTCACACCGCCCGCCGTACCGCCCCGTCACGCCGCCCGCCGCACCGCCCCGTTACGCCGCCCGCCCCGCGGCGAGCGTGCCGCGGGCGATCGCGTGCGGCCCGAAGCGGGCCCGCACCCGGTCCGTGACGGCTTCCAGGCGGCGGGCCTTCTCGTCGCCGGGGTCGAAACTGAGCTGCCGCGCGGCCCGTTCGGCCGGGGCCAGGTCCTCGGCCCGCAGGGACAGCGCGCGGACCCGGGCCCGCTGCAGGCCGAGGCCCTCGTACAGGGCGTAGGCCGTCGCGGTCAGGACGGCGGAGTGCGCGGTGGGTTCGGCCAGGGTGCGGGTGCGGGTGAGCGTGGTGCGGTCGGCGCAGCGGACGGTGAGCGAGAGGGTGCGGCAGACCTGCCCCTGCCCGGGTTCTTGTGTACGAAGCCGGGCACCGAGTTCCTCCGTCAGCGAGAGCAGCGCCCGCCGGTGCCGTACGGGGTCCAGCTCGTCCCGGTCGAAGGGACGTTCGGCCGCGACGGCCCGGGCGGCCGAGCCCGGCCGGACGGCGGTGGGGTCGATCCCCAGGGCACGCTCGCGCACCTCGCGGCCGAGCCGGGCCCCGAGGATCCGCCGCAGCGCGGCGGGCGGCGCGGCGGCGACCCGCCCGACGGAGTCGAGACCGTAGGAGCACAGCGTCCGGGCGGCCTTGGCGCCGACCCCGTCGAGGTCGGTGACGGGGCGGCCGGCCAGGAACCGCGCCACGGCGGCGGGCTCGTCGGGGACGACCAGGGTCTCCCCGGGGCGGGCGTCGCGCGCGGCGGTCCGGGCCAGCATGGGGTTCCCGGCGATGCCCGCGGCGGCGTCCACCCCGTACAGGGCCAGGGCCCGGACCCGGACGACGGCGGCCAGCCGGACGGCGTCGCAGCCGAAGTAGCGCAGGGCGCCCCGGACATCGGCGAGCGCGGCGTCGGGCGGCAGCGCCTGCACGACCGGGGTGAGGCCGCCGAGCAGCGCCAGCACCCCGGCGTACGCCTCCGCCCCGAGCGGGCCCCCGTCGGCGGGGCGCAGCCGCAGGCACATCACGGCCCGCGGCGCGCCGGCGCGGGTCATCCCGCGCTCCCCGGGCTGGAGTGCCACAGCTTGCGGCCGGTCGCGGGGCCGGTGCCCGGGGGCTGGAGGTCGGCCCAGGGGTTCATCTCGTACCCCGTGGACATGCGGATCCGGCGGCCGGTCCCGGCCCCAGACCCAGACCCGGTCCCGGTCCCGGCCCCGGACGCCTGCGGCTCCGACCCGTCCCCCGCGGCGGCACCGCCGCTGCCGTTGCCGTCGCCGCCGTCACCGGCTCCGCCGTCACCCCGGCCGTCCCCGTCCCCTCCCCGGCCGTCCCCGCCCGCGGCCAGGCGGGCCGCGACCGCGTCCAGGCCGCCCGACGCCCGCAGTTCCACCAGCTCCGCCAGGTCCCACGCCGCCGACCCGACCACGCTCAGGCTCTGCGGGCCCCGGCGCTGCACGACGCCCCGCACCAGCAGCAGGAAGGAGTGGAAGACGGTGTGCGCGCAGCGCTCGTGGCTGTCGTCGAAGAAGGCCAGGTCGACCAGGCCCGTCCCGTCGTCCAGCGTGGTGAAGATGACCCGCCTCCCCGACCGGATCGGCGGGGTCTGGGTGGCTGCCTTGGCCCCCGCGACCAGCACCGTCTGCCCGTGCGCGGTGTCCCGCAGCCGCCGGGCCGGGATCGCCCCCAGCTCGGCCAGGAAGGCCTGCTGGTCGGCCATCAGGTGCCGGGACGCGTCCATGCCGAGGACGCCCAGCTCGGCACTGAGCCGTTCCGCGTCGCTCAGGTCGGGCAGTCCGACAGAGGCCGTGGACCGGCCTCCCTCCAGCGGGAGTTGGGCGCCCCCACGGGCTCCGGCCGCCCGCTGCGCACCGTGCAGCTCCGTCAAGTGCAGCAGCAGATCCCGTCGGTTGGCGCCGAACCCGTCCAACGCCCCGACCTGAGCCAGCCGTTCGGCAACGGGGCGCCCCGGGTGGGCGCGGTCCCAGAAGTCGCGCAGGGAGGCGTAGGGCTGCCCGTCCTCGATCCGGCGCGCCTCGGCCTCGCTGATGCCGAGCACGTCGGACAGGCCGAGCCGGAGCCCCCACACCCCACCCGCGCCCGTACCCCCGCCCACCGCATCGGACACCAGTTCGATGCGGTGGGCGACCGCCGACCGGTTCACGTCCAGCGGCAGCACCGGCACGCCCCGCCGCCGGGCGTCCGCCAGCAGCAGCCGCTTCGGGTACATCCCCGGGTCGTGGGTGAGCAGTCCGGCGTAGAAGGCCGCGGGGTGGTGCGCCTTCAGCCACGCCGACTGGTAGGTCGGCACCGCGAAGGCCACCGCGTGCGCCTTGCAGAAGCCGTACGACCCGAAGGCCTCGACGATCTCCCAGGTACGGGCGATCACCTCCACCGGGTAGCCGCGCCCGGCCGCCGTCGCCGCGAACCAGACCTTGATGCGCCCCTGCGACTGCGGGTCGGACAGCCCGCGCCGCACCCGGTCCGCCTCGTCGCGCCCGCAGCCGGTCATGACGTGCACGATCTCGATGATCTGCTCGTGGAAGACGACCACCCCGTACGTCCCGCGCAGCGCGTCGGCCAGGTCGGGGTGCGGGAAGCGGACGGGCGCCCGGCCGTGCCGGGCCTCGATGAAGGGCCGCACCATGTCGGCGGCGACCGGCCCCGGCCGGAACAGCGAGATGTCGACCACCAGGTCGTGGAAGGTGGACGGCTGGAGCCGCCCCACCAGGTCGCGCTGGCCCGGGGACTCGATCTGGAAGCAGCCCAGGGTCTCGGCCGAGCGGATCAGCCGGTACGTCGCCTCGTCGCCCGGCGGCACCTGCGCCGGGTCGTCCAGGTCGAGCTCCTCCCCCGTGCCGCGCCGGATCTCCGCGACCGCGTGCGCCATCGCGGACTGCATCCGCACGCCCAGCACGTCCAGTTTGAGCAGCCCGAGGTCCTCGACGTCGTCCTTGTCGAACTGGGACATGGGGAACCCCTCGCCGCTGGTGGGCACCACCGGCGTACGGGCGAGCAGCGAGGCGTCGGAGAGCAGCACCCCGCACGGGTGCATGGCGCTCCCGCGCGGCAGCGCGTCCAGCGATTCGACGAGCTCCCACAGCCGCCCGTACGACTCCCCGCGCACGTCGCGCAGTTCCGGCAGCTCCTCCAGCGCGGCGCGGGCGTCGCGGGCCCGGATGTGCGGGAAGGCCTTGGCGAGCCGGTCGACGGCGGCCGGGTCCATGGACAGGGCGGCGCCGACGTCCCGGATGGCGTGCCGGACCCGGTAGGTCTCGGGCATGGAGACGGTGGCGACCCGCTCGGTGCCGAACCGGTCGATGATGCGCCGGTAGACCTCCAGCCGGCGGGCGGACTCCACGTCGACGTCGATGTCGGGCAGGACGCGCCGGCGCTTGGACAGGAAGCGCTCCATGAGCAGGCCGTGCTCGACGGGGTCGGCGTGCGCGATGCCGATGAGGTGGTTGACGAGGGAGCCGGCGCCGGAGCCGCGGGCGGCCACCCGAATCCCCATCTCTCTTACGTCGTCCACGACTTGAGCGACCGTCAGGAAGTACGAGGCATAGCCGTGGTAGGCGATGACGTCGAGCTCCTGGTGCATCCGCTCCCAGTACGCGCGGTCGCCGGCGTAACCGCGCAGCACCATGCCCGCGGAGGCCCGGGAGGTGAGCACCCGCTGGGCGCTGCGGCGGGCCGCGCCGACGAGCCGGGCCTCGGGGAAGTGCACGGAGCCCATGCCGAGGTCGTCCTCGGGGTCGACCGCGCACGCCTCGGCCGTACGCCGGGTCTCCGCGAGGAGCCGGCGGGCGTCGGCGGGGCGCAGGCCGGCGGCCTCGGCGACCCGGTCGGCGGTCTCGGCCATGGCGGTGGCGTCCTTGAGCCAGCGCTCGCCCGTGTCGAGCGGCCCCCGGGGGTCGATGGGGACCAGCCGCCGGGCGGCGTCGAGGATGTCGGCGACCGGGCCCTGGCCGGGGTCGGCGTACCGGACGGCGTTGCTGAGGACGGCCGGGACCCCCTGCTCGGCGGCGAAGCCGACGGTACGGGCGGCCAGCCGCAGCGAGCCGGGGCCGGTGCCGGTGCGGCCGTGGTGGACGGCCTCCAGGCGCAGGGAGTCCCCGTACACCTCGCGCCAGGGCCCGAGGAGGCGCGCGGCCCGGTCGGGGCGCCCGGCGGCGAGCGCCCGCCCCACCTCGGAACCGGGCCCGAGCAGGACGTACACGCCGCCCCCGCCCAGGGCGCCCCAGGGCACGACCGGCTGCCCGGAACCCGCCCCGGATCCGGTCGGCTCGGCGCTCCCGGCCGCGTGGGCGGCGGTCACCAGCCGGCACAGCTCGGCCCATCCGGCGCCGTCGCGGGCCAGGAAGACCGCGCGGGGGGCGGACTCGTCGACGAAGGCGCCGCCCTTGACCGGGTTCCGCCGCCGGTACGAGACCTCGGCGGACCCGGCGCCCTGCGCGGACCCCGGTGCGGCGCCGAAGCCGGAACCCGGCACCGCGCCGAAGCCCGGGGAGCCGGAACCGGAGCCCGGCCGGGCCGCGGCCCACCCGGCCCCGCCGCCGTCCGCGAGCCCCGTGCGCACCAGCCCCGTACCCGGCCGGGCGCCGCCCGCACCGGGCCGTCCCGGGCCGGCCGGGCCCCCCGACCCGGCCGACCCGGCGGCTGCGCCCGACCTGCCCGACGGCGCCGGGGGCGCCACGGCCAGGTCGGCCCCGAACAGCGGCCGGATGCCGGCCTTCGCACATGCCTTGGCGAACCGCACCGCGCCCGCGAGGGTGTCGCGGTCGGTGAGGGCCAGGGCGTCCATGCCCCGCTCCGCGGCCCGTTCCGCCAGCCGGTCCGGGTGTGATCCGCCGTAACGCACGGAGAACCCCGAAACGGTGTGCAGATGCGTAAAACCAGGCACCCGCGGCCTCCTGCTTCGCTCGAAAGAAAACACCTCCCCCGCTCTCCACCATAGAGCAATTCGAATACACGTGCGAAACACGTGTTCGGTCATCCATTCGGTCCTCCCCTGCTGCGCCCCGCCCCCGCCGCGCCGAGCGTGGGGGGCATGAACCAGCCCACCGAGAGCACCGCAGCAGGCCCGCCCGGAGGCTTCCTCGCCGAGGTCAAGGACGCCGTGACCGCCCGCGCGGCCCTGCTGGTCCTGGGGGTGCTGGCCCTCCAGCTCGCCTTCATCACCTCGTACATCGGGGCCTTCCACCACCCGAAACCGCGCGACATCCCGATCGCGGTGGCCGCCCCCCTCGCTCCGGTCGCCACGCAGACCGCGCAGCAGCTCGGCGCCCTGCCCGGCGATCCGCTCGCCCCCCGCACCGTCAAGGACGAGGCCGCGGCCCGCGCCCAGATCAAGAACCGGGACGTCGACGCCGCCCTGATCATCGACCCGTCGGGCACGATCGACCGGCTGCTGGTCGCCAGCGGCGCCGGCGCCTCCCTCTCCCAGGCCGTCGAGGAGGTCGTGGGCCTCGCCGAGCAGAGCCAGGGCCGCACCGTCCGGATCGTCGACGTGGCCCCGGCCGCCGCCGGCGACGGACGCGGGCTGAGCGCCTTCTACCTGGTCGTCGGCTGGTGCGTGGGCGGCTACCTGTGCGCCGCGATCCTCGCGATCAGCGCCGGCGCCCGCCCCGCGAACTCCGCCCGCGCCGTCATCCGGCTCGGCGCGCTGCTCGTGTACGCGATCGTCGCCGGACTGCTCGGCGCGGTCATCGCCGGCCCGGTCCTGGGCGCCCTGTCCGGCTCCCTCATGGCGCTGTGGGGGCTGGGCACCCTGGTCGTCTTCGCGGTCGGCGCGATCACCCTGGCCCTCCAGGGGCTGGCGGGCGTGGTCGGCATCGGCCTCGCGATCCTGCTGGTCGTGGTGCTCGGCAACCCGAGCGCGGGCGGCGCCTACCCGTACCCGCTGCTGCCGCCGTTCTGGAGTGCCATCGGCCCGGCCCTGCCGCCGGGCGCCGGCACGTACGCCGCACGCTCCATCGCGTACTTCAGCGGCAACGGCGCGGGCGGGCCGATGCTGGTGCTGGCCGGCTGGGCGGTCCTCGGCTCCGCGGTCACGCTCGCCTGCGCGATCTTCCGCAAGGGCAGGCCCGGTCCGGCGGTCGGCAGCGGGCTCCCCGGCGACGCGCCGTCCGTCCCCCGGTTCGCCGGGGAGGGAACGGACGCCCGGTGAACGACCCGGGGCCGCCGGGTACTGCCGACGGGCCGTTTCCCCGCGCCCGGCGAGCGACCCGGGGCATGATCGTCCCGTGATCACCACGCTCGCCGTCGAGAACTACCGCTCCCTGCGCAAACTGGTCGTCCCGCTGGGCCGGCTCACCGTCGTGACGGGCGCGAACGGGACCGGCAAGTCCAGCCTGTACCGCTCGCTGCGCCTGCTCGCCGACTCCGCCCGCGGTGGCGCCGTCGCCGCGCTGGCCAGGGAGGGCGGGCTGCCGTCCACCCTGTGGGCAGGGCCGGAGAAGCTCGGCCGGGCGGTGCGCGAGGGACAGCACCCGCTCCAGGGCACGGTCCGGAGCGAGCCGGTCAGCCTGCGCCTGGGCTTCGCGGGCGACGAGTTCGGTTACGCCGTCGACTTCGGGCACCCGGCCCCGGTCCCGGATTCGCTCTTCTCCCTGGACCCGGAGATCAAGCGCGAGTGCACCTGGGCGGGGCCCGTGCTGCGCCCGGCCGCCCTGCTGTCGGACCGGGCGGGCCCCGCCGTGCGGACGCGCACGGCCGACGGCGGCTGGCACCGGACGCAGAACGCCCTGCGCCCGTACGACTCCGTGCTCGGCGAGCTCGCCGACCCCCAGCTCGCCCCCGACCTGCTCGCCCTGCGCGAGCTGATGCGGTCCTGGCGGTTCTACGACCACGTCCGCACCGACGCCGGGGCGCCCGCCCGGACCCCGCGGATCGGCACGCGTACGCCGGTGCTCGGCGCCGACGGCTCGGACCTGCCCGCCGCGCTCCAGACGATCCGCGAGATCGGGGACCACGCCGCGCTGGACGAGGCCGTCGAAGCGGCCTTCCCGGGCAGCCGGGTCTCCGTCACCGAACGGGACGGCCGCTTCGCGCTGGAACTCCACCAGCACGGCCTGCTGCGCCCGCTGGACGCCGCCGAGCTCTCCGACGGCACCCTGCGCTACCTGATCTGGACGGCGGCCCTGCTGACCCCGCGGCCGCCCGCCCTGATGGTGCTGAACGAGCCGGAGACCAGCCTCCACCCGGACCTGCTGGAACCGCTCGCGGACCTGATCCTCACGGCCTCCCGGAACACCCAGACGGTGGTGGTCACCCACGCCGACGCGCTGGCCGGGGCCCTGGCCGCCGGAACCCGCCGGCACCGGGTGGACCTGCGGACGATCACCCTGGTCAAGGAGTTCGGCCGCACCGAGGTCGCGGGCCGCGAGGGCCCGCTGGACGAACCGCTCTGGTACTGGCCCCAGCGCTGACCCCGCCGCAAGACGCACGCGGCCGGCCCCCGGGGCGGCGTACAGCCGGCCCCGGGCCCCGCGACGCCCCGCCGGGCGTCAGCCGGCCCGGTGGGCGACCTCGCCCGCCACCACGACCACCTCCGCCACCGTGCCCGGGATCCGCTCCGGGGCGACGGCGAGGATGTCCCGCGACAGCACCACGAAGTCGGCCGCCTTGCCCACGGACAGCGAACCCCGCTCCGCCTCCAGGAAGTTGGCGTACGCCGAGCCCATCGTGTAGCCGTACACCGCCTGCGCCACGTCCACCGTCTCGGCCGGCTGCCACGGGTCGCCGCCGCCCAGCGGGCGGCGCGTCACCGCCGTGTAGATGCCGACCATCGGGTCCATCTCGGCGACGTTCCAGTCGCTGGAGAAGGCCAGCACCGCGCCCGCCTCCTGCAGGCTCCGCATCGGCCACGCCTTGTGCCAGCGGTCCTCGCCCACGTTCTCCGCCCAGTCCTGGCCGGGCCCGGCGATCTCCGGCGCGCAGTGCCGCGGCTGCATGCACGCGACCACGCCCAGCTCCGCGAAGCGCGGCACGTCCGCCGGGTCCAGGCACTCCACGTGCACGACCTGGTGGCGGGCGTCGCGCGGACCGTTCACCGTACGGGCGTGCTCGACCGCGTCCAGCACCGTACGGATGCCGCGGTCGCCGGTGGCGTGCACGAAGCACTGGAAGCCGCGCGCGTCCAGCCCGGCCAGCAGGTCCGCGAACTCCTCCGCCGGGTAGAACGTCTCGCCCCGGTGCGCGCCGCAGCCGGTGTACGGCTCCAGCAGCGCGGCCGTGCGCGGTTCCACCACGTCGTCGATGTACAGCTTGAGCGGGCCCACCCGCAGCCGGTCCCCCGCGTACATCCGGGCGGCCGCCGCGAAGCCGTCGAGCTCCTCCTCGGTGGTGCCGCGCGGGTGGAACAGCGCGGCGACGATCCGCGAGCGCATCCGCCCCTCCGCCCGGGCCCGCTCGTAGAGCTCCAGGTCGTCGAGGGAGTTCTGCGGTTCCACGACGGTGGTGATGCCGAAGCCGATGGCGTCGTCGAGGCTCTTCACGAGCCGCCCGTACTGGCGCTCCGGCGAGGCCCACGGCACGCCGAGGGCGCGCAGCTCCCGGTGGCCGTCGCGGGAGAGCCCCTTGACGGCGAAGTCCGTGACGAAGCCGGTGGGTTCGCCGGTCTCCGGGTGGGTCGCGGCCGTGCCGAACGGCAGGTCGGTGCGGTCCCGGGTCACGCCGAGGCGCCGCATGGCCGCGGTGTTCAGCCAGGCCGTGTGCACGTCGTACGAGAGCACGATCGCGGGGGTGTCCCCGGTGACCGGGTCCAGGTCGGCCGCGCACGGCATCCGCCCGCCCGGAACGGCCGAGTAGTCGAAGGCCTCCGCCTCGATCCACTCCGCGTCGGGGTGCGCCTCCCGCCAGGTGCCGATCCGGTCGAGGATCGCCTCCAGGATCCGGACCCCGGCCAGCTGCACGCAGGCGTCGTCGGAACCGAGCCGGACGTGGTTGTGCGCGTCGATGAACCCGGGCAGCACCAGCTTCCCGCCCGCGTCGAGCACCTCGGTGCCGGGCCCGTACCACTGCCCGGCGTCGGCGTCGGCGCCGACCCAGACGATCCGGCCGTCGTGCACGGCGAGGGCCTCGGCCTCGGGCAGGGCGGGGTCCACGGTGTGGATGCGGGCTCCGGTGAGCAGCAGGTCTGCGGGGAAGGGGTGCGATGACATGGGGTGGTGCTCCTGGGCGACGTGGACGGGTGCGGGGGGGGACGGGAGTGGGGAGTGGGGCCGGGGGACGGGACCGGGGCCGGGGCGGACAGGCCGGGGCGGACTGCCGGAGGGGTCAGGCGGCCGGCGCGTACGCGGGCGTCCGGCGGACGAGGGCCGCGTACGTGAGCCCGGACACCACCGCGCCGAGCAGGGTGAGGTCGGCGCCGCCGAGCGGGGCCACCAGCGGGCCGGTCCACAGCTCCGAATCGCAGGTCAGGGCCGCGAAGGCCATGCCGGCGAGCAGGGCGGCCAGGCCGGCCGGGTGGTAGCCGGCGCGGTACCAGTAGGCGCCCGCGCGCCCGGCGTGCAGCGCGTCGGAGTCGTAGCGGCAGCGGCGCAGCAGCATGTCGGCGAGGAAGACCCCGCCCCAGGGCGCGAAGACGATGATCAGCAGGGAGAGGAAGGAGAGCAGGGAGGTGGTGAAGTCGGTGAGGAACAGCGCGCCGAGTGAGCCGGCGGCGGTGACGGCGGCGCTGATCAGGATGGCGCGGGCCCGGCTCCAGGGGATGCCGAGGACCTGGAGGTTCAGGCTGGAGGAGTAGAGGGTGATGATCGAGTTGGTGACGGAGCCGCCGAGGACCAGGGCCAGGAACAGGGGCTGGAACCAGCCCGGCAGCAGGCTCTCGGCCCCCGCGACCGCGTCGGTCATGTCGGTCTGGGTGGCGGCGGCCACGCCCGCGACGCCGAGGGCCACGGAGGAGACGAAGCCGCCCAGGGCGCCCATCCAGGTGATCGACTTCAGCGTGGTGGTGCGGGGCAGGTAGCGCGTGTAGTCGGCGGGCATCGGCAGGTACGAGAACGGCCCGGCCAGCATGACCACGAAGGCCAGGCTCCAGCCGGACAGCCCGGGGGCGGCGGCGGGTGCGGAGGTCTCGGCGCCGGGCAGGACGAAGACGAGGAGCACGCCGAAGCCGGCGGCGAGGACGTAGGCCATCCAGCGCTCGGCGAACTGCACGGTGGCGTGGCCCCACATCGCCACGGCGAAGGTCAGCGCGAGGGTGAGGGCGAGCGCGAGGGCCCGGACGCCGTTCCCGGTGCCGAGGCCGGTCTCGGCGAAGAAGACCTCCAGGGCCAGCGTCCCGACCACGGTGTTGACGATGGTGTAGCCGATGCTCACCACCCAGTTCAGGACGCCGGCGGGGAAGTTCCCGCGGACCCCGAAGGCCGCGCGGGAGATGACCAGGGTCGCGGTGCCGGTGCGGATGCCGCTGAGGCCGGCGGCGCTGACGGCGAAGAAGGACAGTCCGCTGATCACGACGACCGCGGTGGCCTGCCAGAAGGAGAGGCCGAAGGCCACGGCGAGGGCCCCGTTGATCACGTAGGTGAAGGTGAGGTTCGAGCCGAACCAGAGCCAGAAGAGGTCCTTGGCGCTGCCGTGCCGCTCGGCGTCGGGGATGGGGTCGATGCCGTGGGTCTCGACCCGGAAGACCTCGTCGACGTCGGGCGTCGTCTCCTGCTGTGTCATGCGCCGTACCCCTGATCTTCGACCCGCGGGAGCCCGCGGGGCCCTGCGGGACCGCTCCGGACCGTACTGGACCTTGAACGACGTTCTAGGTTCTTGAATGGCATTCAAGATGCGGGGCGAACGGGGGCCGCGTCAAGACCCTGTCCGGGATAAGGTCGGGACCCGAAGATCAGGAGGGCGGACCGGTGGCGGGAGCGGCACGGCGGCGCGACGGGCAGATCGCCCAGGAGCGGATGCTGGAAGAGGCCATGACGGCGATCGCCGAGGACGGGCTGGCGGCGCTCACCATGTCCGCGCTCGCCGAGCGGCTCGGCACCAGCGGCGGCCACATCCTGTACTACTTCGGCAGCAAGGACCGCCTGCTGCTGGAGGCGCTGCGCTGGAGCGAGGACCAACTCGCCGCGGAGCGGGCCGGGTTGCTGAGCCGGCGGGTCACCGCGCACCGCAAGCTCGCCCTCTTCGCGGAGCTGTACCTGCCGCGCGGCCCGCGGGACCCGCGCTGGACCCTGTGGATCGAGCTGTGGGCCCGTACGGCCTCCAACGAACCACTGCGCGCCGCCCAGCAGGAGATCGACGACGGCTGGCAGCGCGACCTGGAGGCCCTCCTCGCCAAGGGCGTCGACCAGGGCCGTTTCGCCCCGGTGGACGTGCCCGGCCGGGCCTCGGAGCTGCTGGCCCTGCTGGACGGGCTCAGCACCCGCGTGGTCCTGGGCCAGCCCGGCGCGGACCGCTCCGCCGCCCTGGAACGGGCCCGCTCGGCCACGGCGGCCCTGATCCCGCACCTCTAGAAGCCGCCGGGGACCCGGGAGCGGCCCGCCTGCGACGCGGACGCGGAGGGGCCCGCCCGGTGCGTGCGCACCGGGCGGGCCCCTGTTCCCTCACCGTCCTCCGCCGGCGGCCCCGGGGGGTCACGCTCCGGCCGGGGCGCCCTCCGCGGTGCCGTAGTACGCCTGCCGCATGAGCTGCCGCATGTCGTCGATCATCGGCATCCGGGGGTTCGCCGGGGCGCACTGGTCGGCGTAGGCGTTCATCGCCTGGGTCGGCAGGGCCTCCAGGAAGGCCCGCTCGTCCACGCCCTCCTCGGCGAAGGAGGCCGGGATCCCGCACTTCGTACGGAGCTCCTCGACGGCCCGCGCGTAGGACTCCACGCCCTCGGCGGGAGTGGCCGCCGGCAGGCCCAGCATCTTCGCGATCTCCTGGAAGCGCTCCGGCGCCCGGTAGACCTCCGCCTTCGGCCACGGGGTGGCCTTGTGCGAGACCGTGCCGTTGTGGCGGATCACGTGCGGCAGCAGGATCGCGTTGGTGCGGCCGTGGGCGACCTTGAAGGTGTTGCCCAGGGTGTGCGCCATGGCGTGGACCAGGCCCAGGAAGGCGTTGGCGAAGGCCATGCCCGCGACCGTCGAGGCGTTGTGCATCTTCTCGCGGGCCTCGGGGTCGTTCGGCCCGTCCACGACGCACCGCTGGAGGTTCTCGAAGATCAGCTTGATCGCCTGGAGGCAGAGGCCGTCCGTGTAGTCGTTGGCGTACGCGGAGACGTAGGCCTCGGTGGCGTGCGTCAGGGCGTCGAAGCCGGAGTCCGCGGTCACGGTGGGCGGCAGGCCCATCGACAGGACCGGGTCGACGATGGCGACGTCCGGGGTCAGCGCGTAGTCGGCGAGCGGGTACTTCTGGGCCGCGGCCGGGTCGGAGATGACCGCGAAGGGGGTGACCTCGGAGCCGGTGCCCGAGGTGGTCGGGATGGCGACCATCTTCGCCTTGCCGCCCAGTGAGGGGAACGTGTAGGCGCGCTTGCGGATGTCGAAGAACTTCTCCTTCGTGTCCCCGAACTCCACCTCCGGGTGCTCGTACATCAGCCACATGATCTTCGCGGCGTCCATCGGGGAGCCGCCGCCGAGGCCGATGATCGTGTCCGGCCGGAACTCGCGCATCAGCGCGGCGCCCGCCCGTACGGTGGCCAGCTCCGGGTTGGGCTCGACGTTGTCGATGACCTGGACGGCGACCGCGCCGTCGCGGGCCTGGAGGATGTCGGTGACCCGCTGCACGAAGCCGAGGGAGACCATCGTCCTGTCGGTGACGACGGAGACGCGGCTGATGCCGTCCATCTCGCCGAGGTAGCGGATGGAGTTGCGCTCGAAGTAGATCTTCGGCGGGACCTTGAACCACTGCATGTTGTTGTTGCGCCGTCCGATCCGCTTGATGTTGACCAGGTTCACCGCGGTCACGTTGTCGGAGACCGAGTTGTGGCCGTAGGAGCCGCAGCCCAGGGTCAGCGAGGGCAGGAAGGCGTTGTAGACGTCGCCGATGCCGCCGAACGTGGACGGGGAGTTGGCGATGACGCGGACCGCCTTGACCCGGCGGCCGAACTCCTCGACGAGCTCCTCGTCCTCGGCGTGGATGGCGGCGCTGTGGCCCAGCCCGTGGAACTCCACCATCGCGGCGGCGAGTCGGAGGCCGTGTTCGGTGTCGGAGGCCTTCAGCGCGGCCAGTACCGGGGAGAGCTTCTCGCGGGTCAGCGGCTCGCCGTCGCCGACCTCGCCGCACTCGGCGAGCAGGAGGGAGGTCCCTTCGGGGACGGTGAACCCGGCCTGTTCGGCGATCCACTGCGGGGACCTTCCGACGACGGCCGGGTTCAGCTTCGCGCCGGAGCAGTCGGCGGCGTGGGCCGTCGTACCGAAGACGAACTGCTCCAGCTTGGTCTTCTCGGCGGCGCTGACCACGTGGGCCCCCAGGCGCCGGAACTCGGCGATGCCCGCCTCGTAGACCTCCTGGTCGAGGATGACGGCCTGCTCGGAGGCGCAGATCATGCCGTGGTCGAAGGCCTTGGAGAGCACGATGTCGTGGACGGCGCGGCCCAGCTTGGCGCTCTTGTGGACGTACGCGGGAACGTTGCCGGCGCCGACGCCCAGGGCCGGCTTGCCGCACGAGTAGGCGGCCTTGACCATGGCGTTCCCGCCGGTGGCGAGGATGGTGGAGACGCCCGGGTGGTTCATCAGCGCGCCGGTGGCCTCCATGGAGGGGACGGTGACCCACTGGATGCAGTCCTCGGGGGCGCCGGCCGCGACGGCCGCGTCGCGCACGGTGCGGGCGGCTTCGGCGGAGCAGTTCTGCGCGGAGGGGTGGAAGGCGAAGATGATCGGGTTGCGGGTCTTCAGCGCGATCAGGGCCTTGAACAGCGTCGTCGAGGTCGGGTTGGTGACCGGGGTCATCGCGCAGACGACGCCGACCGGTTCGGCGATCTCGGTGATGCCGTTCAGCTCGTCGCGGCGGATGACGCCCGCCGTCTTCAGCCCGCGCATGGAGTTCACGACGTGCTCGCAGGCGAAGAGGTTCTTGACCGCCTTGTCCTCGAAGAGGCCGCGGCCGGTCTCCTCGACGGCGAGCTGCGCGAGTTCGCCGTGCCGGGCCAGCGCCGCCAGGGAGGCCTTCTTGACGATGTGGTCGACCTGCTCCTGATTGAACGACTCGAACCGGCCGAGCGCCGCGAGCGCGCCCTGAACCAGTCCGTCCACCATCTCGTTGGCCTGCATGACGGGAACTCCTTCATTTCGACCCGGCCCGAACCGGCGATCCGCTGATTTCCTGACGACTCAGCCTGATGACTCAATTCCACACCCGAAAACGGAAGCCGCAGCGCCGAAAAAGCCCCTTTCGAGGGGGCCGAAGGACCGTTCACGCCGGTTCACGCCCCTCAAATCCCCTACGTGACCTGGGCATATGCCGAGGGACCAAAGACCTCTGCGCGCTTGTGAAAACTTTCACAAGAATTTCGCGCGAAGTGCGCCCTACCGCACTCCTCCCCCAGCGAGCACAATCACCGTGACGGCTCGCGTCGACCATGAGGGAGGGAGCGAGTGCGCCATCAGGTGCGTACCGCCGACGGCCGCGCCCTGACCGTGGAGCGCTGGGGCGATCCGGGTGGCAGGCCGGTCTTCCTGCTCCACGGCACCCCCGGCAGCCGCCTGGGCCCGGCGCCCCGGGGCATGGTCCTCTACCAGCGCCGGATGCAGCTCATCGCGTACGACAGACCCGGCTACGGCGGCTCCGACCGCCACCCCGGCCGCACCGTCGCGGACGTGGCCCAGGAGGTGGCCGCGATCGCCGACGCCCTCGGCCTGGACGCCTTCGCCGTGGCGGGCCGCTCCGGCGGCGCCCCCGGCGCCCTGGCCTGCGCCGCCCTGCTCCCGGACCGGGTCACCCGGACGGCAGCCATGGTGGGGCTGGCCCCCTGGGACGCGGAAGACCTGGACTGGTTCGCCGGGATGGCCGACTCCAACGTCCAGGAGTACACCACCGCCTTCGACGACCCCGAGGAACTGGCGGCCCGGCTGATCCCCCGCGCCGACGGCATCCGCAAGGACCCCGGCCGCCTCCTGGACGAGCTGCGCCAGGACCTGACGGCCAACGACCGCATGATCGTCTCGGATGCGGGCCTGCGGTCGATGCTGCTGCGCAACTACCGTGAGGGCCTGCGGACTTCGGCCTACGGATGGATCGACGACGCCCTCGCCTTCAGCCGCCCCTGGGGCTTCGACCCGGCCGACATCCGCTGCCCGGTGCTGATCTGGCACGGGGAACTGGACGTGTTCTCCCCCGTCGGCCACTCCCGCTGGCTGGGCCGCCGGATCCCCGGCGCCACCACCACCATCGACCCGGCCGGCGCCCACTTCGCCGCCCTGCGCGCGCTGCCCGACGTCCTGAACTGGCTGCTGCGCGACGTCCCGGCACCCCCGGTGAGCGAACAGCAGCCCGCGTAGCGGGGCCGAAGCCGGAGACGGGCCGGGGCGGACCGGGACCGGAGCCGGGGCGCCGAAATCGTCCGCCGCGCGAAATGGATCTTGCCGTGCGGCGAACGGCCGAATACGCCCACCGTGAAATTCGCCGCCCTTTGCCTAGAACGCTTGACCAGGCGTCATGTCTCGGTTGCCAATGGGGTGTGGCCGAGTAAAGTCCACGCTTGACAGCAGCGTGCCGTTGTTGTCATTCACATGCCCATTCCCCATGGCTCCCCCAAGGACGGTGTCGTGAACACTTCCGCAACCCCCGCGACCAGCACGGTCAAGGCCCGCCGGACCCCGCTCGCCCAGATCGACGTCCGCAGCGCCTCGGCGACGGCGACGCTCGGCCGTGTACTGCCGGCGGAATCCGGTCGTTCGGTCCAGTCACCGATCTTCAACTCCGCTCTCTGACGGTGGAGTAAGCGCTCTAGACTGGTGGAATGACCGGCCTGATCGCATTTCGCGAGATCGTCCTGAAAGTTCACAGCAGATGCGATCTTGCTTGTGATCATTGCTACGTCTACGAACACGCAGATCAGAGCTGGCGGGCTCGACCGAAGGTGATCTCCCCCGAGGTCGTCTCGCAGACCGCGTCGCGGCTCGCCGAGCATGCCCGTGACCATGCACTCCCCTCTGTCACGGTGATTCTCCACGGAGGGGAACCCCTGTTGGCCGGCCCCGACCGGCTCCGGCTCGTGTGCGAGGAGTTCACCCGGGCGCTCGCCGGAACGGCCGCCCTGGACCTGCGGATCCACACCAACGGCCTCCAGCTGAACAGCCGGTACCTCGACCTCTTCGACGAGTTCGGCGTGCGGGTCGGCATCTCCCTCGACGGGGACCGCGCCGCCAACGACCGCCACCGCCGCTTCGCGGACGGCCGTACGAGCCACCCCCTGGTCCTGGCCGCCGTCGCCCTGCTCCGCTCCGCCCCCTACCGCCACCTCTACCAGGGCCTGCTCTGCACCGTGGACGTCGCCAACGACCCGGTCGCCGTCCTGGACGCGCTCGTCGCACTCGAACCCCCGCGCGTGGACTTCCTCCTCCCCCACGCCACCTGGGACACGCCCCCGGCCCGGCCCGACGGCGCCCCCGACGCGTACGCCCGCTGGCTGCTGCGGGTCTTCGACCACTGGGAGCGCCGCGAGCGCCCGGTACCCGTACGGCTCTTCGAGTCCCTGCTCTCCACCCTGCGCGGCGGCCCCAGCCTGACCGAGTCCCTGGGGCTGGCGCCCACCGACCTCGTCGTCGTCGAGACCGACGGCACCCTGGAGCAGGTGGACTCCCTCAAGAGCGCCTACGAGGGCGCGGCGGCCACCGGGTTCAACGTCTTCGACCACGCCCTCGACCAGGTCGCGGCCCATCCGGGGGTCCGTGCCCGGCAGCTGGGCCTGGCCGGGGTCAGTGAGGCGTGCCGACGGTGCCCCGTCGTACGTTCGTGCGGCGGGGGGCTCTACACCCACCGCTACCGCGACGGGCACGGCTTCGAGAACCCCTCCGTGTACTGCACCGACCTGCGCGAGCTCGTCGACGGCGTCGAGGGCCGCACCTCCGCCGGGGAGACCGCGCCGCAGCTCGCCGACCCGGCGGAACTCGCCCGGTCCCAGGAGGAGCTGACCCGGGTGCTGCTCGCCCGGCTGCACGCCGACCTCGCCGGGGAACCCGCCTGGGCCCGGGCCTGGGAGCTGCTGGCCGAAGTGGAGCGGGCCGGGGACGCGGGCGCCGACGCCCTGGACGCCGTACTGGACCACCCGTTCACCCGGACCTGGGTGCTGGCCGCGCTGGACGGAGCGCGCGGGGACCGCCCCTCCGGCGCGGCGCCCGGCCCCGATCCCGCGGAGGCCGCGCGCCGGCTGACCGCGCTGACCGCCGCGGCCGTGCTGCGCGGCGGGCTGGACCTGCCGGCCGAGGTCGCCTACCGGGACGGCGAGGTGTACCTGCCGACGCTGGGCCTGCTGCGGCTGGGCGAGCCCGGCACCGAGGGCCGGGCCGCGCTGCGGGCGGCCGACGGGGCGTACGCCGTGCGGGACGGCCGCACCGAGCACCGCTTCGGGCCGGCCGCGGGGGACGCGCGCTGGCAGCCCGTACGGACCTGGTCGCCCGGGCCGGACTCCGCGCCGGTGGCGCTGGAGGACCTCGACCCGTACCGCAACTGCTTCGCCCGCCCGCCCAGGCTCCGGCTCGGCGCCGGGGAGGCCGACGAGTGGCGCGGCCGGCTGGACGGGGCGTGGGCGCTGCTGTGCGCCTCGCTGCCGGAGTTCACCCGGGCGGCCACCGCCGGGCTGAGTCCCCTGAGCACCCTGACCCCGCTCGCGGGCGGCCCGCGGGCCGGCGACTGGGGCGAGGCGGGCCGGCACGGCCCCGGGGCGCTCGGGGTGCCGTACGCGGCGGGGGTCCGGGAGACGGCGCTGGCGCTGCTGACCGGGCGGCGCCGGGCCCGGCTGCGGGCGCTGACCGAGGTGGCCGACCTGTACGCGCTGGACGGGCAGTGGGAGCACCCCTCGCCGTGGCGGGAGCGGCCGGTCCCGGTGTCGCGGCTGCTGGCGGACGTGCACGAGCGGGTGGCGGTGGAGGCGTACCGGCGGGCGACGGCGGCCCCGGAGCCGGGCGCCTCGGACGCCATCCACCGGGCCCTGGACCGGCTGTCGGGAGCGGCCGAGCTGACGGTCACCGGCAAGCGGCTGGTGGCGGAACTGCGCGGGGAGCTGAAGGCGGTCGACGCGTGAGCGCCCCGCCGCGCGGGGTGCCGGGCGCCCTGACCCTCGCGGCGCAGCTGCGGCGGCTCGGTGTGCGCCCGGGGATGCGGCTGATGGCCCACGCCTCCCTGAGCGGTACGGGGCTGCGCGCCGAGGTGCTGCGCGAGGCCCTGACCGGTCTCCTCGGGCGCCGCGGCACCCTGATGGTCCCGGCGTTCACCGCGTCCAACTCCGTCACCTCCGCCAGCCATCGGCGGCGGACGGCGGGCCTGACCCCGGAGCAGGTGGCGGCCTTCCGGGAGCGCATGCCCGCGTACGACCCGCTGCTCAGCCCCAGCGAGGGCATGGGGGTCCTCGCCGAGGCGGTCCGCACGGCGCCGGGCGCCGCGCGCAGCGCCCACCCGCAGACCTCGTTCGCCGCCGTGGGCCGGGACGCGGCGCGGCTCTGCTCGGGCCACCGGATCGAAAGCCACATGGGCGAGGACTCCCCCCTGGGAAAGCTGTGCTGGGAGGGAGGACAGGTACTCATGATCAATGTGGGGTTTTCCGTCTGCACCGCATTCCATCTCGCGGAGTATCGAATTCCGAAGCCCCCCTTGCGCATGTACGAGTGTGTGGTGAAGGTGAACCATCCGGGGGTCCGGCCAGGGCGTCAGCAGGGGGGAGAGTGGACCGCGTACGAGGACGTCGAGCTGGACGACAGTGATTTCGCGGAGATCGGCGGAACGTTCCCGGATTCGCGGGCGCGCAGGGGATGGGTGGGCGGGGCTCCGGCCATGCTCTTCTCGATCCCGGACGCCGTCGATCACGCCCGTGAATGGATGACCGAAAACAGACGCTGATTGACTGAACGATGAGGGGATGTGGCGATGCAGCTCCGGAATGATGTTTCTTCGCTCGCATCTTCGGGACGGGGGGCGTGTGCCCGCATCAGTGCAGCCGTACTTTTTTCTCAGTTATGCGCATACACCGAGATTCGGGGCCGGGGGGCCCGACCCGGACATGTGGGTCGAGCGTCTCTTCCGCGACCTCTGCAGCCACGTCATGGCCCTGACGGACCTCCCCGCGGGTTCCGACGCCGGATTCATGGACCGGGAGATACGCAGCGGCGAGGGCTGGTCGGAACGGCTCGGGGCGGCGCTCGCCACCTGCCGGGTGTTCGTACCCCTCTTCTCGCCGCGGTACTTCGCCAGTGAGATGTGCGGAAAGGAGTGGTTCGCCTTCACGCAGCGCCTCATCCAGAAGAGCGCCATCACGAACGAATCGGCCGACGCCATCGTGCCGGCGTTATGGGTGCCGGTGCCGCCGTCCCAACTTCCCGGCCCCGCCGAACGGTTGCAGTTCAACCACAACACCCTCGGGGAGCGGTACGTCACCGACGGGCTGTACGGGCTGATCAAGCTGCGCGGATACGCCGAGCAGTACGAGCGGGCCGTGTACGAGCTGGCCAAGCGCATCGTCTCGGTGGCCGAAACCGTCCGCCTGGCGTCCACCCGCCCGGTCGACTACCGGGGCATACCGAGCGCCTTCGGCACGCCGGGAAACGCCGGCCGCACCCTGCAGGTGACCGTGGCGGCCTCGTCCCGGCACGACCTGCCGGACGGCCGCAGCCCCGAGTACTACGGGGACAGCGCGCTGGAATGGAACCCGTACCACCCGGTCTCGCAGAAGCCCATCGCGTACGTGGCCGAGGACCTGGTCAGGTCCCTCAACTACCGCACGACCATGGCCACGTTCGACGACGAGGCCGGGCACTTCGACAGCAAGCAGCCGCCGACCCGCCCCGAGATCCTGATCGTCGACCGCTGGGTGGTCGAGGACGAGCAGCGCCGCCGGCGCCTCGCCGCCTTCGACCAGGAGTCCCGCCCGTGGATCAACGTGGTCGTCCCGTGGAACCGCTACGACCACCAGAGCCGGGCGAAGGAAGCCGAGCTGACCCGGCGGCTGGAGGAGACCCTCCCCGTCAAGATGGGCCAGGGCCGGGCCGCGTGCCGGGCCGCGGCCAACGGCGTCGCGAACATGGAGACCCTCGGCCAGATCCTGCCGCAGGTGGTCGAGGCAGCGGCCCAGCAGTTCCTCAGACACGCCCAGGTGTACCTGCCGGCCGGCAACACCCACACCGAACGACCGCGGCTGATCGGGCCGATGGGGATGAACGAGCCGTTCACGCCCGCGCCGTCCGTCCCCTTCCCGCCCGATGCCCAGCGCGCGCACACCGCAAGCAACGACGGCAACGACGCCGACGACATCGACCGGGGGGACGCGGATGACAGCGAGTCGTGACAGCGACAGCCGTGACGGACGGATCGTCACCTTCTACTCGTACAAGGGCGGTACCGGCCGCACCATGGCGCTGGCCAACACCGCCTGGATCCTCGCCGCCAACGGCAAGCGGGTCCTCGCCGTGGACTGGGACCTGGAGGCCCCGGGCCTGCACCGCTTCTTCCACCCCTTCCTCGACCCGTCCACGCTCGGCGCCACCACCGGGGTCATCGACCTGATCAGCGAGTACGCCTGGGCCGCGACGAGCCCGGTGGCGCGGGCCGAGGACTGGCACAAGGACTACGCGCGCATCCAGCCGCACGCGGTCTCCCTCACCCCGGAGGTCCTCGGCTGGGAGTTCCCGGACGGCGGCACCCTCGACTTCGTCTCCGCGGGCCGCCAGAACCGCGAGTACTCCGCGACCGTCTCCACCTTCGACTGGGACAACTTCTACGACCGGCTCGGCGGCGGGCTGTTCTTCGACGCCTTACGCGCGGACATGAAGCGCAACTACGACTACGTCCTCATCGACAGCCGCACCGGCCTGTCCGACATCGCGGACATCTGCACCGTCCACCTCCCGGACGTCCTCGTCGACTGCTTCACCCTCTCCGACCAGTCCATCGACGGCGCCGCCTCCGTCGCCCGGCAGATCGACGAGCGGTTCAACGACCGCGGCATCACGATCTACCCGGTCCCGATGCGCATCGACGAGGGCGAGAAGGAGAAGGCCGACGCCGGCCGGGCCCTGGCCCGGATCAAGTTCGACCGCTTTCCGGGCGGCCTCGTCGGGGACGAGCTGACCTCCTACTGGGGCGCGGTGGAGATCCCCTACCGCCCGTACTACGCGTACGAGGAGACCCTGGCGACCTTCGGCGACGAGGCCGGGCTCACCAACTCCCTGCTCTCCGCCTTCGAACGCCTGACCACCGTGGTGACCGGCGGCGAGATCACCTCGATGCCGGTCATCGGCGAGGAGGTACGGCTGCGCATCCGCGACGCCTTCACCCGGCGCCGTCCCGCGCTGCCCGCCGACCTGTTCCTCTCGTACGTCGCCGAGAACCGGATGTGGGCCGACTGGATCGAGTCGGTGCTCACCCGGGCCGGCTTCCGGGTCGTCCCCCGGGACGTCTCCGCCGAACAGCCGCCGTCCGGCGCGGCGGGCGCCGGGGCGGGTGCCGGTGCGGGGCAGGGCTCCGGCGACACGCTCGGCGGCGCGGGCCTGAGCGTGGACACCGCCGCCCGCACCGTGGTCCTGCTCTCCAGCGCCTACCTCAAGTCGGCCCGGGCCGTGGACGTGTGGAACCGGGCGGCCGCCGAGGACCCGACCGGCGGCCGGCGCCAGCTGGTGCCGCTGCGCGTGGGCGACGTACGGCTCGCCACGCCCTACATCGACCGCAACCCGGTGGACCTGTTCCGGCTGGACGAGGTGCACGCCACCACCGCGCTGCTGCGCGCGGTGGAGCGGCCGATGGCCCTGCCCGACACCGTCAACAGCGCCTCGCAGCCCGGCCCCCGCTTCCCGGGGACCGTCCCGAAGATCTGGAACGCACCGCCCCGCAACACCGGGTTCACCGGCCGCAGCATCGTGCTGGAGCGGATGCGCGACCAGCTCGGCGGCGGCATGGCCGTCGTGCTGCCGCAGCCGCAGACGCTGTACGGGCTCGGCGGCGTCGGCAAGACCCAGGTGGCCCTGGAGTACGTGCACCGGTTCATGGCCGACTACGACCTGGTGTGGTGGATCTCCTCGGAGCAGACCGACGACGTGGTCGCGGCCCTCGCCGAGCTGGCCGTACGGCTGGGGGCGCAGACCGGGGAGGACATGGCGGCCGCCTCCCAGGAGGCGATCGACCTGCTCCGCCGCGGGGTCCCGTCCTCGCGCTGGCTGCTGGTCTTCGACAACGCCGACGACCCGGAGACCCTCAAGCGGTTCTTCCCGCCGGGCGGTCCGGGTCACGTGCTGGTGACCTCCCGCAACCAGTCCTGGTCGCAGTACGGCGACGCGCTGCCCGTGGACGTCTTCCTGCGCGAGGAGTCCATCGAGCACCTCCAGCGCCGCGCGCCCGGACTGTCCCAGGACGACGCCGAGCAGGTCGCCGTGGCGGTGGGAGACCTGCCGCTGGCCGTGGAGCAGGCCGGTGCCTGGATCGCGGAGACCGCGACCCCGGTGTCCGCGTACATCGAGCAGCTCGCGCAGCAGGCCGCCCGGGTGCTGGGCCTGAACCAGCCCCCCGGGTACCCGCAGCCGGTGGCCGCCACCTGGAACGTGTCCATCGAGCGGCTCCAGTCCCGCTCCCCCGCCGCCGTACGGCTGTTGCAGCTGTGCGCGTTCTTCGCACCGGAGCCGATCTCGGCCAACCTCCTCTACAGCAAGGAGATGATCGACGCGCTCAAGCCGTACGACTCCTCCCTGCAGGAGAAGCTGGTGCTGGGCCGGGTGATCCGGGAGATCGGCCGGTTCGCCCTGGCCAAGGTCGACCAGGTCGGCAACAGCATCCAGGTGCACCGCCTGGTCCAGGCCGTCATCCGGGCGCAGCTCTCGGAGGAGGAGCAGCACGAGGCCCGGCACGCGGTGCACCGGATCCTGGCGGGGGCCCGGCCGGACGACGACGAGCCGATAGACAACCCGGAGACGTGGCCGCGGTTCAACACGATCTGGCCCCACCTGACTCCGTCCGACGCCCGCCACTGCAAGGAGCCGGAGACCCGCCGGCTGCTGATCGACCGGGTGCGGTACCTGTGGAAGCGCGGTGACTTCAAGGCCGCGCACCAGCTGGGCGAGGAGCTGCGCGAGGTCTGGAAGGAGACCCTGGGCGGCGACGACCTGCAGTACCTCTACCTGCGGTTCCACCTCTCGAACATCCTGCGCTCGCAGGGCCGTTTCGTGGAGGCGATGGAACTGGACGAGGGCACGCTGGAGCGGCAGCGGGACGCCCTCGGGGCCTCCCACCCGCACACGTACATGACCACCAGCGGTCTGGCGATGGACCTGGGCGCGCTCGGCCGCTACGGCGAGGCGATGGAGCTGGCGACGGCCGCGCACGAGGGCTTCGGGCAGATCTTCCACGAGGCCCACCCGCGCACGCTGGCCGCCGCGAACAACCTGGCGCTGAACCTGCGCATGGTCGGGCAGTACTCCCGGGCCCGGGAGATCGACCAGGAGGTCTTCGACCGGCGCACGGAGGTGCTGGGCCCGGACCACCCGTACACCCTGTCCTCGGCGCAGAACCTGGCCCGGGACCTGCGCGAGGTGGGCCGCTACGACGACTCGGTGCAGCTGCTGGCCCGGACGTACGAGATCTACAAGCGGCAGCTCGGCTGGGCGTTCCCGGGCACCCTGTCGGCGGCGAAGAACCTGGCGGTGTCGCTGCGCCGGGCCGGGGAGCTGGAGGACGCGCTGCGGCTGACGACGGCGACCCGGGGCCGCTACCGGGCCAAGTACACCTCGGTCAACCCGGACCTGCTGGCCTGCGAGCTGAACCTGGCCGCGGACCTGTTCGCGACCGGGGACCCGGGCGCGGCCCGGGACCTGGCGCAGGAGGTGGTCGACGAGTACATGAAGGTGCCGGGCGAGCGGCACCCGTACACCCTGGCGGCCGTCAACAACCTGGCGGTCTTCCACTGGGGCACGGGCGCGTCGGAGACGGCGGAGCCGATGCTGCGGCAGACGATCCGGCACATGCGCGAGGTGCTGGGCGACAACCACCCGCACACGATCTTCGCGCACCTCAACCTGGCCAACGCCCGGGCCGACCTGGGCGATCCCGAGGGTGCCCTGGAGCTGGAGCGGCTGTCCGTGATGCGGCTGCGCGAGTCGCTCGGGGTGCACCACCCGGAGACCCTGGCGAGCGCCTCCAACATGGCGGTCAGCCTGGACTCCATGGGCCGCAAGGAGGAGGCGGCCCGGGTCCGTGCGGAGACGGTGGCCGAACTGACCCGGCTGCTCGGCGAGGAGCACGGACTGACCCGCTACGCCCGCGACGAGCGGCGGGTCCACCGTGACCTGGAGCCCCTCGCCGTGTGATCCGACCGCGGGCGGTGGGGCCGCGCGGCCCGACCGCCCGCCACCCGACAGCAGGGGGCGCCGTGACCGACAGCATGACCTTTCGAAACGAGGACCTGCCGGCCCTCTTCCACCACACCGACCGGGCCGCGATCTCCCGCCAGCGGGAGTCCACCCAGGCGACCCGTGCCCAGCTGCTGCTGCTGGTCGCGGCCGCGGGGGCGGCCGCGCTGCCGTCGGGCCCGGAGCTCGGCCCGGTGCGCCTGTTCGGGCTGCTGAGCGCGCTCGCGTACGCGGGGGTGCTGGCCGTGGGCGTACGGGCGACCCGGCGGCGGGCCCGCCCGCAGTGGCAGCTCAACCGCAGTGCGGCGGAGTTCATCAAGTCCCTGGCGTGGCGGTACGCCGTGCACGGCGCGCCGTTCGGCACGGACGCCGCCGACGCGGGGGCGACGTACCGGGCCCGGCTGGAGAAGGGCCTGGACGAGCTGCGCAAGATGGGCTGGGAGGACCCGCGGGCCACCGGGGAGGTCCCGGAGGGCGGGGAGATCACCGGCGCGATGGAGCGGCTGCGCGGGACGGGCTACCAGGCGCGGCGCGAGACGTACGTCCGGGACCGGCTGATCGAGCAGCGCAACTGGTACCGGAGGCGGACGGAGGTGTCCCGCCGGGCGACCGCCCTGTGGTCGTGGACGATCGTGCTGCTGACCCTCCTGGCCCTGCTGCTCGCGGTGTTCGGGATGTTCGGCTCGGGTCCGGGCGCGGAGCTGACCGGGCTGCTGAGCGCGGCCGCCGCGGCCGGGATCGCCTGGAACGAGGTGCGCCGCCACCATCCGCTGATCGAGGCGCACACCCTGATCGAGCAGGACCTGGCGGCCATGATGGTCGTGATGCAGACGACGATCACCGAGTCCCAGTGGCCCTCGTCGGTGTACGAGACCGAGCGGTACGTCTCGCCGCAGCACACGGACTGGCTGGCCCGGCACAGCAGCTGACGGCCGTCCGGGAAGCGGGGGCGCGGCTCAGTCCCGGGTCGCGCCCGCCTGCCAGATGACGGTGACCGGCTTGCCGAGCGTCCGGGCGTAGGCGACGATCTCGGCGGTTCCGCCGTGGCCGCGCGCGGGCAGTCCGTCCCAGACGGCGACGAGCCGGTCGCAGGAGTCGGCGATGTAGGTGCCGGCGGCGTAGTAGGCCTCGTCGGTGGCGTGGGCGAAGTCCATCCGCACCTCCTGGGCCGCGCGGCGCTTGAGCCCCCGGTAGCGGGCCAGGGACTCGGCGTCCTCGAAGGCGTCCTCGTAGTCCCCGCTGGGGATGACCACGGTGAGGTCGGCGCCGTGTTCGAGCGCGATGGAGGCGAACAGCTGGTCCGCCCCGTCGGCGAGGCTGGAGAGGGCCTCCAGCGGGCCTTCGTGGCGTCCCAGCACGGCCCGCAGGGCGCTCTCCACGTGGCCGAGCGCCCTGCCGGGGATGGACCGGTGGCCGGTCACTCCGATGCGTTTCATGCAGAAGCCTCCCCCGTGGACACCCTGGACATCCTCCCAGATGGCGGGAGGACGTCCAGGGGGGCGTCCGGGGGCGCGTGGGTCACCGTCAGTAGACGCTGACCCCATAGGCGTTGAGGGCCTCGACCACGGGCTGGAAGAACGTGGTTCCGCCGGAGGAGCAGTTGCCGCTGCCCCCGGAGGTGAGGCCGACGGCGCGGGTGCCCGAGTAGAGCGGGCCGCCGCTGTCGCCGGGCTCGGCGCACACGTTGGTGCGGATCATGCCGTAGACGACGTCGCCGCCGCCGTAGTTGACGGTGGCGTTGAGGCCGGTGACCGAACCGCTGTGGGTGCCGGTGGTGGACCCGCGGCGCTTGACGGCCATGCCGGTGGTGGCGTTGACGGCGCTGGTGATGTCCTGGCTGCCGACGGTTCCGGGCGGGACCGGCGAGTTGCTGGCGTACTTGATCAGGCCGTAGTCGTTGGTGGGGAAGCTGGACCCGGTGGTCGAGCCGAGCACGGTGGTCTTGGCGGAGTTGCTCCACCAGGTGCCGGCGCCGTCCGTACAGTGCCCGGCGGTGAGCGCGTAGTAGGTGTTTCCGCTGCGGACGTTGAAGCCGAGCGAACAGCGCCAGCTCGACGCGTAGATCGCGTCGCCGCCGGAGAGCAGCTTGGTCAGTTTGCCCGGGGTGCGTTCGATGCGCAGGGCACCGGCGTCGGCCCCCGCCTCGCGCTTGATTCTCGCGAGGGAGGCGGCGGAGACGGTGGAGTCGGCCGTGACCACGAGGGTCCCGGTGGCGGGGTCGGTGTGCCATGCGGTGCCGGCGACGTCGGCGCGCAGGACGGATGCGCCGGCCGAGGCGAGACGGGAGGCGCTGAACCCGCCGTCCTGGGTGTCGGCGCTGGCGGCGGTGGGGGCGGCGAGCGCGGCTACGGCGGCCAGGCCGGTGGCCGCCGCGAGCAGCCGGGTACGGGTGATGCTCTTGATCCTCACTTATCGTCCTCCGGGAGGGTTCGGGGGCCCGGCGATCGTGGGGGTGCCGGAGCCCGTGAGGCGCGGCAGGGGCACGGGAGCGCAGAAGAACACGCCGTGTCCCTGACAAGCACTCTCGGGAGTGTGCTGTCGTCAGATATCGGTCGCAAGGGCGGCTTTCAGCCGCCGCTCTCCTGCCGCCACCTCGAAGGGCAGCGTGTTCCCCGGTGGCGGGAACGGGCACACGAAGTGGTCCGCGAAGGCACAGGGCGGCAGCACCGCGCGGTTGAGGTCCACGGTGATCGAGCCGTCGGACGCCGGGACGCCGGGCTTCAGGAAGCGGAAGCGGTAGCTGGAGCGGCCGCCGGTGGCGTCGCCGAAAACGGCCCACAGACTGCCGTCGTCCTCGTCGACGGCGACCTGGAGGGCGTGCTCCGCGCCCTCGTGGGCGAAGACGAGCTCGCCGCCGAGTCCGAGGCCCCGGGCGCGCCCGTCGGCGTTCTCGACCTGGACGGTCCGGCCCTCGGCGTACGGGCGGAAGCGGCCCGGCAGCGCGAGGGCCGGGTCGTACGGGGTGGCCTCGATGCCGGCGAAGGACCGGCGGGCCTCGGAGCCGGGATCGAAGACGCGGACCGCCCACTCCCCCTCGCGCCGGATCACGACGAGCCGTACCTCGCCCGCGCGGACCCGGGAGGCCGACGGAGGGCCCTCGTCCGCGCCGAGCACGGCCTCGCCCGCGAGGGGCTCGCCGTCGAGGCACAGACCGTCCCCGGCGGCGGCGGTCAGCGCCACCGAGCCTCCGGTCGCGCGCCAGAGCCCCGGAACGGCCGGAAGTCGACCTTCCGGGTAGTCGGCGAGCCAGTGGGTTCCGGTCAGCGCGAGGGGGCCGTAGGGGGCGGACACGGCGGCCAGCCGTCGCTCGTGCCATTTCCGCCAGTCGGTGTGCGGATCGTCCGCGTCGTCGCTCATGCCGCTCAACCCTTCCACGCCGGTCCGGGCGGGAACCCGGGGGTACCCCGTCCGGACCTGTGGAATCTGACGGGACCTCAGTCGCAGGGGCAGCAGCAGCCGTCGCAGTCGCAGCCCGTCGGGCAGTCGCAGTTGGAGCAGCAGCCCTCGCGCTTCTTGCGGGACCAGGGCCCCTCGTACTCGTCGGCGCAGCAGATCCGGCAGGTGCAGCACAGGCCGATGGCGACCGCGCAGCCGGCGAGCAGCCCGCGGCGCGGCTTCGGCGGGGTCGGCCCGCCGAACATGCCGCCACCACCACCACCGCCGCCGAAGCCGCCGCCCGAGCCCGCAGGGGGCCCGCCGGGCGCTCCCCCGCCGTACGGGGCGCCGCCCTGGGGCGGGCCGCCGTAGGGGTTCTGCGCGTACGGGTTGCCGGCGCCCCGGGCGTCGTACGGCAGGCCCCCGTGCGGCTGACCCCCGTAGGGCCCGCCGCCGTACGGGGCGCCGCCCTGGCCGGCCGGTGCCGTACCGGTGTGGTCGTGCCCGCAGCCCGCGGTCCCGAAGGCCCGGTCCACGGAGGTGCGCAGCTCGTGCACGAGCAGCCGGTGGGCGAGGCCCGCGTCGGCGAACTCGACCTCGGCCAGTGCCAGCCGGATGCCCCGGAGGGCGTCGTCGCACAGCCGCCGGGCCTCGGCCCGCGGGGTCCCGGTGGCGGTGAGCGGGTTCCAGGCGCCCGCCTCGGCGTCCGCGCCCTGGTCCTCCACCGCGTCCAGCAGGTGCGCCAGCCGCCCGAAGTACCGGCCCGCCTCGGCGAGCGCGGGGGCGTTGCCTGGCCGTCCGGCGAGCTGCGCGGTATGCGCGAAGGCGGCGGCCGTGGCGGTCTCCGTCGGCTCGGTCACGACGAGCACGGGCGTGCCGGGACCGGCCAGGGTCTCGATGGCCCCCTGCCGGTCCACGGCGTCGACGAGCACCGCCGTGTCGAAGCCGAGCGAGGCTCCGGTCCGGGCGCCGGCCCGGTCCCAGCCGCGGGCGACCGTACGGGCGGCGAGGGCGAGGGGGGCCCGGGCCAACAGCCCGTCCCGGTCCGCGACGTGGTCGCGCACCTTCGCGGAGGCCAGCACGAGCGAGACGGCTGCCGCGAGGCGCGCCCCCTCGCCCTGGGCCACCGCGGCCGTGCGCATGCCGCGCAGGGGACAGGGCCCCGCGGTGCGGCGCGCGCCGGGAGCCGGACCGGACTGAGCCTCCGTCAGAACGGAGACCAGCAAACCGTCGTAGTTCGTGACGATCCGGGCGAACTGACCGTGGTCCCCGCGAAGTGCCAGGCACAGCCCGCACAGATGGGCCATCCACTCCGCCTTGAACCGCTCCCCGAGCCGGTGCGTGCAAGGTCTGACGATGCCGAACAATCTGTTCCCCCGTGGGTCGTACGCGTGCCTGCCGGGCATCGTAGCGAGCCCCGCGCGTCACCCGTACGTCCGCACCGCTCACCCGTAAGGCCGCAGCAGTCGTATTTTCACTCAGTCAGCAGCGGTAGCCGCCTGGATCCTTGACCGTGCAACGGATGTTCTGCACCAGTACCGTCACGAAACCCGTGCGCGCCGACTATCCACTTGGCGCGTTGTCAGCATCATGGACGACCATAGGGGCAGCGGAGAGAAGACAGACTGACCGCGGTGAAAGGAGGCGTCCATGGGTTCGGTGCGCAAGGCGAGTGCCTGGCTGGGTCTCGTGGAAGACAGCGACGACGAGCGTTACTACGACGACGACTACGCGGAGGCCGCCCAGGGTGGTTCGGTTTCCGGCCCCGGCGACGCGTGGGTCACCGACCCCCGGGTCAAGGTGGCCTCGGAGTCGGCCGTCGACCAGGGACGCCGGATCGCCACGGTCACCCCGGACGGTTTCCGGGACGCGCGCGGCATCGGCGAGCTGTTCCGCGAGGGCGTCCCGGTGATCGTCAACCTGTCGTCGATGGATCCGGGCGACGCGAAGCGCGTGGTCGACTTCGCGGCCGGACTGACCTTCGGGCTGCGCGGATCGATCGAGCGGGTGGCGACCAGGGTCTTCCTGCTGACCCCGGCCGACACCCAGATCGTGAGCGGTGAGCCCGGCGGCCGTTCGCGCGATTTCTTCAACCAGAGCTAGGCAGGGCCCTCACCGGAAGGCGTCGAGCCCGGTGAGCGCCTTGCCCAGCACCAGTTGGTGCATCTCGGCGGTGCCCTCGTAGGTGAGGACCGACTCGAGGTTGGTGGCGTGCCGCATGACGGGGTATTCGAGGGAGATCCCGTTGGCACCCAGGATGGTCCGCGCGGTCCGACAGATTTCGATGGCCTCGCGGACATTGTTGAGCTTGCCGAAGCTGATCTGCTCCGGCCGCAGGGTCCCCGCGTCCATGCGCCGGCCCAGGTGGTGGGCCAGCAGGATGCCCTTGTGGAGCTCCAGTGCCATGTCCGCGAGCTTGGCCTGCGTGAGCTGGAAACCGCCGATCGGCTTGCCGAACTGCTCCCGGGTCCTGGAGTAGTCGAGCGCGGACTCGAAGCTGGCGCGCGCCGCGCCCATGGACCCCCAGATGATCCCGTACCGCGCGTGGCTGAGGCAGCCGAGCGGACCCTTGAGACCGGTGACGCCGGGCAGGACCGCGTCCGCGGGCAGCCGTACGTCGTCCATGACCAGCTCGCTCGTCACCGAGGCGCGCAGCGACCACTTGTGCCGGATCTCGGGGGCGGAGAACCCCGCGCTGCCGGTGGGCACCGCGAAGCCGCGGATCCCCTCGTCGGTCTGCGCCCACACCACGGCCACCGCGGCGACGGAGCCGTTGGTGATCCACATCTTGCGGCCGTTCAGCACCCAGTCGGTGCCGTCGCGCTTCGCGTACGTCCGCATGCCCGCGGGGTCGGAACCGTGGTCCGGCTCGGTCAGCCCGAAGCAGCCGATCAGCTCGCCGGCGGCCATGCCGGGCAGCCAGCGCTGCTTCTGCTCCTCGGAACCGTACTTCCAGATCGCGTACATCGCGAGGGAACCCTGTACGGACACCAGCGAGCGGATGCCGGAGTCGGCGGCCTCCAGTTCCAGGCAGGCGAGGCCGTACTGGACGGCGCTGGCGCCGGCGCAGCCGTAGCCGGTCAGCGACATCCCGAGGGCGCCGAGCGAACCGAGCTCGCGGGCGATCTCGCGGATCTCCGGCAGCTCGCCCTTCTCGTACCACTCGGCGACGTGCGGCAGCACCCGGTCGGCGGCCCAGCCGCGGACGGTGTCGCGGATGGCGAGGTCCTCCGGACCGAGGAGCTCGTCGAGCCCGAGCGGATCATGGGGCTGGAACGCGGACACGGGGCCTCCCGGCGGCCGGAGTCGGAACTGGCGGCGCACGTCTGCGCGCGGCGCCCCCGACGCTAGACGCCCCCTTCCCCACCCGTCCACCCCCACCCCGGCCATGATCAGCCCCGCCCCCGGACAGCCGCGGCCCTGATCAGCCCGCCACGGTCAGCGCATGATCAGCCCCGCCGGCGTTTGAGGCGCGGGGGTCCGGGGGCAGCGCCCCCGGCGACGGCGCGGCACGCGAGCACGCACCCGAGCCCACGTCGGCCCGGCGGCCCGGCGGCCCGGCGGCCCGGCACGGTCAGCCCGCGCGCTCCGCAGGAGCCGGGCACGGCTCACCGGCAGCCTGCGACGGCACCCCGGCCGCCCGCCGCCCGCCCCCCTGGGAGGGCAGCTTCACCGCCGCTTCCTCCTCCGGCTCGCCGCCGGGCGCCCCGCACTCCATCACCCGCGGCAGCTTCAGCGCCATCACCGCACCCGCCAGCAGCAGCCCCGCGCTCACCACCAGGGTCACGTGCAGCCCGTGCACGAAGGAGTGCCGGGCGGCTTCGTACAGCGAGGCCCCCGCGGGCCCGCCGAGCTGCGCGGCGATCTGGTACGCCTCGCCCAGCGAATGCGCGGCGCCCTCCGACTGCGCCGCCGAGACGCCCGGCACCCGCGCGAGCCCCGGGGCGTACGCGGCGTTCATCACGCTGCCCAGCAGGGCGATGCCCATGCCCGCGCCCAGCTGGTACGAGGTCTCGCCGATCGAGGCCGCACCGCCGGCGGTGGCCGCGGGGGCCTCGCTCAGCATGGACTCGTACGCGGCGAAAAGGGTGGTCTGGAGCCCGAAGCCGAGCAGGATGAAGCCCACCGTGAGCAGGACGGGACGGTCCTGCTGCCCCATCAGGGTCAGCAGCAGCACGGCGAAGGCCGTGAGCAGGAAGCCCAGCGAGACCATGGTCCGCGGGCCGATCCGGGTCAGGGTGTAGGACCCGGTGGCGCCGGCGGCCATGGCGGCGAAGGTCAGCGGCAGCAGCCGCAGGCCGGTCTCCAGCGGGCTGAGGTGCAGCACCAGCTGGAGGTACTGGACGGCGATGAGCTCCAGGCCGACCAGCGCCAGCATGGCGAGCACGATGCATCCGACGGAGGTCGTGAAGGCGGCGCGGGAGAACAGCCGCATGTCGATCAGCGGGTGCGTGCGCCGCCTCTGGCGCCGTACGAACAGCACGAGCAGCGCCGCACCGAGGAACAGCGGGACCATCGCCTCGGCGTCGAGCAGCTGCCGCTCGGCGCCCAGCCGCTTGACGCCGAGCACGGAGCCGAGCACTCCGGCGGCGGCCATCAGCGCGCCGAGCACGTCCCAGGGCCCGTCGGCGGAGCCCTTCGACTCGGGGAGCAGCCAGCGGCCCAGCGGAAGGATCAGTGCCATCAGCGGGATGTTGATGAGGAAGACGGAGCCCCACCAGAAGTGCTGGACCAGGAAGCCTCCGAGCACCGGTCCGCCGGCCGCGCCGACGGCGGCGACGGCGGTCCAGATGCCGATGGCGAGGGCCCGCTCGCGCCGGTCGGGGAAGACCTGGCGCAGGATCGACAGCGTGGCGGGCATGATCATCGCGCCGCCGATGCCGAGCAGCGCGCGGGCGGCGATGAGGACCTGGGCGCTGTCGGCGAGGGCCGCCAGCGCGGAGGCCGCGCCGAAGAGCGCGTAGCCGAGGAGGAGGATGCGGCGGCGGCCGACCCGGTCGCCCAGGGTGCCGAAGAGGATCAGCAGGGCGGCGCAGACCAGCGGGTAGGCGTCGACGATCCAGAGGAGCTCGATCGAGCCGGGGCGCAGGTCCTCGGTGACGGACGGGACGGCGACGTGCAGGATCGTCGCGTCGAGCGCGACGAGGACCAGGCTGACGCAGAGCACCGCCAGGACGACCCAGCGGTTGGCCCCGCCGGATGCCGCGCGGAGCCGCTGCCAGGGGCCGGGGGTGCTGCGGTCGGCCGTGTTCGTCCCCGACATGCATGTACCTCCCAGGTGATCCCCCCGCACTCGGCGGACCAGCGTCTGCGGGGCCGCGGGGATGGTGCGCTGTGCGGCTTCCGACGGGTCCGGCATCGACACGCGAGTGAACGGTCAGCGTACGCGAGTTCGCCTGTCGTCCACGTGGTCAAGCTCTCATCCCGGATGCGGCCGCCGTGTGGCGTACGCCACGTGCCGGGCCGCTCGCACTGCCCCGCGTGCACGCGCGCTCACGGCTCGTGGTGCCCGGCCGCGCCCGCGGTGCGCCGCCACCGATAATCATGCCCGTGGAAGATCTTGGATTTCGCCGGGCCGCGCCCGCACTGGCCGTCTTCGCGGCGGTCAGGCTGCTCGGGCTGCTCGTCCTCGGCGCCTGGAGCGCGGCCGCGGGCAGCAGCCCGCACACGCTGCTGTCGGCCCGCTGGGACTCGCTCTGGTACGCCCGCACCGCGGCCGGCGGGTACGGCTACGAGGTGGTCCTCCCGAACGGGGACGTCCATTCGAACCTGGCCTTCTTCCCGCTCCTGCCCTGGCTGGAGCGGCTGGTGTCGGCCCTGACCGGGCTCTCGTACGGCTCCTCGGGCCTGGTGGTGTCGGCGCTCGCCGGGCTCGCGGCGGCCTGGGGGATCTTCGCCGTGGCCGGCCTGCTGTACGGCCGCCGGGCCGGGGTCATGGCCGTGGCGCTGTGGGCGGTGCTGCCCGTCGGGATCGTGCAGTCCATGGCGTACAGCGAGTCCCTGTTCACCGCGCTCGCCGCCTGGGCGCTGTACGGGACCCTGCGCGGCCGGTGGGTGACCGCGGGGCTGCTGGCGGCCGGGGCCGGGCTGACCCGCCCGGTCGGTGCCGCGGTGGTCGCGGCGGTGTGGGTGGCGGTCGCCCTGGCGGTGCGGCGCGGGGAGCGGTCGTGGCGGATGGCGGCGGGCGCCCTGCTGGCCCCGCTGGGCGCGGCGGCGTACGTGCTGTGGGTCGGCGTGCGCACCGGGGGCGGGCCGTTCGGCTACCTGGACGTGCAGGCGGGCTGGGGCAACGGCTTCGACGGCGGCTGGGCCTTCGCCCGCTTCGTCGGGGCGAAGCTGGCCTCCCCCGGCGCTCCCGCGTCCGCGGGCTTCGCGGCCGGGGCCGGACTGGTCGCCGGGGTCGCGCTGGTGCTGTGGCTGTACGTGCGGTGCGTGCGGCAGCGGCAGCCGGTGCCGCTGCTCGTCTACGGCGGGGTCGTGATGGCGCTGGCCCTGTGCGCGTCGGGGTACTTCGGTTCCAAGCCGCGGCTGCTGCTGCCGGCCTTCCCGCTGCTGCTTCCCGTGGCGGTGGCCCTGGCCCGGTGGCGGACGCGGTGGGCGGCCCTGGTGCTGGGTGCGGCGGCCGTGGCCTCGGCGGTCTACGGGGCGTTCTGGCTGAACGGCTCCGGGCCCCCGTAGATAACGGAATGAGACATTCCGATACATCATTCGGCAAAGGACGCGGGCTGCGGCAATAAAGCACAGGTAAGTGTGCGAAAGGCATTTCGGTGACAGTGGATCAAGTGGGCCGCAACCCCGCTCGAAATAGCGGCAATTAAGTTCCGCGTGAGACCAACTCCACATCACATGGTCATCACAAAGCGCGTGATTCGCCCGGGGCGCCCGGCAACGCGCGGTAACGTCGATTGAGTGCGTACCGACCTAATCCCGCCCCGTCTGGAGCGGGTGTTCGCCCGGCTGGACCGGGAACCAGAGCGACCGGCTCATCTGCAAACGCCGCGGATGAGCCGGCACCGCGTCGTGCTCCTGGGATCGACGCTGGCCTTCTACCTCGCGATCGTGGTGGCCGTACTGACCACGTCCTGGCTCGTCCGGCTGGACTGGCAGGTCATGTTCTTCCGCCCCTACGAGCAGTGGCCGCAGCTGCACGCCTTCCTCGACTACCTCGTCGTGCTCGGCCAGCGCGGACCCACCGCGGTGATGGTCGCCGCCTGGCTCGGCTGGCGCTCCTGGCGCCAGCACACCCTCCGCCCGCTGATCACCCTCGGCGTGTCACTGCTGCTCCTCAACGTCACCGTCGGGGCCGTCAAGATCGGCCTCGGCCGCCTCGGCCCGCACTACGCCACCGAGATCGGCTCCGCCGAACTCTTCGCGGGCGGCGATATATTTCCCTCCGGCCACACCGCCAACGCCGTCGTGACCTGGGGAATCCTGGCCTACCTGGCTTCCACCGTGGTCACCCGGCGGGTGCTGTCCGTGGTGTCCGCCGTCGTCTCCCTGAGCGTCGGCGCCACCACCGTCTACCTCGGTACCCACTGGATCAGCGACGTCCTCCTCGGCTGGACCGCGGGGCTGCTGATCCTCCTGGCGCTCCCCTGGTTCGAGCCGCTCATCGCCCGCGTCGAGGCCTACGTCTTCGAGCTGCGCGAGCTGCTGCGCCGCCGTGCCGAGACCGGGCGGATGCCCGCGCCGGTCGCCGTCGCGCTCACCCCGCTGCTCTCCGCGGGCGGCAAGTGGCAGCTCAGACTGGACGCGGACACCGCCGGGGCGGCTGCCCCGGCTCCCGCCGCGGCCGCCGAGCCCGCGCTCCCCGCCGAGCCCGTGCTCCCCGCCTCCCCCGTCGCCTCAGCCCTGCCGGCCGTCCCCGCGGCGCCCTCGGGCCCCGCGGGCGCCGTCACGGGGCACTCCCCGGCGCCCCGCCCCGCCGCGCACGCGGCCACCAGGGCGCACGTGATCCGCTCCGAGCGGACCCCGGTCACCCCGGCCGGCAGCCGCCGTCCGGCGCACACCGAGCGGGCCCCCGCCCGGGGTGCCGCGGCGCGTCCGGTGACCGGCGGCTGACGTCCGCGGGACGGTACGCACCACCTCCCGCACGACACCGAGGCGGGCCGGGTCATCGACCCGGCCCGCCTCCGCCGTTCCCGCCGCGCGGTCCGCGGGCACCCCCGGACCGTCAGCGGCCGACCGGCACGTTAGTCCGTCCCGGGTCACGCTTGTGTCACAGAATATCGACAGGCTCCCATTGTTTTCCCGTGCGCGACACGCCCGCCGGGAAGACCGTATGGAATTCCTGCCGCAAGGGGGTCAATTACCGCCGGAGATTGCCGCGGCCCCTTGGACCGGACCAGGTGATTACCCCTCAGTTCTCTTACATTTTCTCCACGGGTGCGGAGTCCACGGCCCGCCCGAGGAGATCCCGCGCGGCCCTGATCCGGTCCGTCAGCTCCGGCGGCTCGACGACTTCGAACTCACAGCCGAGCAACATGACGTGAATCACGAGAACGGTCAGGTTCACCGCTCCGGTGCGCAGCAGGCAGCTCCGCCCGTCGACCGGCTCCAGGGTTCCGTCGCTGGGCCCGATGACCAGCGACGCCTCCTCGATCGGGATCTTCAGCCGGATCAGCGCCCTGGTCGCGTACACGCCCTGCGACACCCCGTGGGAGACGTACGCGGCCAGGTCCTCGGCCGGCGGCGGCCGCGGGGTGAACCGGGGGCCGTGCGGGGGCCTGGGCTCGATCCGGTCGACCCGGAAGGTGCGCCAGGCCTCCCGGTCCACGTCCCAGGCGACCAGGTACCAGCGCCGCTCGGTGCACACCAGCCGGTGCGGCTCCACGGTGCGGCGGCTGACGGTGCCTCCGTGGTCCCGGTACCCGAAGCGCAGCCGCTCGGCGTCCCGGCAGACGGAGGCCAGCTCCGTCAGGACGGAGGGGTCGACGGTGGAACCCCGGGGGTCGCGCAGCATGGACACGGTGAACTCGTTGAGCGCCGAGACCCGGCGCCGCAGCCGCGACGGCAGCACCTGCTCCAGCTTCGCGAGGGCCCGTACGGATGCCTCCCCGATCCCCTCGACCCCGTTCCCGGCGGCGGTGCGCAGCCCGACGGCGACCGCCACGGCCTCCTCGTCGTCCAGCAGCAGCGGCGGCATCTCGGCCCCGGCCCCCAGCTGGTAGCCGCCTCCCGTCCCGGGGCTGGCGTTGACCGGATACCCGAGCTCCCGCAGCCGGTCGACGTCCCGCCGCACCGTGCGCGGGGTGACCCCGAGCCGGTCGGCGAGATCGGCCCCGGTCCATTCCCGGTGGGCTTGCAGCAGGGACAGCAGGCGCAGCAGTCGTGCGGAGGCATCGAGCATGCGGAGCAGTCTGCCGGTCGCCCGGCGGACCGCCCTCCTCCGGGCCGCCCCGGCGCACTGCGCGCGGGCGACGGGTTCAGCGCGGCCGCGAGGACGGGAGCTGCGCCCGCGACGGCGGCGACCCGGCCGGCCCCGCGGTGGCGACGGCCCGTACGGGCGCGGCCGGTACGGGCGCCGCGGCCGGTACAGGCGCCGCGGCCGGTACAGGCGCCGCGGCCGGTACAGGCGCCGCGGCCGGTACAGGCGCCGCGGCCGGTACAGGCGCCGCGGCCGGTACAGGCGCCGCGGCCGGTACAGGCGC